>JAJYCT010000506.1 GCA_021778125.1 Myxococcales bacterium
GGCTCGGCGGCGAGCGGCTCGCGCTGGGCGCGACGTTCGACGGCGTGGACGTCGTCTCGCCCAAGATCGTGGTCCTCGCGACCGACGCGTGGGACGCGTACTACCCGGGGCAGGCGCGCGGGAGCGGCTGCGCGATCGGCGGGGGACGGGGCGCGGCCTGGTGGGCGCTCGCGCTCGTCGCGGGCGCGGCGGCCCGGCGAAGGCGAGCGAGGGCGCGCACGCGCCGGCCGGCGCTCAGTCGGTGGCGGGCGGCGGCGGGATCGTCGACAGCGAGGGCGCCGCCTCGCGCGACGTCTCGCCGGCCCGATCCAGCGCGAGCTTGAAGAGCACCGGCCCGACCATCTCGTTGAGGGCGACCATCGCGATCGCGAGCGCCCGGAACGGCGTCCCGATGGTGGGGAACTCCTTCGCGATGAGCACCGCGAGGCCCAGCGCGAGCCCCGCCTGCGACACGAGGCCCGACCACGACCAGGTCCGGAGCGAGGGCGCGTCCTTCGCGAGCCGCCCCGCCAGCCGCGCCGCGCCCACCGTGAACACCGCCCGCGCGCCGGCCAGCAGCAGCGCCACGGGCCACAGCTCGCGCAGCAGGGGCACGTCGAGATCGGCGCCCGCCGTCGCGAAGAACACGACGTAGACGACCGTCCCCGTCTGCTCGATGTACTCGAGGAACTTCTTTCCTTGCTGGCTGAGGTTGCGGACGATGAAGCCCGCCACCATGAACGCGAGCAGGGGGTGAAACTGCAGGTAGTCGAGGATCGTGCTCACGACGAACCCGAGCACCAGCAGCACCACCAGCATCTGCCGGTTCACCAGGCGCAGGTAGGCCGCGAGGAACAGGCCCAGCGTCGTCCCCAGCGCGACGCTTCCGAAGAGCTCGTGCCCGAGCGTCTTGAACGCGTCGATCGAGAACGTCGTCGTGGGGTCGAGCAGGGGGCGGGCGACGGCCATCGCCGCCGCGACCAGGACGACGACGACGATGTCCGACATCATCACGAAGCCGAGCGTGAAGCTCGCGAGGGGGCCCTGGGCGCGCGTCTGCGACAGGATGCCGAGCGTCGCCGACGGGCTGCGCGTGATCGCCAGCGTGCCCCAGAGCAGCCCGGCGCCCAGCAGCGCCGGGGGCGGCAGCGCGCGCGCGAACGGGATGAGCGGCCTGGCCGCGACGAACACGCCCGTCACGAGCAGGTAGACGACCAGACACTGCATCAGCGTCGCCCACGCGAGGCTGCGCGCGCCGCGGCGGAGCGCGGCGAGGTCGAGCTCGGCCCCGCCGGCGAACGCGATGAGCGCCAGGGCGAGCGTGTTGACCGGCGACAGGGCCCGCACGGTGTCCTCGTCGACGAGCCTGAGCGCGTAGGGGCCTGCCGCGATGCCCGCCACGAGGTACCCGGTCAGGTGCGGGAGACCGAGCGGCGCCACGAGCTCGCTCACCAGCGTCCCCGCGAGCAGGAGGAACCCGATGGACGCGATCGTCCAGAGGCCGCCGTGCACCTCTGGCACCGCGCGCGTCACGTAGAAGAGCAGGCCGCCGAGCGCGAGCAGGAGCAGCGCGTGCGTCGCGTGCTGGCCGAGGCCTCGGTGCTGGGCTGCGGCGGCCCCGCTCATGCCGTGGCCCCGGGGGTGGCCTCGATCTCGCCGGCCACCTCGAGCGAACGCCGCAGGCGAAAGGGGCCGACGAACTCGCCGAAGGTCGCCGACAGCGCGGCGACCACGAGCACCGTGTCTCCGACCCACCCGGGGAAGCGAAGCGCGAAGACCAGGCCGATGCTGATCGACAGCGCCCCCGACGACATCATCGACAGCCCCACGAGCCCGCCGGCCTTGCGCGCGTCGCGCGAGGCGAGCGACAGCATCCACCCGACCACGACCTTCGCGGCGAGCCGCGCGCCGATGGCCGCCGCCGCCAGGAGGGGTAGCTTCGCGCTCGCGTGGAAGTCGAGGTGCGCGCCCGCGAGCACCAGCGCCGGCAGGAGCACCGGGCGCTCGGTGGGCGCGACCATGCGCCGCAGCTCCTGGTCGTGCCGGCTGAGCGCCGCGACGGCCATCCCGAGCACGAACGACGCGGTGAGCGTCGACAGCGCGAGGCGCGCGGTGGCGCCGATGACGAGCAGCGTGACGCCGAAGAGCACCGCCCACGTCTCGTCGACGCGCAGCTCGCTGCGCACGAGCAGCGAGCCCCCGGCGCCGAGCAAGAGGCCGATGCCGACGGTGATCGCAGGCCAGTCGCGCAGCGGCACGGCGACGTGGACGTCGGGCGTCGGCTGGAGCGCGAAGAGCACGGCGACGGCGAGCATCGGCAGGAGGTCGTCGGCGTGGGCGATCTCGTTGAGCCGCTCGGCCAGCGGCCCGCGCGCGTTCTGGCGCGCCACGACCCACCGCACGGCGTGCCGCGTCGTCTCCGAGCACGCCGCGCCGACGCCTCCGGCGAGCAGGATCTGCTCGCGCACGGAGGCGCCGAGGTGCAGGCGGCGCAGCACGAGCCAGGTCGCCGACGCCACGGCCGCGCCCGTCACCAGCGAGCCGAGCGTGCCGAGGGCGAGGCTGCCGAGGCGCACGCGCCGGCCGCCCGCGTACCCGAAGTCGAGGCCGACCGCGAACGCGAGCCACCCGAGGGCGACCTGCACGACCGGCTCGAACGACGCCAGCATGTCGCTGCCCACCAGATCGAGGACGCGCGGACCGAGCACGAAGCCGAGCGCGACGAACTCGACCCCCGAGGGCAGCCCGGCCGCGGCCCGGCTGCGCCCCGCGACGAGGAAGCTGCCGAGGTACGAGAGCACGAGCAGCCCCATGAGGAGCAGCACGGCGTTCATGTCAGCGCGTCCCCGTGCGAGGCGCGGCCCTCCCCAGAGACAGCCCCTGCTCGGCGATGGCCTCGGCGACCGCCTCGGCGAGGCTCGCCGCGCCCTTGCCGTGCTTGGGCACGCCCGTGACCTTCCAGCGCGCGCCGTCGGCGTCGAGCGAGAGCAGCTCCACGCGGGCGCGATCGCACGTCGCGACCGCCGCGCCCACCAGCGCCTCCTCGACCGTCGCGGGCTTCTCGCGGGGGTCGAGCGTGATGTCGAGCGTCGCCACGGCCCCGTTGCCGAGCACGCGCGTCGGGTGCCAGAGGCCGAGCAGCTGCGGCACGCGCACCTCGCAGCCGAGCGCGTCCTCGAGCACGATCTCGAGCAGCGTCATGTCGCGCAGGATCCCCGCGCGCCCGCCCGCCTCGACGACGTCGCCGGGGCGCAGGCGCCGACCGAACACGGCCGGCACGCCCGCCGCCGCGCAGGCGAGCAGCGGCGTGCACGAGATCCCCAGCGCCACCAGCGCGACGAGGCCCGCGCGCGAGAGCGCGCCCTC
>JAJYCT010000507.1 GCA_021778125.1 Myxococcales bacterium
GGCGCTCGACCAGGCGCGGGAGCTGCATCGCCGGCAGCATGCGGGTCGGCGCGTGCAGGGGACGCAGGAAGTCGTCCCAGTGCGACAGCAGGATCGCCCCGGGCGCGAGCCTGTGCGCCACGCGCTCGGGCAGGTCGCGCGACGCGGTCCAGCCGGCCACGCACAGCAGCAGCAGGTCGACCGGGCCCGCCTCGAGCCTCGCGTCGACGAGCTCCGCGCTCCCCAGGTGGTAGAGGCGGCGCCCGGCGACGCGCAGGTCGATCCCGAAGACGGCGCCGCAGCGGTACGCTTGCGCGCGCATCGGGACGTCGCCGCAGTCGGCGATCTCTCCCGGGAACGGGACGCGCCCGAGCGCGAAGCGGGAGTGGGCGCTCGGAACGAAGCGCAGGTGAAAGGGGCCGACCTCGCGCTCGACGGCGGCGCCGCCCGGCTCGGGCTCGACGACCTCGACCCGGTCGGCAGGCACGCCGCGGCCGACGCACAGGCGCGCCGCGGAGCGCGAGCCGAGCACGCGCGCTCCGGTGGCGCGCGCGATGGCGGGCACGTCGAGGGCGTGGTCGAAGTGCGTGTGACCGACGACGATGGCGTCGGCGCGCGGCGCGTACGCCGCCACCGCCCGCGCGTCGGGCGCGAGGGGCGAGGCCACGCAGCGCGCGAGCGACGCCCGCGTGACGTACGGATCGATGAGCACGACGTACCCGGCGTGCTCGATCGCGAAGCCGGCCGTGCCCAGCCAGCGCACGCACACGTCGTCGTCGCCGCCGGCGCGCCCCAGCTCGAAGGGGACCCACTGGATGTCCTCGGGGCGCACCGCTCAACCCTCCTTCAGGCAGGCCGACAGCTCCGCGAGCGTCGTCTCGGCGTGGGTCAGGCCGTCCCCGGCGTCGAAGCGCCGCGACAGGCGCATGTCCGGCGTGAGCTTCCACGCGCCGCCCTTCTTGCGGATGAGCGCCGTGATCTTCTCGGGGTCGAGCGGCGTGTCCTCGCGCAAGTGGAGCGTCACCACGCGCGCGTTCGCCTCGCACCCGAGCGCGCGGAGGCGCCGCAGCTCCGTCTTGAGCGCCATGAGCTTCACCAGGCGACGCGCCTCGTCCGGAGGCGCGCCGAAGCGGTCCTCCATCTCGGCGGCGATCTCCGCGACGTGCGCCTCGTCGATGGCGCTGGCCAGTCGCTTGTAGAGCGACAGGCGCACGCCGACGTCGGTGACGTAGTCCTCGGGGAGCAGCGCTTCGACGTCGAAGCTGAGCTCCGTGTCGACCTCGTGCCGCACGTCCTCGCCGCGGAGCTCGTGGACGGCCTCGTCGAGCATCCGGCAGAACAGGTCGAAGCCGACGCTCGCGACATTGCCGGACTGCTCGGCGCCCAGGAGGTCCCCCGCCCCGCGCAGCTCGAGATCGAGCGACGCGATCTTGAAGCCGCTCCCGAGCTCGGTGTGGCGCTCGAGCGCCTCGATGCGCGCGCGCGACTCGCCGGTCATGGCGTTCGGGGGCGGGACCACGAGCACGCAGTACGCGCGCTCCTTGCTGCGGCCGACGCGGCCGCGGAGCTGGTAGAGCTGCGCGAGGCCGAAGAGGTCGGCCCGATCGATGACCATCGTGTTGGCGCGCGGGATATCGAGGCCGCTCTCGATGATGGCGGTGGAGACGAGGACGTCGAAGCGCCCGTCGACGAAGTCGAGCATCGCGTCCTCGAGCGCCGCCTCGCTCATCTGCCCGTGCGCGACCGCGATGCGAGCCGAGGGGACGAGCTCCTGCAGGCGCTGCGCCTTCTCGTAGAGCCTGTCGACGCGGTTGTAGACGTAGAAGGCTTGCCCCCCGCGGGCGAGCTCGCGCGTGACGGCCTCGCGCACGACCTGGTCGTCCCAGCGGGTGACGATGGTGCGCACGGCGCGCCGGTCGACCGGCGGCGTCGTGATGAGCGAGAGGTCGCGCATGCCCGTCACGGCCATCTGCAGCGTACGGGGAATCGGAGTCGCGGTGAGCGTGAGCACGTCGACCTGGGAACGCAGCTGCTTGATGCGCTCCTTGTGGGTGACGCCGAAGCGCTGCTCCTCGTCGACGACGAGCAGCCCGAGGTCCCGGAAGTGCACGTCCTTGGAGAGCAGGCGGTGCGTGCCGACGACGACGTCGACCTTGCCCTCCTTGAGGCCGCGGAGCGTCTCTTCCTGCTCCTTCTTCGTCTGGAAGCGGGAGAGCGCGCGGACGGTGACGGGGTAGCCGCCGATGCGGCCCTCGAACGTACGGAAATGCTGCTGCGCGAGGACGGTCGTCGGGCAGAGGAGCGCCACCTGCTTGCCGCCCATGGCCACGCGAAACGCGGCGCGTAGCGCGACCTCCGTCTTGCCGAAGCCCACGTCGCCGCAGACGAGGCGGTCCATGGGCCGCGGGCTCTCGAGGTCCCTGTTGACGTCCTCGATCGCGCGTGCCTGGTCGGCCGTCTCGTCGAACGGAAACGTCGCCTCGAACGCGCGGTAGTCGTCATCGGCGGGCGGCAGGGCCTGGCCCGGGAGGGCCTGCCGCTCGGCGTAGAGCCGCAGGAGCTCGTCGGCCATCCTGCGGACCTCGCGCGCGACCTTCGCCTTGGTGCGCGCGAAGGTCGAGCCGCCGAGCCTGTCCAGCTTCGGGGACGCGCTCTCGCCGCCGACATACTTCTCGAGCTGGTTGAGGCGCCAGACGGGCAGGTACAGCTTGTCGCCACCGCCGTACTCGATGGCGATGAGGTCGACCGTGAGGGCGCCCACGGCCTTGTGCACGAGCCCCTGGTAGCGTCCGATGCCGTGCTCGACGTGGACCACGAAGTCGCCAGGGGCGAGGCTGCGCAGGTCCTCGAGGAACGGGCGCACGGCGCCCTCGCCGCGTGACCTGTCGCGACGCCGGTGCGCGCGGGCCCCGAAGATCTCTTCCTCGGTGACCAGCACCAGGCCGTCGGCCGGAAGCACGACGCCGCGCGTGAGGAGCCCGACCACGATCTGCACCTCGTCGGCGGGCTCGTGGAGCCAGGCGGGATCGAAGGCGGCGAGGCGGGCCCGGCACGCCACGCCCTGGTGCCGCAGCAGCGTGACGAGGCGCTCGGCCTGCGTCGTCGCGCGGGCGGTCACGAACACGCGCAGGCCGTGCTCGCGCCAGAACGCGACGCGGCGTACCAGCGGCGCCAGCGTCGCGTTCTTGCCCTTGGCCGCGCGCGCCGCCTTCACGGCGCGCGTGAGGTCCTCGTGATCGCGCGACGCGACGTCCAGGGGCGAGGTGGCGGCCTCGAACGCGGCGAGCCCTTCCTCCGGCGCCCCCAGGACGGGCGTCCGGTGCAGCGCGACGACGGGCCGACCGCGCAGGTCCTCCGCGACCGCG
>JAJYCT010000508.1 GCA_021778125.1 Myxococcales bacterium
ATCTGCGCCATGTACTGCACCTTGCCTTTGAGCACCCCGGCGTTGGTCTCGCCGGCCAGGCGGTCGCGCGCCTTGGCGATCCCGAAGTCGATGACCTTGGCGACGCCCTTGGTGTTCACCAGCACGTTGTGCGGGCTGATGTCGCGGTGGACGATCTCGAGGAGCTTGCCCGCGTCGTCGCGGAGCTCGTGCGCCTCGTGCAGGCCCGAGCACGCGTCCGCCAGCATCCGCACGGCGAGGGGGGGCGGGATGAGCACGCCCGCCTTGGCGCACGTCCGGCGCAGCTTGGAGAGCGAGTCGCCGTCGACGTACTCCATCACGAGGTAGAGGATGTCGTGCTCCTCGCCGAGGTCGAGGATGCGCGCCACGTTGAAGTGCTCGATGCGCGAGGCGATCCGCGCCTCGTCGAGGAACATCTGGCGGAAGCGGTCGTCGGAGGCGAACTGCGGCAGGATCGTCTTGATGGCGACGAGCTTCTCGAAGCCGTGCTTGCCGCGCTGCCGCGCGATCCACACCTGCGCCATCCCCCCCTCGGCCAGGGGACCGAGCAGCTCGTACCGATCCAGCCGGTAGCCCGGCGTCAGCGGCGAGGCATGCCCACTCGACACGGGGCTCATCGTAACACCTCGGCCGCGGTGCGCGCACCGCGGCCGTGGACACGCGGGCACGTGGGGGGGGAAGCGCCCTCCCGCCAGGCGAGCCGCGACGTGGCGGCGCGCGGGCCCGGCGCGTGGTTAACTGAACCCCAGCCATGACTTCCCCGCGCCGCTTGCCTCGCCTGGGCCTGCTACTTCTCCTCGCGCTCCTCGTCGCGGCCCTCGCCGCGGCGTGCGGCAGCAGCACCAGCGGCGGCAACGGCTTCGTGCCGGGCTCCGACGCCTCCGTCGGCGACGGCGCCGGATCCTCGTCGGGGGGCGGCGACGGAGGCAACCTGCTGGGCGACGGCGGCCGCTCCGACGCGAGCGGGCCGCTGTCGATCGCGCCCCAGAACAAGGTGATCACCGTCGCCTACGGGCAGCACGCGCCCACGGTGCAGTACACGGCCAAGGCGGGCGGCACCCCCGTGCCGGCGTCGTTCGCGATCGACCTCGGGCAGATCGGCTCGGTCAACGCGGCCACCGGCCTGCTGACGCCGACGGGTCTGCTCGGCGGGACGGCGAACGTGACGGCGAGCTACGGCGGGCAGAAGGTCTCGACGAGCGTGACGGTCCTCGTGCAGGTCGGCGACAACGGCGCGCCCGCCGGCTACGACGCGGGCGGCGGCACGGGCGGCAACGGCGGCGTCGGCGGCTCGCCGCCCGGGGGCGCGGTGGGCGGCTCGACGCAGGGCGTGCTGCAGGGGACGCCCACGGCCGATCCGGGGCTCGCGTGGCTCTACCCCTACGACCAGACCGTGTGGCCGCAGGGCGTGCTGCCGCCGCTCCTGCAGTGGAGCGCGCCGCGCAACTACGACGCGGTCTACATCCACATCACCGACAAGAGCATCGACTACAAGGGGTTCTTCAGCGCGCCGGTCGCCGGGCAGCCGTTCGTGAACATCCCCATCCTGCGCACGGCGTGGGACACGATCCTCTACTCGAACCAGGGCGACCCGGTGACCGTGTCGCTCACGTTCTCGGCCGGGGGCGTCGCCTACGGCCCGCTCACCGAGACGTGGAAGGTCGCGCAGGGCGTGCTGACGGGCACCGTCTACTACAACTCGTACGGCACGGCGCTCGCGCAGAACTTCTGCTGCACGTCGGTGGGCGCGCAGTTCGGCGGCGCGACGCTCGCCATCAAGCACGGCGCGACGAGCCCGGAGCTCGTGGCCGGCAGCAGCGGGGGCAGCGCGCAGTGCCGCGTGTGCCACTCGGTCGCCGCGCAGGGCGCGACGCTCGTCACGCAGCACGGCGACGACTACAACGCCTCGAGCGCCTACGCGCTCACCGGCGGCAACGCCGAGACGCCGATGCCCGCGAGCGCCACCGGGACGTTCGCCTTCCCGGCCGTCTCGCCCGACGGCACGTTCCTCTTCAGCAACGCCGGCCCGCTGCCCGGGATCACCCCTCCCGGGACCAGCGGCCTGTTCTCGATCCCCGCGGGGACGGCCGTCGCGGCGACGGGCCTGCCCTCGGGCCTCGCGGCCGGAACGCCCGTCTTCTCGCCGGACGGCACCCACGTCGCGTTCAACTTCTACGGCGGCACGGTGGGCGGCTCGGCGGCGGACGGGGCCTCGCTCGCGGCCATCGACTACGCCTCGGGCTCGACCACCTTCTCCAACTTCCAGGTCCTGCACACCCCGGGCTCGGGCACGCGCGATCTGTTCCCGGCGTTCCTGCCGACCAACGACGCGGTCGTCTTCGAGCACGAGGTGGCCAACGACGGCGAGTACGGCGCCACGCGCAACGGCTCGCGCGGCGAGCTGTGGTGGGTCGACCTCAAGACGCACACCGCCGCGGCGCTCACGACGCTCAACGGCGGCACGTACCTGCCCACGAGCGGGACCAACCACACGCAGGACACGACGCTGCAGTACGAGCCCACCGTCAACCCCGTCGCGTCGGGCGGGTACGCGTGGGTCGTGTTCACCAGCCGGCGCCTCTACGGCAACGTGGCGACCCAGGACCCGTTCCTCAGCGACCCGCGCAGCTACGACCCGAGCCAGTCGGCGACGACCAAGAAGCTCTGGGTCGCGGCGATCGATCTCAACGCCAAGCCGGGGACCGACCCGAGCCACCCGGCGTTCTACCTGCCCGCGCAGGAGCTGCTCGCCGGCAACTCGCGCGGCTACTGGGTCGTCGACCCCTGCGAGAAGAACGGCTCGTCGTGCGTCACCGGCGACCAGTGCTGCAGCGGCACCTGCGTGGACGCCGACGGCGGCTTCGTCTGTGGAACGCAGCCCCCGGGCTGCTCGGCGCTCGGCAACAAGTGCACGACGTCGAGCGCCTGCTGCGGGGCGTCGACCGGCATCCAGTGCATCGACGGCTTCTGCGCGCAGCCCTCGCCTCAGTGAGCGACGAGCCGCCACCGCGGCAGCGGCCGGCGATCGATCCGCAGGAGCATCCCGTCCTCGATCGCCTGCCACGGCTCGTCGGTGATCCGTTCGGAGGCCACGAACACCGCCGTGCGGCGCTGCGACCAGGGCGTCTCGACGACGGTGCCGTCGCGGCTCCGGCGCCGCGCGCGCACCTCGTCGTGAGGACCGCGCTCGAGCAGGTGCATGGTCCGGCCGAAGCGGTGGGCGTAGAGCGTCGCGCCGTCGGACAGGAGGAAGTTGAACGCGCCGAAGCCCGGGCGCTCGCGCGCGGCGCGGACCGCCGCCCCCAGCGCCCGGTCGGTGGCGTGCGCCGCCCCCGCGGGCGCC
>JAJYCT010000509.1 GCA_021778125.1 Myxococcales bacterium
GTGCCGCGCAGCCTGCTGTCGGCTCGGCAGATCATCCAGACGTACCGGCTGCCACCGCGGACCCGAACGCGATCAAGGCTCTCACCTACGGCGCGATGCTCGCCCACGCCCTCGTGCGCTCGGTCAGGATTCAGGCCGCCCTCGCAAACGAAGTCCCCCTCGAACAACTGCGGCCGCTCGCGACCCTGCACGTCGTGCGCGCGTACGCACGCGACCTCGTCAACGCCCTCGCCTCGCTGAGCGTGGCCGCGTGGACGGCCGTCGTGACCGCCGTCGGTGCAGCCCTCGTCGACCTCGCGCGCGAACGTCATCCTTCACGCTCCAGAAAACGAATCGCCCTCACACTCGGAGCGATCGGTGCTTAAGAGATCGGGCATGGTGTCACTGGCAGTCCACTGCGAGGTCGACAGTCGTCTGCGCCTGACTCTTTCCCTGGCTGACGCACGCTCGCATCTGGGCGTCCGTCGTCGCCCGATAGCGACAGTGCAGTTCGAGCACCTCGCAGCACGTTATGGGATCGACGCATCGTCGCCGCCTCCGCTCGTCGCCGTCCGACGGAGAGAACACGACCCGGTCCTGCCGCTGTACCCCCTGCGCCTCGAACGCCTTGACGAAAGCAGCCTTGAGCCTTCCGTCCGGCGCATCATCGACCCCGGGAAGCCACGCCACCAGGAGGCTCGCGGGGCAGTCGACGACGACGACTCCACGAAGGCCGAACGGTTCGAGCGCGCGCTTCGCAGCCGCGTCATCGCCGTGCAGCAGGTACAGCCAGCCACCAAGGTAGACCGGAACGACGTTCTCGAAGCGGGTCCACGGGTCGCTGCCTGCAGCGAGGGCCGCCGCACATACTGCGCTCGGGTCAGGCCCGGGTGGCTGCCGAAACGGAGATGCTCCCCCTTCGCTCCTCGGCGCCGCGCCCTGACTGGCGCCGTGCGGCGCATCGTGACAACCGGTCGCCCAGAGAGCTGTCACCAACAGGAAAGCAGATGCCTTGGCAGGCATGTTGAGCATCGTACGGCGGGACGCCGATGGGAAAGAGATCTTCAACAAAATTCCGCTCATCAAGGGGCCGTCCATCGTCTTCGACGACGACGCGACCGAGTTCGCGCGCATTTGCGTCAAGCGCAAGGACGACAAGCTGGGCGGAGCCTCGAGCCGCTAACGGGGACGTGGCGCCTCGCCCCTTGATCCTTGATGCTCGCGGCCCCTTGGACACACTACTCGCTTCGGCAAAGGGCTCTGGCCCGCGACGTGACGGACTACCCGTCAGCGGCTACTGCCCCGCCGCCGCGCCGCGCTGGTCGTTGCCGCCGCGGAAGGTCGGCCACGCGGAGGTGCCCGGGCCCTCGCCGCCCGTCGAGAGGGCGACGGCGCGCTGGCCGAGGACGAACACGAGCTCACCCGGCGGCACGATCAGCGCGAAGCCCGGCGACTCGTCCGCGAACGACCACCCCTGCTGCGCGCCCGTCGCGCGGTCGAACGCGGCCACCAGGGTCGTCGTCGCGTTCGACGGCTGCAGGACCTGCCGCAGCAGCCACACGTTGGCGCCGTCTCCCAGCAGCGGGCCACCCGTGAACTCGAAGAATCCGTTACCGAGCAGGTTCGTGGTCCAGCGCGGCGAGCGGTCGGGCGCCCAGGCGCTCACGGCCTCGCCGGCGCTCGACGAGTCGCTGATGGCGTAGAGCGCGCCCTGGCCGTCGAGCACGAGCGGCTCGGCGAACCGTGTGCCCAGCGTGCCGAGGCTCCCGCCCGCGAGGCCGAGCACCGAGCCCGTGTCCTCGCTGACGAGGTAGGCCGGCGCGCTCATGAGGTGGTCCTGGTACATGACGGTGCTCAGGTTCTGCGCGTCGACGACCTGCCCGCTGCGCGACAGGTGCACGATGGCGCCAGGCCCGGGGTTCACGTTCGTGAAGGTGATCGGCACGCGCAAATCGCCGAGCGCGTCGACGATGACGTCGGTCGCCATGCCGCCCGCGTCCGGCATCGCCTGCGGGATCTGGGCGAGCAGGGACGGCGTGCCGCTCGCGTCGATCGTGAGGACGAAGCTCCCGATCCGCGTGTTGGCGAGCAGGAAGATGGTCCCGTCGGCGGCGGCCGCCATCGCGCCGAGCGAGTCGCGCTGCGAGAGGTCGCCGATCCCGGTCTGGCTCCCGAACGCCACCATGTCGGCCCGCCAGAGGACGTCGCCCGACGTCAGGTCGAACGCCGTCACGTCGCCGTTGGAGGCGACGAGGCGCGATCGGCTGAGGAGCACGTGCGTGCCGACGCTGTCGTTGTAGAAGTGGTCCCAGGGCTGGTTCCAGCGCACGTGCCCGCAGTCGTCGAGCGAGAGGACGCGCGAGCCGCCGTCGACGCGCCCGCCCCGGAGGGCGCCGTCGTCGACGAAGTACGTGTTGCCCTGCGGATCGGCGGCGAGGGGGCCGGTGAGGTAGCGGTCGGACACCAGCGGCGTCTGCCAGAGCACCTGCCCGGCGGGCGTGGAGGGGACCGAGCCGGGGCAGGCGACGGGTGTCACGTCGAGGCCCGGCGGCGCGTCGAGCACGACAGCGTCGCGCGAGCTCGCGTCGAGCGGTCCTCCGGCGTTCAGGCCTGTACGGCTCCCGCATGCCGCGAGCACCGTCGGGAGAACGACGGCGAAAGCCCCCGCGCCCAGCGCGCCGACGACGAGGCGATGCATGGCGCGTCGGCTTCGCGGGTCCGGGGAGGTCGCCGCGCGCCCGTCGCGCCCCCTGGTCGCGCCGAAGAGCTCCGTGTCCGACTCGCTCGTGAGGTCCAGGTGCGCCGCGACGCGCGGCTCGCGCAACCGCAGCCGGGCGAGGGCGAGCCGGGGGACCCGGACGGCAGGGGAGGAGTCGGTCACGGGGGTATGGTGCCACACGGCGCCCGTGGGGTTCCGCGCGTCGTGGAGTATCGCCAGAGCCCGTCTTGCGGGCGCTCGACGGCGACCCGGCTGGCAGCACGTCCTCGGCGGCGTTTCCCCTCGGCGCGTTGACCCGCGAAGGCTGGCGCCGCGCGCCATCGCGTCCTGCGCCAGATCCTCGGCGTCCCACGGGCTGCGCGTGAGGTGGCGGCAGTAGCGGTACAGGTCGAACCGGAGCGGCTCGTAGGTGTCGACGAAGCCAAGTGGACCACGTTCCAGTAGGGATGGAACGCCCCGAACGGGGATTGGCGCCTCGCCCCTTGATGCTCGCGGCCCTCTTGGACACACTACTTGCTCGCCGGCTGGGTGATGGAGCACGCCGAGTCGGCGCACGTGCGCGACGCGCGCAGCGACGCGCGCTTCCTCCCCGCCGTGGGCCAGGGCTTCACGATCCGGTCGATGGTCGCGGAGCCCCTGATGTC
>JAJYCT010000510.1 GCA_021778125.1 Myxococcales bacterium
CGCGGCGCGACGCTGACGATCGCCAACCGCGACGTGGCGCGGGGCGCGCGGCTGGCCGCGGATGTCGGGGGCGAGAGCTGCGCGCTCGCCCAGGCCGCGGCGCGCGCCGCGCACGCCGACGTCGTCGTCAACGCGACCACGCGCGGCATGGCCGACGCCGACCCGTCGCCGCCCCTGGATCCGTCGACGCTCGGGCCCGACCACGTGGTGCTCGACGCGGTCTACAAGCCGCTCGAGACGGCGCTGCTGCGCGGCGCGCGCGCGGGGGGCGCGCGCGGGGTGCACGGCGGGCGGATGCTGCTGCACCAGGCGGCGCGCCAGTTCGAGCTGTACACGGGCAAGCCCGCGCCGCTCGAGGCGATGGACGCGGCGCTGCGGGCCGCGGTGGGCTCGAGCTCGCGCGATCCGCCTTGACCTGCCCGCGGCGCCGCTGCTTGTCTCGAAGAAGTGAGCCCCGCCGAGGAGGAGATCGTCCTGCCCTTCCCGGCGACGATCCGCCCCCTGCGCCACCTGCGCAGCACGGTCATCCTCGCGTCGATCGCCACGGTGCGCAGCCGCGAGCTCTTCGACGACTACACCCGCGCGCTCGCGCCCGCGCACCGGGGCGAGGTGCTCGAGGCGGTGGCCGGCACGTGGATCTCGCTCGAGGCGGCGAGCGCGCACTACGCCGCGTGCGACGCGCTCGGCCTGTCGGTCGACCAGCAGGTGCAGTGCGGGCGCAGCACGTTCGACGGCACGCGCGACACGCTGCTCGGCACGGTCACGCGCATGGCCCGCGGCGCGGGCGTCACGCCTTGGCAGGTGTTCCCGATGTTCCAGCGCTTCTGGGACCGGGGGCTCGATGGCGGCGGCATCTCGGTGACGCGCGTTGGGCCGAAGGACGCGCACGTGACCCTCGTGCAGTGCCCGCTGCTCGCGTCGCCCCACTTCCGCAACGGCCTGCGCGGCCTGTGCACCGCGCTGACGGGCCTGTTCTGCGTGCGGGCGTTCGGGA
Organism: Myxococcales bacterium; assembly: GCA_021778125.1. GTDB lineage: Bacteria > Myxococcota_A > Polyangia > Polyangiales > Polyangiaceae > Palsa-1150. The sequence goes on from JAJYCT010000510.1 coordinate 995, forward strand.
GCGAGAGGCGCCCGGCGCGTCCCGCGTCGGTCGTGATGCGCATGCAGTGGGCGTGAGGGCGTCGGGCCCGCTCAGCGCGTCCCGGCGCGCGGGTTGAACACGACCGGCACGACCACGCGCCCCTGGCCGGCCGGCGGGCGCGGGAAAGGCGCCGCGCGGACCACCTCGGCGGCGCACGCGAGCAGCGCCGCGCCGAGCGGCGCGATGAAGAGTCCCCGGGGCACGGGGGCGACGATAGTCGAGCCTGCGATTCGCGCTACGTTCTGGCCCACGATGACGCGCCCCCGGCGGCCCACGACCGACCCGAGCGCGACCCTGTTCGGGGCCGCGGCGCAGAAGCGCGCGGCCGGCGGCGCCCCCCTCGCCGACCGCATGCGGCCGGCCTCGCTCGCGGGCGTCGTCGGCCACAGGCGCCTGCTCGCCCCCGGGTCGCTGCTCACCCAGGCCATCGAGGGCGACCGCGTGCGCTCGATGATCCTCTGGGGCCCGCCCGGCAGCGGCAAGACGACGCTCGCGCACGTCGTGTCGGCGGCAACGGAGTCGTTCTTCGTGCCGTTCAGCGCCGTACTCGGGAGCGTGGGCGAGCTGCGCGAGATCGTCGCCGCCGCGCGCGAGCGGCTCGCCTACCACGGGGAGCGCACGATCGTGTTCGTCGACGAGATCCACCGCTTCAACAAGGCGCAGCAGGACGCGTTCCTGCCGCACGTGGAGGACGGCACGATCGTGCTGGTCGGCGCGACGACCGAGAACCCGAGCTTCGCGATCAACGCGGCGCTGCTGTCGCGGTGCAAGGTGTTCCGCCTCGAGGCGCTGGCGACCGAGGACCTGGTGACGCTACTGCGGCGGGCGCTCGCCGACGCCGAGCACGGCCTGGGGAGCCGGGGCCTCGCGGCCAACGACGACGCGCTGGCGGCGATCGCCGAAGCGGCCCGCGGCGACGCGCGGCGCGCCCTGTCGACCCTCGATCTCGTCGCCGATCACCTCGAGGCGACGGGCGGCGGCGGCATCACGCTCCAGGCCGTGGCCGCCGCCGAGAGCCACCGCACGCTGCTCTACGACAAGAGCGGCGAGGAGCACTACAACGTCGTCAGCGCGTTCATCAAGTCGATGCGCGGCAGCGATCCGGACGCCGCGGTGTACTGGATGATGCGCATGCTCGAGGCGGGCGACGATCCGCTCTTCGTCGCGCGGCGCATGCTGATCTTCGCGAGCGAGGACGTGGGCAACGCGGACGCGCGCGCGCTGCTGGTCGCGAGCGCCACCGACGCGACGCTGCGGCGCGTGGGCATGCCCGAGGGCCTCTACGCGCTCGCGCAAGCGTGCACGTACCTGGCGAGCGCGCCCAAGTCGAACGCGGCCACGCTGGCGTGGAAGCGCGCCAGGGAGCTCATCGAGGCGCGCGGCGCGCTGCCGGTGCCGCTGAAGCTGCGCAACGCGCCGACGAAGCTGATGAAGGACGAGGGCTACGGCGAGGGCTACAAGGATGCGCACGACCACGAGGGCGGCGTCGTCGCGGGCGAGACCTACCTGCCCGACGAGCTCGTGGGAGCGCGCCTCTACGAGCCGGTCGACCGCGGCGAGGAGACGCGCATCCGCGAGCGGCTCGCGAAGCTCCGCGGCGGGAAGTAGGCGCTACGCGATCCCGGCGAGCGCCGACTCGAGCTCGGACGCGGCGTGCGCGTCGCCCTTGCGGCGCGCCGCCTCGATGCCCGCCGTCAGCCACGCCCGCGCGTCGGCCGCGCGCCCCATCGCCTCGAGCAGCTGCCCGGCCATCAGGTACATCGGCACGTACCCGGGCGTGCGCGCGCGCAGGGCCTCGAACGTGGCGAGCGCCTCGTCGCGCCGCTCGAGCGACCGGTACTCCATCGCGAGGCCGTACCACACGAACGGATCGTCGCTGCCGGAGGCCGTCGTCTTCTGCAGGAACTCGAGGCGCTTGGAGCTCGCGGGCATCGGGTCGGAGATAGCACGCGCGACCGTTGGAGTATCATCGGCCCATGTCTTCTTGCGGGACCTGCGGCGCCGAGGGCGTCGGGCCGGGCCAGGCGTGCCCCCGGTGCGGCGCGATGGCGGCGCCCGATCTCGAGCTGGACGCGCGCCCGCGCGCCCCGGCAAGGCCCCCGGCGCCGAAGAGGAAGGCGCCCGCCGACGACGCGCCCCTCGAGCTCGCGCTCGATCCGCGCACGCTCGTCCAGGGCCACGGCGCCGAGCTCGCCCCGACCCCACCGCCCGCGCCCCACGCGCCGGCCCCGATCGCGCTCGCGCCTGCGGCCCCCCCCCCGGTCCGGCATCCGCTCTCGGTGCCGCCGGGCGTCGACCTCGAGGCGGACGCGGCGCTG
>JAJYCT010000096.1 GCA_021778125.1 Myxococcales bacterium
GCTCGCTCCACTGCCGCCACCGTCGCCGCCCGTCCGCGGTCCGCTGCCTGTCCATCGCGACCTCCGCATACGCGCGTACGCGAAGTGCCTGGCCGCGCGAAGGCCGTCAGTCACCGATGGGTTACGGAGAAACGGACCGACCTCGCACGGTAGGAGCGAGTTCGGCTCCTCCTCCGTGTACGTCGTGTGCTCGCTCTCGTCGAAGCAAGTCACCCCCTCGGTCGCCAGTGTCGGCAGGGCGTGGCGCCGCCGGGCCGCCTTCATGAGAACCCGGAAGATCCCGAGCCAGCCGTTGGCGGTCGGGGGCGCGTAGTCGCCCGCGGTGATGAGCGCCGCGACCTGCTCCTTCCACTCCTCGACATGCGCGGTCGTGATCCGGTCGAGGTACATCTCCCCGAAGCCGCGCGCGCGCAGGCCCGACTCGCCGGCGACGCCATCGATGAGGTGCTTCAGGACGTGCGCCCACCGGTTGCGTCCGGCGGCGCTCTTGATGTCACCGACCTTGACCTTGTGCTCGAAGAGCCACGCTGCGAATTCGGCGAAGCGCGTCCTCGTTACAGCGGCGCCCTGCGGCACGCCGCGCCGAATCCGAGCAGCCTCCACCTCGAGCCACTGCGTCGCCTCGCCGAGGGTCGCCATCGGTAAGATCTTCTTGATCTCCTTCGGCTTGCCGATTGTCGGATCGACCACCCGTGTCCTCACCACGTGGCCGGCGGACACCCCTTGGCGCGTCTGGCGCTCGAAGATCCCGGCGACCGGACTCGGGCGCACGAAGCAGTGGTGCCGCTCGCTCCATTTCCACGCCAAGCCACCCACCGGACACCTCCACGGGCGACGCGCCCGTCATGAACCTCTCGAGCTCCTCGACCGAGAACGTGAGCGTGCGGCCTCGTCTCCCAGCGGGCACCAGTGCCCCACGCGCGACGGCCTTGCGGACGGCGCTGACCGTCCGGTACCCGAGGAACGCCGCGGCCTCCGCCGAGGTCAGGAATCGCCGCGCGACGGGTGGGGTCACCCGGTCGCCAGGCATGGCGGTTCGCGGAGTCTTCACCGCTTCGCCCGGGCCACGATGTCGGGCGGCAGGGTGATCACGGGCTTGCGTCCGCGGTGACGCCGCACCTGAACAAGACCCGCATCTTCTAGGGCTCGCAGGCCGCGCATGGCCGCGCTGCGCTGGATGCCGAGCCTCGACATGTTGATCCTCACCGGCTGGTAGTCGTTCATGCCGGCGCGCCACCAGATGACCGAGGCCACGGCGAGAGCCTTCCCGGGCAAGGGCAGGGCCTTGACCCACCAGGCGTCCCAAGGAATGGGGCCACGGAGGAACGTGCCATCTTGGCGGCCCTTGGTCGTGACCTCGGGACCGACGAGCTTCATGGGGGCGGCGCACATGGCAGGTGTGATCACGGCTCAACTCCCAGCATCTTCCAGACGGTGTTCCACGTTTCGCGACCTCGCTTCTCGTCCATGAAGCGGGCGGGGTATCGAACTACCTGGTCGACCTCGGCGATCAGGGCGATGCCGAGCATCGCCTCGCTCACCTCCGCCATGACGAGCTCGGTGGTCTCGACGGCTTGGTCGATTGTGTCGATCGTCGCCTCGATGAGTACCGCGTCGTGCACCGGCGCAATGACGGACACACCCCGGTCCTGCAGCTCCATGATGATCACGCGCAGTAGGTCCGCGCCGGTGGCTTGCACCAAGAAGTTTCGCGACGTCCTGTCCCACTTCGCCGCGGTCAGATGCTGATTCACGCCCTCGCCCGAATCTCCGGGCAGCTGCAGAGCCCAGCCCCAAGAGGTTTCAAGATGCCCGTAGAGGCTGGCCACCGTGGACGCCGCGTCCGACCACTTCCAGAACTGCGGGAACAGGCTGCGATGCTTGCCCATGAGCCACCTGGCCTGAGCGACCGTGTCGTTGATGCCGGCAGCCAAGGCGTCGGGGCCCATGCCGTAGAGGACTCCGAGACCCGCGATCTTGTACGCCGGCCGCTTGCGACGAGCCTCGATGAGCGTCTCGCGCGCCAGCTCCGCGAACCTCAGGTACGGGTCACCGCTGCGGTAGGCGCTCTGCATCCGAGCATCACCCGAGAGAGCGGCCGCGATGCCCCACTCCGCCGCCTTGAGGTCGACGTACGCCACGGCCATCCCTGGGTCTGGCTTGATGAGGCCTCGGAGCCACACGGCCGGCCCGAAGATGAACTCCGAGGTCGAAGGCTGCGTCCTGCCCGTGCGGGACGAGAACGCCCAAAGAGCCGTACGGTTGCGGCCGTCCGCTCCGACGGGCAAGTCAGTCATCCTCCACTGGGAGAGCGCCGTGCGGGTATCGCGCAGCCGACGCAGCTCCGGATGCGCATCCGTAAGCATCTTGAAGGTGTCGTCGTCGAGCTTCAGTCGACCACTCCCCGCGTGGCGCGGCCACCGAATCCCCCGACGGAGCAGGTAAGCCTCGAACACCCGGGCGTCGAAGGAGCCGTGGTTGTAGGCGCCCCTGCCGTTGACCGCGTAGCGGTAGCTGGCCAGCAGCATCAGGTTGCGTTGAATCTCGGGCCAGCGCTTCTTCAGGATGTGGAGTCGTTCGACGTCGATGGGAATGCCCAGGTGCTGCATCCTGGCGGTGGCCACCATGTAGCGGCCTCGCAGTTCGACGGCGCGCTCCCAGTCGATCGACGGCAGCATCGCAAGAAGCAGCAGGCGCAGCGCTGTTACATCGGACTCGTTGTACGCGAAGAGGGCTACCGCTTCCCACTCGGCGAAGGGCGCTCCTCGCATCGCAAGCTCTCGACCCTGGTCCTTCTCGTCGAGGCTGATGCCACTCAGACCGAAATAGGCGAGCGCGTTGAGCAGGCCTCTCTTTCCCGGCGGGACGATGCCGTTGGTGGCCACACGGAACTCGACGAGCAGGTCGAGCCAGCGCGGCGGCACGGGCCAGCCCATGGCCAGGAAGCAGGAAGCCTCGGCCGCCGCCATGTAGGCGACGAAGACGGCATCCTCATATGGATCGAAGGGGCACGGAGGCGGAGGCTGGAGCCACATGCGCATGGTGCAGCCGGTGCGCACTTCATGTGCAACCATGCAAATGGGCACGGGGCGCTCGCCTGGCCCCTGGGTGAACTCGAAGTCGAGACACCAGATGGCTGCGGCGAGCGCCCCGAGCATCAGAAGGAAGCGAAGGCTAGAAGTCACCGCGGAGGCGCCGCAGTACGGGATGGTCGACGCTATCGATGTAGTGCTCGCGGAAGGCGAGGTCGAACATCTCGTCCCAGCTGAGGCTCGCCGGCCACGCCGGGTCGGTCAGCGAGTCCGACACCGGCTTGACCGTCTCGTAGCAGCGGTCCGCGGCGTAGATGCGGCGCCACTGCCCGCGTGCATCGTCTGCGGCGTCCATTGCCGAGCGAGACCACGTGTCGTTGGCCCGCTCGGACACGCGAATCGGCCAGATGAAGACGGCGCCCGCGGTCGAAATCATCGGCACCATGATGTGGAACGTGACCTCATCCTTCACGTGGTTCACGATCTTCGGATCGACCGCGAAGACTTCCTCGACGGGGTTGCGCTCCTTGATGCAGGCGATGGGAGGGGAGCGCCACTCCGCGTGGCACTGGACGAACTCGCCGCGGCCAGGCTTTCGCACCGGCACGGCGAGGATGTTCCGGGTCGTATCTCCCCGGGTCATGATCGTGGACGGCACGGCGAGGGCCGCCGCCGTCAGCAGGGTTGAACGATTCTCTTTCGACATGTGCCTCTTCTCCTTCGGCAGCTCCATGCCACCGACAGCGAGAGGATGACCGCCCTGGGCAGCGACCCTGGTTACTTGCCGTTTGTCGGCTAAGCTGGCGGATAGAATGAAGAAGCGCGGCCGGCCGCCCGAAACTGAACGTCTTCGTGAACCCGGAGGCTCGACGGACGCGGAGCTCGCCGCCGCGATCGAGGGCGGGATCAAGAATCCCCGCGCTTACCGGGGGCCGGCTCTGTCGCCCGAGGAGGCCGAGGTGCTCGCGACCGCGGCGCTGATCGAGGCTCTGCCCAGCGAGATCGGCCGGTTGAAGCGCGACGAAGGTCTCGCCGAGGAGGTCATCCGCGAGATGCAGGACGCGTCTCGGGAACTCCTGGCTCAAGGGCGAGCCGTCGAGGCGGGGCTGGCCGAGGTGGTCGCCGGCACCAAGACCCGGGGCCAGGTTCTGTCAGAGAAGCCCCTCGACCTTCCGAGCAGCGAACGCACCCTGCGCAAGGGTCGGGCACGCATGCGGGTCCGACGTCGAGCACCTTGATGAAGTCCGCATGTTCACCGGTGACCAGGACTTGCTCGCTCCTGACCATCCCCGTGATCTGATTAGTAGATCTGCTTAATCCGAGCTAAGGAGGCAAGATGCCGGCCTTCAGCCGCACACGCCGTCGCGCCTCGGCCAGCCGCTTCTGCTCCTTGCGTCCCCGGGTCTTCCCACGAGCCTGGTCGTAGGCCTTCTGCGCCGCCCTGTACGCGTTGCCTTGGCGCAGGAGCCGAAGGCGCAGTCGATCCCAGTGCTGGAACTCCGGGCGCTTGAAGAGGTTCGTGCGCAGCCACGGACGGAAGTCAGGAGGTAGGCCATCCTCTTGGAACTCCGCGATCGCTCCGGCGTGCAGCGTCACGAACCACTTGAACACGCGCACGTCGGGAGCGAGTCGATACACGGCGCTGGGGTCACCTGCTGGGCAGGCGCCCAGTCTTTCGAGCAAGTCCTGATGAATCTTGTCGAAGACCCGCCCCGCGGCTCTCCCGGCTTCCTGGGAGCCGCGGTAGGTCCAGACGCCGGTCCGGGCCACGGACACGAGCGTCGGCCATTCCAGAGGCCAGCGAGCGCGCAGGAAGGGTGTGGACTGCTTGACCCAAGCGAGCTCCTGAGGCTCTTGCTCCTCCTGTTCGTCCTCGTCGTGCGAGCCGTAGTCGATCAGTCCGAGAACGTGGCGAGCTTCATCGGGGTACGCGTCGTCTTCGAGCGACATTTCGTAGTCGTGCTGCGCCCGTTCAAGCTCACGGGTCATCCGAAGCTCGGCTGCACGAGTGTCAGCAAGTTCCCGCTGTAGGGTCTCGGGGAGGGCCATCCGTCGTCACCTCGGTGTGTTGGTCTTCCGGAGCCCGGGTCGCTTGGTCGCGACGCCGGGCTCGCCCTTGTGGGGCCACTCGAACCGTACCGAGGAAGGGCTCACGCGCGTGGTCCGTGGTCCGGGAGGTCTGTGGACCGGACGTATTCTCCTCCTTCTCGATCTCGGATCTCGGGAGAGGAGAAAAGATCAGAATACGTCCGGTCCACGTGCTCTAAGGCTCTCGGTCGGTCCTTCGAGGGGCGAGAAGGAGAGAAGGACTCGAGACTCCGTCGGGTGGGAAACACGCCAAACTCTCGCAAAGGTCCCTCCCGGGCCATCTCCACTACCTCCGCGCCGCTCCGGCCGTTTCGGAAACGTACTGCCCGCTCTCGTACTCACCGCCGTGGAACGTGAGGAGTCTCTCGAGCGCGTCTGCGGCCAGCTACTCCGTGACGCACTTCAACAGGTTGGGCCGTGGAACGGGAACCGCGCGAAGCGGCAGGCGTTCGCGCGAGTCGCATACTTCTTGACGCGCTCAGTGCGGCCCGACGAGAGACTCGTCGCAGACCTGCTCGCGGCGGCGATAGGGTCGACGGACCACCCGGTCGTGCTCCGGTGCGTCGCGTGCAGCGTGTGGGCCGCCGTCGACGAGGATCCGCGGCTTCTGAGGTGGTTCGGGAAGATTGCGGATCGAGCGCTCGAACTCCGCCACCTCCCGGGGTTCTGCGTGGCACTCGAACTGCTCGTGCACCTCCCCACTTTTCAGCCGCAACTTCCCGATGCGTGGCTCGCTGGCATCCGTGACGCGCGCGAGGACGAGCGTGCGCGCGCGTACGCCTTCTGGGTGGGCTGGTACTGGGAGGATCGGTTCCATCCGGACGGTGCTCCGCCGCCGCCTCCCTGGCTGTTCGACCTTCGCCAGGACGAGCGAGTCCTTGCGGCGGCCGCCGTCGTCGAGGGCGAGCGCGGGTTGGTATCCTGCCCGGCCTGCGGACGGGCCTTCTCACCATGAGAGCCGCCAAAGTGAGCCTGGACTCGCCGATCGCTCGTGCTCGAGACATGTTCGACCGCGCGCTGCGCGACCTGATCGAGGCGTGCTCACTCGGCGGGTGCTGGCAGATGCACCAAGCGGCGCCCAGCGCAGCCGGGTGGCGCCTACTCGCATCTTACGAAGTCGCCGCCGCGCACCGCGTCCGTCGTGACGCGTTCGGCGGTCTGCTCGACTGCGCGATCCAAACGCTCGCTGAGGCCATCGAGCAAGAGAGCGACGGCGCCCGCCGCGTGGTCATGGCTTCGTGGCTCTCGAGGCTGGCCGAATGATGATGCGCACCCTTGCACTCTCCTGGGTGCTCATCCTGGCGTCGTGCTGGCGTGCGCCCGGGGAACTGGCGAACCGCGAGAGCGCTCCCGCCGCCGCTCCCACGGGTGCGACACCCGTCCCGAGCGTCTCCGAGGCCTCGGTCGCTACCCCAGCCGGCCCGGAGTGCCCGACGCCCGTCGCGGTAGCGCCGCGGGTCCTTGCGACTGGTTGGCCGGGCCTTGTCGGTAGGAGGGTTCGGCTCCGGGTAGTGCCCGTGCGTGCGATCGACTTCACGACCTGGCTCGTCTTGGCCGGCGGCCAGCGCTTCGTTGTCGTCGCCGCGCCTGACACGCCGTGGGACGTTGACCATGTCTTCGTCGTCGCGGGGGCCATGATCGTCCCGGCGCACGGTCGCACCAGCCTTCCCGAGCTGATCGTCGCCGACGAGTGCGAGACGTGATCGTTGTACACGTTGGCCACTGCTGCGCATGCGGCAGACACGGGCGTGTCTGGGGGCCACGCACGGACGTCTGCGCCAGCTGCCTGCGCCGATGCACGGCGCGGTTCCTCGAACTCGCGCGTCGTGTTCGTCGCGACCCGGTCTTCGCGGCCGAGGTCTACGATCGGTTGCCCGAAGCGTGGCGGGCACGGTTCGAGCTGTCTTTCGGGGCTCCACCTCACGGGTAGCCTTCCTGGAGGCTCTCGCCGTTCGCGCGTACCCGTGTCCTGTGCGACCGGTGCGCATCCATGCGAGCGGCATCGCCGTGGCGAGCGACGGCAGCTTGCTGGTCAACATCGCGCACTTGGAGACCTCGCAGGACCCGGCCGTCCTGCTCGAGCGAGCCATCGCCGAGCGAGGCGAGGTCTTCATCGGCGTCCGGCTCGAACCGCGAGAAGCCAAGGAGGTGCTTCGGTTGCTCGACGACCGCGCCGCCGAGGCGGCTGGCGTCATCGGCGGCCGACGTCACCGACGTCGGCGCGCCAAGGAGCGCAAGAGCCCAAGGACGGGCTCTTGAAGGTCTCGCGGCAGCCCCTCTACCAGCCGTCCCGCCTCGACGCCGACGGGACCGAGGTCGCGAACGCCGCCGAGAAGTTCGGCGGGGGCCGCGCCGAGCGCCTTAGCGATCTGCTGGATGGTCGACAAAGACGGGTCACGGCGGCCGCTCTCCACCGTGCCGACATAGTTTGGGGACAGGTTCGCGCGTTCCGCGAGCTTCTCGAGGGTGAGGCCGAGCGCCTTTCGCCGCCGCCGGACCATCTCCCCGAAGTTCACGGGCTGCAGGGTCGCGTACACATGCCTGCGAGCACCACCATCGGTGGTGTTGCCAATCAACGCCAAGGTGTTGTTTCATCAAGAATGCGGAGCGTGCGCTCCGCGGGGTGAGGCCGGATGGCGCGCAGGAAGACTGATGCGGAAGTGGAGCGGGAGAATCAGGGCGCAGCCGCGGCGGCGATCCCCATCGTCATGGTTCTCGTGGCTGCCTTCATGCTGTCGCCCGGCATGATGCTGGTGACCTTCTGCGTGCGACCATTCGTCCAGCTCGACCGCGGGCAGATGCGGGTCTTCAGCGTCGGCGCGAACATTCCCGGCTGGTTTCACGAACGAAGGGGCAGGAGGCCAAGATGGTAGGGCGAGCATTTGTACGCATCCCGCGCTGCTGCGCGTATGTCTTCCTGACGGCGGTATTGCTTTCGTCGATCGCTTGCAAGGACAAGGCGAATGGTGCGAGCGCTGAGGCGGGTGCCTCGGCGGCGGCGTCGCCTGTCGTTCCGTCGACCAGCGCCTCGTCATCGATCACGGCCGCAGCCCAGCCCACTCCGGGCGCTGAGGAGCCGCCCGCTGGTTGTGACCTCAAGGGACCCATCAAGACCTGCGAGGACAGATGTCTCGCCGGGAACTCGGGGGCTTGCGGCTTCTCAGATGCGTGGTTGCGCAAGTTGGCAGAGACCGGCGGCGACGACCCTGTTATGCGCGCCAAGCTGAACAAGAAGGGCTGCGACCTCGGGAGCCTCAAGTCGTGCAGTCGCCTCGCGCGGCAATACGAGAAGGGGGATGGTCTTCCTCCCGACGCTTCGCGGGCCATCTCTCTCTGGCAAACCACATGTGACGGCGGCTACGCCAACGCGTGCAGGTCGTTGGGAGCGCACTACGGGTTCGACCGGACGGACGGTGCACAGGACCTGGCGAAGGCACTTGTCTGGTTCCAGAAGGGCTGCCAAGGCGGCGACAGCGACGACTGCAAGAGCGTGCGCGAGATCCAGAACGGCGAGTGGTTCACGGATACGACCATCGCGGATCTCGTCAGCGACCCCGGACGCTGGACGGGCAAGCACGTCATTCTCACCGGCGTAGCCGCCATCCGCGCGAGCCCATCCTCCGGGACGATATTCCCGCGCGGCGGTTCACCGTCGACCGACGGCATCAGCGTCGTCGTTGCGAACGACCCTGATGCCCGCAAGAAATGGTTCACGTTCGTACACGGCTACCCCGGCACGAACGTGAAGAGCGTGGAAGGCACCACGGAGGCCGTGATGTCGCGCACCGGTGGGCTCCGTCTGGTGCTGCTCGACATGGAACCGTGAGAGGGCGCACGATGCAGACCAAAGGCGGCGTCGATGTACGTCAAGGACTCGTAGGCGCGCTAGCCTTCGCCCTCGCGGGCTTCCTCGCTCCTGCCTGCAACAACAAGATGCCCACCGCGACGGACGCGGCGAGCGCCGCGCAGACTACGGTCGCGGTTGCGGCCGCTCCGTCCGCGCCCACGACGGCGAGCGCGCTACCTCCGCCTCCGACGGTGCACACCGTCGTGGCACGCGAGCAGAACCAGCCCGTCGCGCTGCGCGCTGACGCCGCGAACATCTACTGGGTGAACCACGGCCTGGACGCCGCTGGCAAGGAGGTACCCAACGCCGGCAGCGTCATGCTCGCGCCGAAGGACGGCGGCTCGCCGGTGGTCATCGCCGCGAAGCAGGATTCGCCGACCGCGGTCGGGGTGGACGCAGCGGCCGTATACTGGACCGTGTCGAACGGCGTCCGTCGCGCACCCATTGGCGGCGGTTCGCCGACCACGCTCTTCGCTCTGCCGGCCGGGGCTGGAATGCCCGTGAGCCTGGTGGTCATGGACAAGGAGGTGCTCATCGGCGTACTGCACATGACCAGGGGCGGCGTCTACCGGGTCGCGAAGACCGGTGGCGGCAAGCCGGTCTGGGGCGGCAACGAGGACGAGGGCTTCCCCGCTTGGGGTCTCGCGCCGTGGAATACGTACGTCTTCGTCTGCAACGGGGATGGGTCGACCCTCGGTCGCGCCCACCTTTCGATGCACGCCCTGAGCATCGTCGTCGAGCAGCTGGGCGGCTGTCACAGCCTCACCTACGACAGCGACGCGATGTACTGGGGCGACGATGGCGGACACGTGCGACGTTTGCCTTTCCTCGGGACGGGCACGCCGGAGCTGGCAAGACGAATGATGCAGTCGCTGGCGGAGGCCAAGGATCTCGAAGAGGTCGCGGTGGACGACGCGTACGTCTACTGGACGGAGAAAGCTGCTGGACGAATCGTGCGCGTGCCGAAGAAGGGTGGGAGCGAGTCCGTCGTCGTCGACGGCCTACGTGCGCCCCAGGCCCTCGCGGTGGACGACCACTACGTGTACTGGGCCGAGCCCTCGTCCGGCATGGTGTCGAAGGCCCCGAAGAGTGCCGAGGCAGCGGCGGCAATCGCGGCAAGACCAGCGCCTCCCGCTCGCCCGACCCCGGCACCGGCGGCAGTACCACCGCCTCCGGTCCGCCTCCCTGGCGGCGCGAAGTGCCCGCCGGGTCGCGTGGTCTACCAAGACTGCATGCATGCGTGCATCGGCCCTGACGGCTGCTGTGCTCCGGGGTGCACATGGTGACGCTGCATGCGGAGCAGAAGCCAAGCCGAGATGACGATGCTGCCGCCGCCGTTGCACCCGCACGCGTCGAGCTGCGAGATCGCTCTCACAACCGACGCCCTCCCAATGGTTACCGCGCGTGTACTCGCCGCGGAGGCCAAGGAGGCGTTCGAAACCTGCGACGCTTCACGGCATGACGGAGCAGTCCGCGCCCTCGTGGAGCTCGTTCGCAGCCGCTGGACCCGAGACGGGTAGCGTTTGGCGCCCGCCCGAGACTCAGCTCGCCATGATGCGGAACACCGTCTCCAGGTTCTCGTCACGTTCCTGACCATCGATCGTAGCGAGATCGCGCGCGACGGCGACGGCAGTCGAGTGCGTCGTCTTCGGGCTCGTCCACACCTCGGCCCCTTCTTCGACGTCGACGGCGGGATCGCAGCCGAGTCGGCGGCGAAAAACTTCGACGAATTGGGCGAGTACGTAGCCGAGGTCCGGTGGGGAGTCGCGAAAGATCACCATCACGAAATGGAGGGCCTCCGGCAGCTCGCCGACGAGCACGACGTGCCGGCCATTCGCCTCGCATTCGTTCTGCCACGGCGACACGGCGTCCTGGTCTGGCCGCAACCGAGGATCGTCGTCGAAGGTGAATCGCGCTTCGAGGAATCCATCGGTGCGTGCGCGCTCCAATGCGTCCTGTCTCACGGTTATCGCCATGCTCTCTCTCTATGCGAGCATGAAGGAGCTATACGCCGGGCCTGACCCCGTGCAGATCGATCAAGGTATCTCGAGGGGCAGAGGACCCGCGAACGGACTGTGCATTGGTCTTCGTCTCCGAGAAGAGGTCATCGGCAACCCGGCCACCGGGTATGGATCCTGCCCATCCCCAACCAGTGGCCCCCCCCATGCCCGTCCCCCATATCCCCATCCCCCCTATGGGCCCCTATGGGACGGGGCTCTCGACGAGCGCGCGTGCCAGGTAGCCGGTCTCGTCGTGCTCGACGTCGATCGGGCCGCAGAAGCGGACGCTCTCCGGATCAAGCGTCGCCAGGTCGGCGGGGAGCTCGCTGCGCGCGAGAAAGAAAGCCGACACGCACGCGTGATGGTGGACGCGGGAGCAGATCCCGGGAGAGCGTCGACACCGGGCCATGAAAAAGGACAGGCTTGAACACGACTTGGAACGTCGCGTCGCTCGGCACGTCCTTTCCGCTCGCCAGCCGGCGCGCCAGCTTGTAGCGCTCCACGGACTTATCCACGCGCGGCAGGAGCGCCAGCGCGTACTCGTCCTCGTTCACGGTCCACGCGAGCTTGAACCACGTGGCGGGCGAGCCTTCGCTCCATTCGACGAGGTGCTCGAACACCTCGGCCGCACGCTCGAGGACGAGCACCGGCCAGGGCGTGCCCGAGTCGTCTCGCGCCCAAACGACGGCTTCGACGTGGCCCGCGTTGGACTCCGAGGCGGGCTCGAGCAGTTGCGCTGCTCTCTCGGGCGACATCGTGAGGCCCGCCTCGCCGCGAAGAAGCGGGACGTAGGAAACGACTACGTGCATCTCGCCGGCCTGAGAGGAGGAGCGGCGACGCCAGCGCCTCTTCATACAACCCAGTACGGGAAGATGATGACGACGTGCGCGCCCTGCTAGCGTCGGTCGGGTGGGCACGCGGCCCCTCAGTGTCATCCACGCGGATTGGAGCGTGGGCTCCACGAAGCGGTGGGCGGCGCGCGCCATCCTTCAGCCCAGTGGTCGCTACCTCGTGACCGCCCCCACGACGATTACGCCCGCCGAGCTCCTCATCGACGCGCGTCGCGGATCAACCCTGATCGGGTTCGACTTCCCCATCGGTCTGCCTGTTGCCTACGAGAAGCGTGTCGGCGTGAGGTCGTTCGCCGACGTCCTCCCGCTGCTCGGCCAAGGTGATTGGGCCTCCTTCTTCGAGGTTGCTAACAGCCCGGGCGAGATCGCGCTTCACCGCCCGTTCTACCCAGCTCGTCCTGGCAGCGCTCGACGCGAGCATCTTGTCGAGGGGCTCGGACTCAAGTCTGTGCGCGATCTGTACCGCCGCTGCGACGTCGCGGTCGGCCGGCCTGCGTGCCCCCTGTTCTGGACGCTCGGCGGCAATCAGGTCGGCCGAGCGGCGATCACCGGATGGAGGGAGTTTCTCCAGCCGGCCCGCATGGACGGCGTCCTGCGGCTGTGGCCGTTCGACGGGGCGTTCGATGAAGTCCTCGAAAGCGGTCGCACCGTTGTCGCCGAGACCTACCCTGCGATCTCGTACGCGCAGATCGGCGCGCCGCTACCTGCGACGGCGAAGGGACGAGGCAAGCGCTCGAGGGAATCTCGTGCCGCGAGCGCGCCGGGGATCGTGGCCTGGGCCGCAAAAGCGAAGATTGGGCTCTCCGCAGATCTCCTGCGCCAGCTGCGCGACGGGTTCGGTGACCACGCCACCGGCGAGGATCGCTTCGATGCAGTTGCTGGTCTGCTGGGAATGCTCGCTGTCGTCGAGGGAATCTTGCAGCCTGGTATCCCCGACGACGCGAATGTGCGGCAGGTGGAGGGCTGGATTCTAGGCCGCTTTGCAACATAGTTCGCAGGCCACCAACTGGCTTCGCGGCACTCTTGCGCCGGCGGGCCCCTTCCGGCGGAGCCCCTCCGCCGGACCGCCCCCGTAAACGAGACGGTCGTCTCTGCAACGCAGATCCCCTGCCCGCGGACGTATCACGGGGCATGGCCACACGTGTCATCGGGTACGTCCGGGTCTCGTCGAAGGAGCAGGCGGACGAGGGGGTTTCACTCGCGGCGCAGCGCGCCAAGCTCCGTGCCTACGCCACGGCGATGGACCTCGATCTGGTAGGCATCGAGGAGGACGCAGGGTTGTCCGCCAAGACGCTCGCGGGTCGCGTCGGTCTCGAGCGTGCCCTCGCCCAACTGGACGCTGGGGCGGCCGACGGCATCCTGGTTGCCAAGCTGGATCGGCTCACGCGATCGGTGCGCGACCTCGGCGACCTCGTGGAGCGCTACTTCGCCTCCCGCTGGTCCCTGCTCTCAGTGTCGGACTCCATCGACACGCGCACGGCGGCTGGACGGCTCGTCCTCAACGTCCTGACGTCGGTCGCGCAGTGGGAGAGGGAGGCTACGGCCGAACGCACGCGCGACGCCCTGGCGCACCTCAAGGCCGAGGGCGTGCTCATCGGTGGCGCGCCCCTGGGCCTGCGCCGCACGGGCGAGGTCGACCGGGAAGGAAGGAGGGTCGTCGTCGAGGACCCGTCCGAGATGGCCGCGGTGATGCGCATCCGCGAGCTCCGGACGGCGGGGCGCTCGCTGCGTGAGATTGCACGGGTCCTCCGGTCCGAGCAGCACCCCACGAAGCGCGGAGGGTCATGGGTCGCGGCGACAGTCGGCCGAGTGCTCGCCCGAGGCCACGCGAGGCTGGCACCGGCTCCTGCGTGACGCCCGCATGAGCCGCGGCATCCGCAGATTCTCTTCGAGAGCACGTACCTCGGGGGACGATGGACCAGTCCCTCAAGGCGACCGAGGCATGGGTGACGCTGCTGGAGTGCACAACCCTGCGCGACGTGATGGGGATGCTCGTCGACGATCTCGTCGTTGCGCTGGATTGCGCTGAGGGCGAGGGCCGCGAGCATGACGCAGGCGAGATTCTCGCGGCACGCGAGCTGATCGAGATGGCTATCCAGCGGCTGCCGAAGGGGCTCTGAGTCCCGGCGCGGCTGGCGCGCCTCTGCGCGGCAGGGGGGGGGGGGCAGCTCACGGGATGGAACAGGAGGGGGCGATCCCCCTGGGAGGCCTTCGCGCGCGAAAGTCGAGCTCTCCGCCGTTGGGACCGTCTCGAGCGCGGTTACGGGCATCGACGACCCCTGCTTCGAGGGCCCATCAAATCGATCTAGTCGCGCGCATGGGTAGGAGATGGACCGACCTCCTGGAGGTGGGCGCGTTCCCACCCTTTGTACGCACCAGGCGGTGCCGGGCGAGTCTCCTCCGCAGGCCTCTTCGTGGACTCCTTCGAGCCCCTGATCTCGCCGCCGAGTCTCGGGGGCCCTCGCAGCGGTGCCGTGCGGCCAGAACTGCTGCCGCCAGGACAACCCCCGGGCGCTGCTCCCCTCGGCGGCGCTCCTCCCCTTCCCGGCGCGCCAGCACCGCCGCCGCCAGCGCCACCGCGGGGGTAGTGCCGGCCGCTCACGCTCGTCGCCGGCGCGTGGGCATCGCGGAGTCCTTCGGCTTGTTCTTCGAGCCCTTGGGGCGCCCCCGCCTTTTCGCGGGGCGCGGCTCGGCGCTGCGTGCGGACGGAGCCACGAGCGACGCAGACGGTGCCTCGCCGCTCGCACGGACGCCGAACACGGCCGCCTGGGTGACGAGCTCGGGGCGCGCGGCGAGGTCGCGATCGCGGAAAGCGCGGGCGAGCTGCTTGGAGTATCGGGCCGCCAGCTTCGCGGCCTCGGCACGCTCCTTCTCGGTCGCCTCGCCCGCCGCCAGCTTGGCGGCGAGCGCGGTCGCGCGCGCGGCGTGGCTCGCCATCCATCCCATGCTCTCGGTGCTACCGGCACCACGGCGCTCTTGGCGCTCCTGCAGCATCGCGAGACACTCGGCGGCGAACGCAGGCTCCGCGTCGATGAGCTCCAGGATCTGTCGACGCGTCTTGAACGGATAGCCGTTGGGGTTCATCCCGCACCCGTACGCAGGCAGGTCAACGACCTGCGCGGACATCTCGCAAGCATCCTGCCGAGCGCGGCAAACCAACATCAGCACGAGAAGGCCAGCTCGCCCCGCGCTCCGGCGTTTTGGCGTCGTGCAGCCTACGCTATCCCATCAGGGGCACGACGGAGGCCCCGTTGGCCGCACCGTGGCGGCTACGGGAAACGGCGGTCCGCTGCTAGCGTCGTTACCTCGACGAGCTTCCGAAAGAACCAGACGCATGAACGAGCGTTGGCAAGGCGCACTGTTGCTCCGCCGGCATTAACAGTGACGATCGGATGCGCGGGGATCGGGAACCCGTGAGCAACCGCATGCCGAACGTCGAGCCACTGATTGATCGTCTGCTCCGCGTCGAGGACCGTCCAAAGCTGCCCGTACCAGGTCCATGTCCAGTGCGGCCGTGGGTCGAAACCCACGTTCAGAAAGAGTTCGCGCGTTTTCTGCGCGTTCGGCGTGCTGAAGTTCTTCAGCACCGTTCGTGTAGAAGCGTTCACCAGGTGGAAATGCTTCTCCTCTGGCGTTCCGGCGGCGGGTTGGATCGTGCTCAAGATCGCCTCGACGCACGCGTCCACGTACGCCTGCCACGCGGCAACCGTGAGCGCGACAGCCGCGGAGTTCAGCGAGACTTCCTTCCAGCGCCGCCCGGCACCTGCGCGAACGTTCGCGTGACAATCGAGAAGGTTGCTCGCGTGGCGCAGTACCTTCTCGAACACCACTTCGGCGTCACGTATCTGCTGGCTCACGGCGTGCGCTGCGAGGCTACGCGAAAATGGGGCGCGGGTGGACCCTGAAGCACGCTCGCTAGCCCGCCCACTCGCCGCGGGCGCCGGCACCGTACTCCACGCGGTTGCGCTTGAATCACTCTATCGCCTCCGGTCTTGCCCGTCCGCGGTGGGCCTCCTCATGGACGCTCCTCCGGCTCGCGTCAACGGCGGCCGCCCCGGGCGAGGCGAGACTCCTCGAGGCTCACCTCGCGGCGCGCCACCCGGCGGTCCATCGCGTTGGCGAGGAGATCGGCGGCGAGCAATTCGTCCGAGGTGTCGTCTTCCTTCGCAAGCTCTCGAAGCAGGCCGCGGTCGTCGGGCTCGAGGTCGATGGCGATCACCTCGGGCGGGGCGTAGACGTGGAGCTTCAACACGGCCGAGATCGAGGACGGCGCCACGC
>JAJYCT010000097.1 GCA_021778125.1 Myxococcales bacterium
CGGGTCGCCCGGCTCGCCGTCGCCCTGGCCCGCACCGCCGCGCTGCTTGTCGCCGAACGAAAAGTGCGGGATGTCGATCTGCGGGATGGGGATCGAGACCAGATCCTTGCCCTTTCGCCCGACCAGCTCTCCCTGCGAGATGTACTTGCGCAGGTTCTGGCGGATCTTGCCGCGGACGATGGCGCGGAAGCGCGAGTGATCCTGATCGATCTTCAGCGACATCTTGCTTCAGTGTAGCAAGAGAAGGCTGTGCGCTCAGGCCCCTTTCGCATCGAGCGCGATGCGCGCGATCCACAGGCACAGAAGCGCGCTGCCGGCGGTCCAGATGCGCGCGAGCCACGGGCCGAAGACGAACGCCACGTCGCCCGACCACGCGAGCTGCGCGAGCAGCGCGGCCGAGCCCATGGCCACGCCGCCCACGATAGGACGGGCGCGACGGTTCGCGAACGCGAGCGCGGTCAGGCCGAGCGCGGGCAGCGCGCTCGAGAGCAGAAGCCACCGGTGCAACGCCTGACCTGCGAGCAGGAGGTCCCACTCCCCCAGGGGGCGCGACGCGAGCTCGACGAGCAGGTGCAGCCGCCCGGGCGCGCGCAGCCCGAGCAGCGGCGCGACAGGGAACAGACCGACGCTGGTGACGAGCGCGCCGAGCCACGCGGCGCCCCCGAGCCTCATGCGCCCGCCGCGTCGGCGCACCCGCCGCGCGAGCAGCGCCATGAGCCCCGCGAGCGCGAGCCCCCGCAGCAGGACGTGCCCCCAGAAGGCGCGTCCGGCGGCCGCCCCCGCATCCAGGACCCCGGCGCCGTAGAGGTGGGCGTCGCCCCGCGGATGGGCCGTGACCGAGAGCACGCGTCGCACCGCGCTGGGCTCCGTCACGCCGAGCGCCTCGACCATCGCGACCGCACCGGCGACGTGCGGGGACGCCATGCTCGTGCCGTTGAAGGTCCCGAAGATCTCGCACCGGTCCTTGCCGCCGTTGCAGACGGTCTGCTGTGTGACCGACACGCCAGGCGCAGCAATCCCGACCTCCGGGCCTCGCGACGAGAACCAGGCGATCCGGTCCCGGTCGTCGGTGGCGCTCACCGCGAGAACGCCGGGATATGCCGCGGGCCACCCGACGCTCCGGCCGCTGTTGCCGGCCGCGGCGACGACGACGGCGCCCCGCGAGAGCGCGTGATCGACAGCATCCTCGAGGATCCGGCTCCGCAGCGGACCGCCAAGCGAGAGGTTGATGACCTGCGCTCCGTTGTCGGCCGCGAAGCGGATCCCCTCAGCAACGCTGGCCGTACTGCCGAAGCCCCCACGGCTCAGCACCTTGACGGGCATCAGCGTCGCGCAGAACGCCAGCCCGGCTGTGCCCATCGCATTGTCGGTGGTCTGGGCGATGGTCCCGGCCACGTGGGTACCGTGCCCGTGGTCGTCTGCGGCCGAGGGCGCGTCATCGACGAAGTTCCAGCCTCCCCGGCAGCGTGTCCCAGCGAGGTCCGTCCCGCGAGAGAACGGCCCCTCGTCGAAGCACGCGATCCCGGTATCGACGACGGCGACAGTGATTCCCCGTCCGCACGAGTAGCTCCAGGCGCGCTCTGCGCCCACGTGCGCGAGGTGCCACTGTCGGCTCTCATATAGCGGGTCGTCCGGGACGAAGGTCGCGCGGTAGAGCCCCATGGGCTCGGCGTGCTCGACGCGGCCGTCGCCCGACAGCGCGCGGAGCAGCGCGTCCTCGCGCGCGGCGTCGACCTCGGCGATCTCGATCCGATCGTGCGTGCGCCCCCAGCCACTGGCGTCGCGCAGGGCGAGGCCATAGCGTGCACCGAGATCGGCGACGTCGGCGTCGGTGGCGTCGTCGAGGAGATCGACGACGACCTCACCCGGCACGACGCCGGTCCCCACGGTCTCGTCGCCGAAGGTCGGCGGCGCGGGCTCCTCGGCGAGGGCGTGGCGCGCGATGAAGAGCGCGGCGGCGACGACCGCAGGCGCGAGGCCACCGACGTTCACGGCCGCCCCCGCAGCGCGAGCCAGCGAGCGCAGCGATGCAGCAGGAACGCATGCACAAGGGACGCCAAGGCGAACGCGACGATGGGCCTCACGAGCGCCCACGCGAGAGTGGCGCGCAGCACCGGGTGGACGAGCCCCGGTAGAACGTACATGGCCGCGCCCGCGCCGAGGGCACCGGCGAGGATCACCGCGCTCACGCCGCCCAGCCGCCGCGCCCGTGGTGCGACGCCGACGTCGCCGACGAGCAGGCGAACGCCGAGCGGCAGGAGGCGTGCCGCGAACAGCGCCTGCGCGAGGGCCGCCATGCCGAGCAGGGCGGTGATGCCGAGGGCGGTCGGGCCTCCCGCACCGAGCCTGATCTGCAGCTGGACGAGCACGGCGGCCGCGACCGGAAGGAGCAGCCAGGGCAGCGCGGCCTGGCCGAGGAAGAAGCTTGCCCAGGCCGTGAAGCGGACGAGGAGCGGTGCGCGCCGCGTTCTGGACGTGTCGCCTGGCACGGCCCACTGACGGCGGCCTCGAGGCTCGACGTACAGGTACACGCCCGTGGGGACGATCGCCCCGAGGATCCCGGCCAGCGCGAGGGCGACCACCACGAGTCCGACGGGCAACGCGGAAGCAGCGACCATCGCTCACCTCGACCGGTCCGCCGGCGTGCCAGCGCGCCGACGTGTGTGCAACCTCTTCAGACGCAGCGTTCCTCCGGGGGTAGTTAGACACGCCCCGTTGGACGCGCCAGGGGGCGAGAGGTTTCTCACTCCTCTTTTCGCTTGGCCCTCGCGAGCCTCATGACCTCTCCCATCAGCTGGGGCCCCTTCTCGAGCGCCTGGACGCCGAGCATCTGCAGGAGCTCCACGTCGGCCTTGCTGGCGCGAGCGCTGACGGAGACAATCGTACACGCCTCGCCGAGCTCCATCCCGCGCAGCAACATGCACACCTCGAGCCCGTTGATGTCGGGGAGATCGAGATCGAGCAACAGCAGGTCCGGAACGTGGCGACGCACGGCCCGCAGCGCCTCTCGGCCCTCTCCGGTGGACTCGACCTCGGCCCCCGCGACTGCCGCGCGCACGTAGGTTCCGAGGGCCTGACGCATGTCGGGATCGTCGTCGACCACGAGCACCGACAGCGGCTTCCAGGCCCCTTTCGTCTTCACGCGCTCGCGCACGTTCCGCAGCAGCCACAGGGCAGCCTCCGCTCCTTGCGGCCGGTCGGAGGCGTCGGCGGCCATCAGCTGCGAGATCGCGTCGGCGACCGGCTCCGGCACGTCGGGCCGGAACGTGGTCACGCGCGGCTCGGGCATGCGCGTCTTCGCTCGATAGACCGCGTTGGGGTCGTTGCCTTCGAACGGCTCCCGGCCCGTGAGCAGCTCGAAGCCGACGACGCCGAGGGCGTACACGTCGACCAGGTGCGCCGCTCCCTCGGTGAGGTCCCCCGTGAGCGCCTCCGGGGCCATGAACGGAAGCGATCCGGCGACGCTGCGATGCCCCGCACGGTCGGCGTCCGGGAGCACGAGGCCGAAGTCCATGAGAACGACGCGGCCCCCGGGGGCCAGCATGACGTTCGCGGGCTTCACGTCGCGATGCACGAGGCCGGCCTTGTGGACGACGTGGAGCGCGTCGGCGATCGACACGAGCAGGTCGAGCGCCTCGAACACCGTGAAGCGCTCCCCGCGCTCGAGCCGGTCGTCCATCATCCGGTCCAGCGCCAGGCCCCGCACCCGCTCGAGCACGAGGTAGGGGACGTTGGCGTGCATGCCCATCGCGTGGACGGTCACCACGCCCGGGTGGTGGATGGCGGCGAGCGCCCTGCCCTCGCGCAGCAGGTAGTCGGGCGCGATCCCCGGCCTCACCACCTTGAGCGCGACGCGCCGGTTGAGGCTCCGGTCGAGCGCGTCGTAGACCTCGCCCATGCCGCCGGCGCCGAGCGTGGCGCGGATCTCGTACGTATCGTCCACGACGGTGCCGACGCGGAAGACGGCTTCCACGGTGGACCGATCGTCAGAAGGAGTCGGATGCCCCGTCACGCGTGCCCCGCGAGCGCGCTCCGGATCCTGTCCACGACCGCGCGTACGCGGCCCACGACGCTCGCGCGCACGGCCTCGTCCAGGGTGCGCCCCGCCTCGACGAGCGCGTCCTCGAGGGCCCCGGCCGCGGCGCTCACCTCGCCGAACCCGTACGCACCCGCCGAACCGTGGAGCCTGTGGGCCGCGCGCCGGAGCTCGACCCATGCCCCGCGCGCCGACAGCTCGCCGAGCTCGTCAGCCTTGGTGACCAGGCTCGCGGTGTAGTCGGCGCGCGCCTGCGCGAGCATCTCCTCGACGGACCGATCGCTCTGGCTCACGGGCTGCCTGCTCCGCGGGGGGCCGCGCCCTCGCTCGCCAGGGCCTGAACGCGGCGCGTGAAGTCGACCATCTCGAAGGGCTTGGAAATGACCGCGACCGCGCCAAGCGACCGCAGGCGGGCCGTCTCGGCTTCGCTGGACGCGGCCGTGAAGAAGACGACGGGGATGTCACGACCCGCCGGCAGTGCGCGAATGGACGCCAGGACGGACGGGCCATCCGCTCCCGGCATCGAGACGTCCAGGAGCACCAGGTCGGGTCGTTCGCCCGCGATCGCCGCGAGCGCCTCCTCGGCGCAGGTGACGCCCTTGGCCTCGAGGCCCCCTACGCGGCCGAGGGCCAGCACCGCGATGCGCCGGATGTCCGGGTCGTCATCGACCACGAGGACCTTCCATCCCGGCATACTTCGAGGCTACACGAGGGTCTCGATGAAAGCGCGCGCATCGCTGGGACTCGCCCTCTTGGGCGCGATGATGAACCTGTCTGCCTGCTCGGGCTGCTCGGGCGGTCACGGGCAGGCTCCCACCGGCGACGCCGGGGCGGCTGCGGCCTCGAGCAGCCCGGCGTCGGGCTCGTGGCTCAGCCGCAGGGACCCGGGCCCCTCCTCGGGGAGCCCCCAGGAAGCGCTGTACCCGACCCCGTCCCGCGAGCCCGACTGGGACCTCGACACGGCAGACGCGGCGCGGGACTACGTACGCCGCTACGCGTTCTTCACCAAGCGCTACGGCGAGAACCTCGACTGCGTGGACCTCGGTGCGTCGCAGCCGGCAGGCGACAAGCGGAGGGTCGAGGTCAAGACGGCCCCGAGCTGTCCGGGAGCCGGCACCGTGAGAGATGTGTTCATGGTGGACGTCGCCGGAGATCGCCTGGGCGTCGACGACCCCGCGAAGCGCGATCCACTCGCGCGCTGGCCCGACGGAAGCAGCCCGGATGGCCCTTCCACCGAGAAGGTCCGCGAGATCGTGGACATGAAGAACTGGCAGAGCCCGGTCCGGGCCGTGTTCGGGCACCAGTCCCTGGTCCCCGTGCGCGTGCAGGCCTACGGCCGGGGGACCTACCCCGTCGTCAGCATCGCGGGGTGGCACGGGCCGCTCCAGCGCAACGCGTCGCCGGATGCCTTCAAGCCGCTCGCCGAGGAGCTCTGTCGCACCACGGGCGGGATGCCGCTCGGGATCTTCGCGGCGATGGATCGGGTGCATCTGCTGCGCGTCCGCTGCCCCGCCGCGACCCGGTTCGACACGCTCTAGCCCCGACCAGGCGGCCCGCTCACGCGCATACATGTGGGCGGAAGGCGCGTGTATTTCCAGGCAGAGGCTCTGCATTTCCGCCGGGGCGTACTGAGACGCAACTTTGCCGTTCCGTCACAGAGCGCACGGGGGGCCGTCATGGGAATCACGGCATCATGACGCGCCTGCGCTCCACGCTGTCCCGCACCGTCCTCTTCCTCTCCCCGCTTCCGGTCGCCCTCGCCGCGGCCGCGTGCGGGTCCACGGCAACCGACTACGGCAACCTGTTCTCCGGCGACGGGGGCGGTCCCTCCACGACGAACACCGGGAGCAGCTCCGGAAGCAGCTCCGGAAGCAGCTCGGGAAGCGGCTCGGGAAGCGGCTCGAGCAGCGGCGGCAGCGCCTGCACGGCGTGCGTGAGCGACAAGGACTGCCCCGGCGGCGTGTGCGCCCAGCTCGGCGGCGACAGCTACTGCGCGACGACTTGCACCACGAACAGCCAGTGCCCCTCGTCGGACACCTGCACGACGCTCAGCAGCGTGGAGGGGGCGCAGGTCAACGGGTGTGTCCCGCGCGCGAGCTGCGGCGGGGCGACCGGCACCGGCGATGCCGGCAGCGGGAGCAGCAGCGGGAGCAGCAGCGGGAGCGGGAGCGGCAGCAGCAGCGGCGGCACCACGTCCTGCGGCGGCCTCGCCGCGCCCACGACGCCCGCCGGCTGCACGTCGTGCACGTCGTCGTCGAGTACGTGCCAGCCGAACGGGTGCTACGGAGGCTGGTACTGCAACACGGCCACCAACAAGTGCCAGACGCCCCCGACGACCCCGTGCACGAGCGGCGGGAGCAGCGGGAGCAGCAGCGGGAGTGGAGGCGGCAGCGGGAGCGGCGGGAGCGTCGACGCCGGGCCGCCTCCCACGGGCAGCGTCAGCGCCAGTGGAGGCAGCGTCTCGAGCCTCATCTTCGCGCTCGTGGGGGACACCAGGCCCCCCAACGTCGACGACACGTCGGGGTACCCGACGGCGATCATCACCAAGATCTACCAGGACATCCAGGCCTTCTCGCCGCTTCCGCAGTTCGCGGTGACGACGGGCGACTACATGTTCGCCACGCCCGGCTCGGGAAATGCGGCCCCCCAGCTCAACCTGTACATGGGCGCGCGCGCCGCCTTCTCGAACGTCCTGTTCCCGGCGATGGGCAACCACGAGTGCAACGGCTACACCGCGTCCAACTGCGGGCCCGGCACGAGCCTCGGCAATACCGAGAACTACCTCGCGTTCATGAGCCAGCTGCTCGGGCCGATCAGCCAGTCGAACCCGTACTACTCCATCAACATCAACGCCACCGACGGGAGCTGGACGTCGAAGTTCGTGTTCATCGCCGCCAACGCGTGGACGAGCACGCAGGCGAGCTGGCTCCAGGCGACGCTGGCGCAGGCGACGACCTACACGTTCATCGTGCGCCACGAGGCGGCCAGCGCGAACACCGCGCCGGGCACCACGCCGTCCGAGCAGATCATCGCGAACTACCCGTACACGCTCGAGCTCAACGGCCACACGCATACCTACAGCAAGCCGAGCGCCCAGGCGATCATCGTCGGCAACGGCGGCGCGCCGCTCTCCGGCGGCGTCGACTACGGCTTCGCCATCCTGCAGCAGCGAGCCGACAAGGCCATCCAGGTCAACATGTATGACTACCAGACGCTGCAGCCCGACACGTCGTTCGCCTTTGCGGTGAACCCCGACGGCAGCCCGGCTCCCTGAGCCCGAAATGCCAAGAGCACGATCCCCGGAGGGGATCGTGCTCTTCGACGCGGGAGGCGAGCGCGACGCTCAGAACTGGTGCGCCTCGGTCGACTCCTCGAGGGCGAGGGTCGCCGAGCGGCCGCCCGAGATGACCTCGGCCACCTGGTCGAAGTACCCCGTACCGACCTCGCGCTGGTGGCGCGTCGCCGAGTAGCCGTGCGCCTCGGCGGCGAACTCCGCCTGCTGGAGCTTGCTGTACGCCGCCATCCCGCGGTCTTTGTAGTCATGGGCGAGCTCGTACATCGCGTAGTTGAGCGAGTGGAAGCCCGCGAGCGTGACGAACTGGAACTTGTAGCCCATGGCCGCGAGCTCCGTCTGGAACTTGCCGATGGTGGCGTCGTCGAGGTTCTTCTTCCAGTTGAAGCTCGGCGAGCAGTTGTAGGCGAGCAGCTTGTCGGGGAACCTGGCGTGGATGCCCTCGGCGAAGCGGCGGGCCAGCGCCAGGTCGGGCGTGCTCGTCTCGCACCAGATCATGTCCGCGTACGGCGCGTACGCGAGGCCGCGCGCGATGGCCGTCTCGACGCCGCTCTTCAGGCGGAAGAAGCCCTCGGTGGTCCGCTCGGAGCTCGTGATGAACGGCCGGTCGCGCTCGTCGACGTCGCTCGTGATGAGCTTCGCGCTGTCGGCGTCGGTGCGCGCGACGAGCACCGTGGGCACGCCGCACACGTCGGACGCGAGGCGCGCCGCGACGAGCGTCCGGATGAACTGGCTCGTCGGCACCAGCACCTTGCCGCCCATGTGCCCGCACTTCTTCTCGCTCGCGAGCTGGTCCTCGAAGTGCACGCCCGCGGCGCCGGCTTCGATCATCCCCTTCATCAGCTCGTAGGCGTTGAGCGGGCCGCCGAAGCCGGCCTCGGCGTCGGCCAGGATGGGCGCGAACCAGTGCGTCCCGGAGCTCTTGCTCTCGGCGTGCTCGATCTGGTCGGCGCGCTGCAGGGCCGCGTTGATCCGGCGGACGACCGTCGGCACGCTGTTCACGGGGTAGAGCGACTGGTCAGGGTACATCTGCCCCGCCGTGTTCGCGTCGGCCGCGACCTGCCAGCCCGACAGATAGATCGCCTTGAGGCCCGCGCGCACCATCTGCACGGCCTGGTTGCCCGTGAGCGCGCCGAGCGCCGGGACGAAGGCCTCCGTGTGGAGCAGCTCCCAGAGCCGCCGCGCGCCCAGGTTCGCGAGCGTGTGCTCGATCTGGATGGACCCTTGGAGGCGCTCGACGTCGGCGCGCGCGTAGGGCCGCACGATGCCTTCGAAGCGCTTGGCCTGGAGGCGGCCCTCGGCGCGGGTGTCGAGCTTGATGGCAGGGGCGATGGACATGACGTGGGTCTCTCCTATTTCGTCTCGAGCAAGTCGTACGCAGGGACCGTGAGAAACTCCTCGAACGTGGGCGCGGTCGACAAGCGCACGAACAGGTCGCGCGCCTCCGGGAAGCGCCCGGCGCGGAACTTCGCGTCGCCGACCTCGCCGCGCACACGCTCGAGCTCCTCCTCGACGACGCGCGCGAAGCGCTCGGGGGTCACCGGGGCGCCGTCGACGGCGACCTTGTGGTGGAGCCACTGCCACACCTGGGCACGCGAGATCTCGGCCGTCGCCGCGTCCTCCATGAGGTTGTAGAGCGGGACGCACCCGTTGCCGCGCAGCCAGGCCTCGATGTACTGCACACCCACGCGGACGTTGTGGCGGAGGCCCGCGTCGGTGCGCGTGCCCTCAGGGACGGCCAGCAGTTCCTCGCGCGTGACGTGCGCGTCCTCGCGCAGCACGCCGAGCTGGTTGGGCCCCGGCATGTGTTCGTCGAAGATCGCCTTGGCGACGGAGACCAGGCCCGGGTGCGCGACCCATGTCCCGTCGTGGCCCGCCTTGACCTCGCGCAGCTTGTCGGCGCGGACCTTCTCGAGCGACGCCTCGTTGGCGGCCGGATCGTCCTTGATGGGGATCTGCGCCGCCATCCCGCCCATCGCGTGCACGCCGCGGCGGTGGCACGTCTTGATGAGCAGGCGCACGTACGCCGCGAGGAACCCCTTGTCCATCGTGACCTGCGAGCGGTCCGGCAGCACGGCCGCGGGATCTCCGGCGCGCTTCTTGATGAACGAGAAGATGTAGTCCCAGCGCCCGCAGTTCAGGCCCGCGGAGTGCTCGCGCAGCTCCCAGAGGAACTCGTCCATCTCGAAGGCGGCGGGCAGCGTCTCGATGAGGCACGTGGCCTTGATGCGACCGCGCGGGACGCCGAGCTTCTCCTGCGCGCGGACGAACACGTCATTCCAGAGGCGCGCCTCGAGGTGGCTCTCCATCTTCGGGAGGTAGAAGTAGGGGCCCGTGCCGCGCGCGAGCTGCTCCTTCGCGTTGTGGAAGAAGAACAGCCCGAAGTCGAAGAGGGCGCCCGGCACGGTCTGCCCGTCGACCCGCAGGTGCCGCTCGAGCAGGTGCCAGCCGCGCGGGCGCACGAACAGCACGGCCACGCGCTCCTTGAGCGCGTAGCGCTTGCCCGTCTCCTCCGCGACAAACGCGATCGTCCGGCGCACGGCGTCGGCGAGGTTCACCTGCCCCTCGACCTGGTTGTCCCAGGTGGGGCTGCTGGCGTCCTCGAAGTCCGCCATGAAGACGCTCGCGCCCGAGTTGAGCGCGTTGATGACCATCTTGCGGTCGGTCGGCCCGGTGATCTCGACGCGCCGGTCGAGCAGATCCTCCGGCAGCGGCGCGACCTTCCACTCCCGGGCCCGCACGTCGGCCGTCTCGGAGAGGAAGTCGAAGCTCGCGCGCCCCTTGCGCCTCGCCAGGACCTCGGCGACGCGCGGCCGGAACGTCCGTACCAGATCGGCCACGAACGCCAGGGCGTCGTGCGTCAGGACCGTGTCGTAGCCGGGGCGGACGGCTCCCTCGACGGTCACTCCCTCGGGCAGGTGAAGCGCGATCGCGGTGCTCATCACCACGACTCTTGAGCGCCGCGTCAAATCGGTCAAGCTGATGAAAAGACGTAGTAAGTAGACGATGTTGAGAACTGTCAATGACAGCCTGTAAATGTGTTAATGTTGTAAAGTCGTCATGACCCAAGCAAATCGAGAGCTTCCGAGGCTCGGGGCCAAGGTCCGGTCGCTGCGACGCCGCGAGAACCTCAGCCAGGTCCAGATGGCCGAGCGCCTCGGGATCTCCCCGAGCTACCTGAACCTCATCGAGAACAACCGGCGCCCCCTGCCGGCGGCGCTGCTCATCAAGCTCGCGCAGCTCTTCGGTGTCGACCTGCACGCCTTCGGCGGCGACGAGGACGCGCGCATGGTCAGCGACCTGCTCGAGGCGTTCTCGGATCCTGCCTTCGACATGTACGGCCTCGCGTCGACCGATCTCCGGGACCTGGCGATCAACCAGCCGCAGGTCGCTCGCGCGGTGCTCGCGCTCTACCGCTCGTACAAGACCCAGCGGGAGGCGAGCGCCACGCTCGCGTCGAGGCTCGACGGGCAGGACCCTGGCGCGATGGACCGCTCGCAGCTCCCGTCCGAGGAGGTCAACGATCTCGTCCAGCGCCACATGAACCACTTCCCCGAGCTCGAGGAGGGCGCCGAAGAGCTGTGGCGAAAGGGGCGCCTCGATCCCGAGGAGCTCTACGCGGGCCTGGTGCGCTACCTCGACAAGCACCACGGCATCCACGTCCGCATCGCGCGCGGGGGCGGCGAGCGCGACGTGCTGCGGCGCTTCGAGCCCGAGAAGAAGATGCTCACGCTGAGCGAGCTGCTCCCGACGCGCTCTCGCCTCTTTCAGCTCGCCCATCAGGTCGCCCTGCTCACGCAGCACACCAAGATCGACCGCATCGTCGCCGACGCCCACCTCACGAGCGACGAGTCGCGAGGCCTCGCCACCGTGGCGCTCGCGAACTACTTCGCCGGGGCCGTGCTCCTGCCGTATGGCCCGTTCCTCGAGGCCTGCCGCCAGGAGCGCTACGACATCGACGTCATCGGGCGCCGCTTCCGCGTGGGCTTCGAGCAGGTGTGCCACCGCTTCACGACGCTGCGCCGCTCGGGCTCCGAGGGCGTGGCGTTCCACATGATCCGCATCGACGTCGCGGGCAACATCAGCAAGCGCTTCAGCGCGAGCGGCATTCGCTTCGCGCGCTTCAGCGGCGCGTGCCCGCGGTGGAACGTCTTCGCGGCGTTCATGACGCCCGGCATGATCCGCATCCAGATCTCGCGCTTCCCCGACGGCGCGACGTACTTCTGCCTCGCGCGCACGATCCACAAGGACTCGGGCGGCTACCACGCGCAGCAGCCGGTGCAGGCCATCGGCCTGGGCTGCCGCCTCGAGCAGGCGCGCGAGCTCGTGTACTCCGACGGCGTGGACCTCGAGAACGCCAACCTGGCCACGCCCGTCGGCGTCACCTGCCGCCTCTGCGAGCGCAGCGACTGCGAGCAGCGCGCGTTCCCGTCGCTACGGCACGCGCTGCAGGTCGACGAGAACGTGCGCGGCGTGTCCCTCTACGCACCGGTGACGCGCCGCGGATGACCACGGTCATGAGCGGGGGACCGCGCGGAGCGTAGATTCCCAGGCATGAGCACGCACCTCTACGTCTGCGACCACGGTGGGCCGATGCTCGTCACCACGGAGGGGACGCCGCCGCGGTGGGTCACCTGCCCGGCGTGCACGATCGTGGACTGCGAGCGGTGCGACGGGGCGCAGCTGCAGGGCGACGCGGCGAGCTTCACGGGGGGAGCGTCGGGGCTCTACCGGTGCGAGGCGGGCCACGAGAAGGTCCTGACGATGCCGCTCGGCCTCGGGCTGCCGGAGTCTGCGCAGTGCCCGGAGTGCGACGGGATGATGCTGCCGCTCCCCGCGGCGCCGATGCGGCACTGAGTGCCGCTCACTTCACGATCATCGCGAGCGCCTGCCCCCCCAGTCGCTTTCGCCCTTCGGCGCGACGATGAGGTGATGCGTACGGGGTGCTCGGCGGCTCAGCGGGCGCGCGACGGCGCGCGTCTCGCCGGTCGTCGCCACGGGCGCGCCTCGGCGAAGCGCTCGAAATCGAGCGTCTTCCACCGGAACGGCTCGAAGTCGCCCCAGGCCCGCTCGATCGCCGCGCGCCCGCCGCGGGCGTGGCGCCCGAGCGCGTGCGCGGCGCCCCGGATCGTCCGCTCGCCGTACCAGCGCGCCTTGAGATCCGCGACGACGCCGGCCGCCGGCGCGGCGTCGACGACGCCGCCCGCGACCAGGTGATCGATCGCCGCGCGCAGGTGCACGAGCGGCTCGGTGACCGGGCGGTACGGCGCCGCCGGCTCGTGCAGCAGCGCGACCTCGTCGTCCTGGAAGTCTTCGTCGCCGCAGAAGCGCTCGAAGACCCGGCCGAAGCCGCGCATCCCGAGCGGCGCCATCTCGCAGGCGCGGATGGCGCCCATCGACGACAGACCCCAGACCTGCCACCCGCGCGCGATCGCCTCGCGGATCTCGGCGTGCCCGATGGCGAGCGTGTCGTGGAAGACGCCGTCCACGATCGCCACGACGCCCGGGCGAACGCGCTCCTCGACGAGCTTCTCGAGATCGTGGCGGCGCACGGGTCGACGCAGGCGGAACGGTCGCGCGACGCTGCGTGCGCGCCGGCTCGTCGCGAGCGTGGGCCCGACGAACATCACGACGTCGGCGTCACGCGGAGGCACGCGGTCCCCTCCCCTCAGGCCGCGACGCCACGGCGCGTGCGTGGTCGCGCAAGCGTGGGCCCACCCGCGCGAGCGACTCGTTGTAGAGCTCCATGCGCGGCACGATCACGCGCACGACCTGCAGCGGCTCGTCAGGCTCGGTGAGGACGACGCGGTAAACCCGATCGAGCCCGACGACGCGCAACCGCCCGAGCAGCAGCGCCTCGCAGGCTTCGACCGTCGTCACGGTCGGCGAGTGGTCGTCCAGGCTCGCCATCGGCGCCGGCGCGCCCCGCGCAGCCCGGGCGATGACGTCCGCGACGAACACCCGCTTCTTCGCGGCCGACCAGCCCGCGAAACGCGCCTGGTGGTCGACGAGATCGTCGCGCCCGCCGTGGATGAACGACAGGCGACTCTGCGCGGCCTCGGCGACCGCGCGCACGAACGCGACGCTGCGGTGCGGATGGCACCCGAATCCCCCGTTCAAGAGGTGCGGCGCGAAGGCGTCCGGATCGTGGATCACGGCGAAGAAGTACGGCAGGCCGAAGGCGTTCGGCGCGGCGCGCACGTACAGCTCCAGGCCCGCCTCGCGCACCGTGTCGACGAGGGCGCGCGCGGGCCCTTCCACCGTGTCGAGGTCCACGAGCACGCTCGTGTCGCGGACCGCCTCGAAGGCGCGCACGTCGCGCTCGACGAGCTCCGCGAGGCCGTGCACCGTCGCCTCGCGGACGGTGTTGCCCGAGGCGAGGCCGTTGGAGCTCGTGCCGAAGAGGCTACGGAACCGGCCATCCGGCCGGTACGGCAGGAACACCAGCTCCGCCGGGACGAGGCTACGCTCGCCGGTCGTCATCTCCTCGGCGTGTACGCAGTCGAGCGGTGCGTCGAGCCGGATGCGCACGCCGAGCTTGGGGCAGAGATCGAGGATCGCTTCGGGGCGCCTGCGCCCGTCGAGCACGCGGCGCGCCGTGGCGCGGACTCGCCGCACGCGGCGCGAGGCGCCCGGCTCGGCCAGGGCGAACTCGATCGCCTCCATGTACGCGCCGACTTCCGCCTCGATCGGCCGCAGCCCCTTGCCGGCGTTGACGCAGAGCGAGCCGCGCGACGCCGTCGGGCGGATGCTCGCGTAGACGGGGATGCCGACGCGATCGAGGCGGGTGATGTCCGTGACGCGGGTGATGCCGAGTGACCGCGCCTTGACGCGCGCGTGCGCGAGCGTTACCTCGGGCGCGACGGCGCGCAGGCTCGAGCTGAGGAGGACGTCCGGGAGCAACGGGGGGGGCGATGACCCTGCCGACTCAGGACCGCGAGCGCGTGCGGCCGTTGTCGGTCGCCCAGATGGTGGCAGAGGCGAGTTCGGAGACCGCACCGGACGCCTCGACCAGGATGCGCCGGGCGTCGCCGTCGAGCGTGATCGCGACGGTCTTCTTGGACGACTGCGTCTGCTTGGTGTTCATGAGGGGCCTCCGATTCGTTTGAAAACGACGGACTCATTTCACTGCAATCCCGGCTCGGTGTCGATGGGACGGCAGGAAATTCGCGAGGCCGCGTACCTTCACGCGAGGCGCCGCCTCTCCCCTACTCGGCGGGCAGCTGGGTCAGGAGCTCCGTGCAGTCCTGCTCCATCATGCGAACCTGGAGCTCGCGTGCAAGGACGAGGGCCCGTTCGAGCTCCGCCCGGGCGCCCGGCGTACCTTGCTTGGCGAGGAGATGACCAAGCCAGTAGCGCGCGTGCAGCTCCTGCCAGGAATTCTGGGTATTGCGGGAGTTCTCGGCAATCTGGCCCAGAAGGTCAACGCGCGCCTCGGCGTACGCTAGGAGCGTCTCATTGTGGCGCTGTACGAACTCCGCCCCGACGTCGCGTGCGATTGCCGTCGACTCCTCGAGAAGGGCGTGCGCCCGTTCCGTGCGACCGAGCCTGAGGTACGACTCGGCCGCGTTGTGTAGGTTTGCGCACTCGTCGAAGCGCAAGCCCGTACGTCGCGCTAGAGCGAGGGAAGTCTCCGCGACCTGCGCCGCGTTTGGATGGTCTCCTGCCGCGAAGAAGCAAAGATACCGCGTCTTCCAGCACTGGAGGCGGGCGATGGGGTTCTCGGGACTCCTCTCCTCGTTCGCGACGACGAGGGCCTCCGCACGCGTGACGAGGTCCAGAGCCCGCGTCAATGCACCACGCCCATCCCGCATCACGATGCAGGTCGCGAGGATCAGGAGCATGTCCATGCGCTCGCGCGGGTCCTCCGGCAGGAGCGTGTCGGAAAGGTTCTTGGCCACCACTCCGTACTCGCCCGTCCACGCTGCGATCCTGGCTGCGCAGTATCTCGTCGTCCCGTCCCCGGCGACGTTCGCCAGCAGCCGCCTTGCCCCTGCGAAGTCTCTCAGCGCGCCAAGAATACATGCCGCGTGTGCGGTCAGTTGCGCGAGATCCCGCGCGGCCAGACCACATCGCATGGGCCCAAGGGTTCGCTCGATCGCCGCGTGCGCCACGGTGCGCGATGCCTCCGGACCGCTTGCATCCCCCGGTAGAGTCACATGGCGCTCGAGCCCGGCCATCACATCGCGCGCATCGAGCCGTCGACACGACGCGAGCGCCTCGGCAAGCAGGCACATACGCGCCGTGATGGTGTCGAGCTGTTCCTCCTCCGGATTGCCGATCAGCAGCGCCCGCACGGCGCACCGCGCGGCGGCGACCGGCTGCCCATGCGTCAGGCGGGCCTCTGCCGCGCGTGTGAAGCTCGACGCCGCGTGGGCTCGATCGCCTCCCTCCAGGCGATGCAACGCGACGACCTCGCCGTCTTCCCCCACCCCCTCGAGCCACCGCGCGGCGAGGCGGTGACCGAGCGCCCGGTCACCTTCGGTGAGCGTCGCATACGCGGCCTCCCGCAGCATCACGTGCCGGAACGCGAGTTCGTGCACGCCCGCGAGGCGCGGCTGCTCCGACGGCTGGATCACCTCGTGCTCGACGAGTGCTTCGATCGCCGGCGCGAGCGCGGCGGGCTCCTCGCCGACGAGCGCGGCGAGGCCCTCGACCCAGAAGGTCTCCCCGAAGACGCTCGCGGCCCTGAGCACCTGGCGCACGCGCGGCTCGAGCTCCTCGAGGCGCGCCTCCTCGAGC
>JAJYCT010000511.1 GCA_021778125.1 Myxococcales bacterium
CGCGCCCACGCCGGCGCCCGTGACGCCGGCGCCTGCCGCGGCCCCCGCCCCGGTGGCCGCACCCGCGGTGCCGGTCGTCCACGCCGGCACGGTGAACACCGAGCACGTCGACACGGTCGTCGTCGCGCAGCCCGGGAGCAGGGTCGACCTGCACCCCGAGCGCTCCGACGACGACGGCCCCCGCTTCGCGCGCGACCCGATGCGCACGGCGGCGCTCATCGCGGCGCCCATCGTTTGGGGGATCGGCGGCACCGTGTTCGGCCTCGCGCACCTCGCCGACCAGTCGCAGTCGTGCAGCACGACGATGGCGTCCTCGGGCAGCAGCCAGACGACGTGCACGCGAAACTCGGGGGTCGCGTCGCTCGTCCTCTACGACGCGACGATGACGTTCGTGCCGAGCATCCCGCGCTGGGTCGCGGGCGACACGACGGGCGCCCTCGGCTACACGGCCGCGCGCGCCGCGTCGGTGCTCGTCGGGACGCTCGTCGACTACGGCAACGGCCCCGACGCGTGGCTGGGCCCCTTCGCCCTCGGGTTCATGGTGCCCGTCGCCCTGGGCATCGTCGACCTGGCGACGACGCCGCACCGCGAGGATCTCCAGCCCCCCCGCAAGGCGCACGACGCGAAGAGCGGGCCCCAGCTGCTCGGAATCGCGCCGTCGCCGGTCGAGGACGCACACCACCACCCCGCGGGAGCGACGCTGCAGGTCTCCGCCGCGTTCTGAGGTCGACCCTCGCGCGCGCGGCGGCGCTCAGGACGCGCCGCCCCGGAACGCCCGCACCAGGTCCTCGGTCGCGGTGTACGGATCGACCCGCCGCGCCTCGACGGCGGCGAGCGCCTCGTCGATGCGCGCGCCCAGATCGTGGACCGCGGCGTCGATGAGGGCCTCGCGCAGGCCCTCGCGCACCTCCTCGGCCAGGCGGGCCTTGCGCCGCGCGCGGCCGGCCTCGGTCCCCACCACCCACGCGCGGTGCCTCTCGAGCGCATCGACCAGGCCCCCGACGCCCTCGCCACGCGTCGCGACGCACGTGACGATGGGCGGCGTCCAGCGGCCGTCGCGGTCGCCCCCGCCGTCGCCGGCGACGTGCGCGTCACGCGCCGTGTGCGTCGCGTGCCCCCGGGTCCTCGACAGCGCGCGGATCGACTCGTTGCCCAGCGCGATCATGAGCTCGAGATCGCGGACCGTGGCGTCGGCGCCGTCGCGGTCGGCCTTGTTGACGGCGAAGACGTCGGCGCACTCGAGGATGCCGGCCTTGATCGCCTGCACCTCGTCGCCCATCCCGGGCGCCATCACGACGAGCGTCGTGTGCGCCGTGCGCGTGATCTCGAGCTCGTCCTGGCCCACGCCGACGGTCTCGACGAGCACCACGTCGAAGCCGGCCGCATCGAGCACGCGCACCACGTCGCGCGCGCTGTGTGACAGCCCCCCCAGGTGCCCGCGCGTCGCCAGCGAGCGGATGAAGACCCCGTCGTCGGTGGCGTGGCGCGCCATCCGGATGCGGTCGCCGAGGATGGCGCCCCCCGTGTAGGGGCTCGTCGGGTCGACCGCGACGACGCCGACGCGCAGGCCCTTCGCCCGGAAGCCCGCGATGAGCTGGTCGACGAGCGTGGACTTGCCCGCCCCCGGGTTGCCCGTGACGCCCAGGATCCACGCCTTGCCGGTGTGCGGGAACAGGCCCTTGAGCAGGTCGAGCCCGCCGGGGAGGCGGTCGTCGACCATGCGCATCGCGCGGGCGATGGCGCGCGTCTCGGCGGCCAGCACGCGGGGCAGGAGCTCCGCGGGGCTCATGGGCGATCCCCGGCGGGGGCGGGTGCAGGTGCGAACGTCGACGTCTTCATGCGTAGCCGGCGACGCACCTAGTAGCATGAAAGTCCGATTCGACATGGATCGCCCATCGCCCAGTTGAACCCGGGGCCGGCCTGTGGTCCCTTGCCCCCCGCCACGCAGCGGGGGGACAACAGAGAGGGACGTACCGGTGAACCAGCTGACTGATTTGGTCGTCTTCAACGACAAGGCCCTGCAGGCTCGCTACGCGACCGGGCGCATC
Source organism: Myxococcales bacterium (assembly GCA_021778125.1). GTDB lineage: Bacteria > Myxococcota_A > Polyangia > Polyangiales > Polyangiaceae > Palsa-1150. The sequence continues at coordinate 2,049 of JAJYCT010000511.1, forward strand.
CCGATGTCCACGCTGTTCGAGGCCTACCTCGACGGCGCCGTCGACATCCCCGACATCGACGCGTTCCTCGACGCGCGCGATCGCATCGTCACCTACGCGCTGACGATGGAACACGTGAAGCAGCTCGTCACGCGCATGATCCCCGAGTGGACGATCCACTCGATGAACCAGGACAAGCGCATCGTCCGCGAGCACTACGACCGCGGCAACGACTTCTTCGAGGCCTTCCTCGGCGACCGGATGGTCTACACCTCGGGCATCTTCCAGAACGAGGGCGAGACGCTCGAGCAGGCGCAGGACAACAAGATCGACATGGTCTGCCGCAAGCTCATGGTCCGCCCGGGCGACGAGCTGCTCGACATCGGGTGCGGCTGGGGCACCCTCGCGCTGCAGTCGGCGAAGAACTGGGGCGTGCGCTCGACGGGCATCACGATCGCCGAGAAGCAGACGGCGTTCGGCAACGCGCGCATCGCGAAGGCGGGCCTCTCGGACAAGGCGCGCATCGAGTGCCTCGACTACCGCGCGCTGCCGAACAAGCAGTACGACCGCATCGTCAGCCTCGAGATGGTCGAGCACGTCGGCATCAAGAACCTGTCGAAGTACTTCGACATCGTCCGCGACCACCTCAAGGACGACGGCTTCTTCCTGCTGCAGTTCTGCGGCCTGCGCCGCGGCGCCGACGAGGGCGTCCCGCCCGTCGGTATGCGCCCCGAGGACATGATCTGGGGCCTGTTCATGAACAAGTACATCTTCCCGGGCGCCGACGCCTCGCTGCCGCTCAGCGACATGTGCAAGTACATGGAGAAGGCCGGCTTCGACATCCACTCGGCCGAGAACATCAGCATCCACTACTCGGTCACGATCAAGCGCTGGCACGACAACTGGGTGCGCAACAAGGCCGGCGTCCTCGCGGCATACGGCGAGCGGTGGTACCGCATGTGGAACCTGTTCCTCGCGTGGTCGTGGCGCATCGGCGCCCAGGGCAACAGCGAGTGCTTCCAGGTCGTGGCGCACAAGAACCTCGACCACTTCAACCGCAAGGTGTTCATCGGCCGCACCGCGCTCGCGCAGGTCAAGCCGCTCGAGCACGAGCGGATGGTCTCCCAGAACGGCACCGCGCACGCGGAGTGACGGGGCGCTCAGCCCAGTCGCTCGACGGCCCAGGCCGCCGCCTCGCGCACGACGACGTCGTCGTGGTGCGCGGCGGCGCGCCGCAGGGCCGGCAACGCGCTCCGGTCGCCCCGGTTGCCGAGGACCAGCGCGGCGTT
>JAJYCT010000098.1 GCA_021778125.1 Myxococcales bacterium
CCGAGCCCTGACCGCGCGCAACGCCGTGCTCGCGGCCGGGCTGCCCGACGGCGTCACGGGCGTCACGCTCAACCGCTTCTGCCAGTGAGTGCGCCATTCCAGTAGCATTGAACGCCGCTTGAGCCGCCCAAGGCGCGTTACGTCAGGGCGCCCCCCCTCGACGCCCGCACCCCGTTTCGACGGCCTGCTCGCCGCGGAGATGAACGCGAACTTCACGTGCTCTCCTTCGCGAAGAAGGCCGTCGCTGTTTTTAGGATGTCGCGCTCCAGGCGCAGCGTCTTGACCTCGCGCTTGAGGGCCGAGAGCTCCTCGCGCTCCGACGTCGTCAGCGCCCCCGCCGGCCCCTTGCCCCCGTCGATATCGGCTTGCCGGATCCACGCCCGCACCGACGTCTCGGTCAGGCCCAGGTCACGCGACAACTGCCCGGCCGTCTTGCCGCCCTTGCGGAACAGCTGGACCACCTCCGCCTTGTACTCCGGCGTGAAGTGCCTCCGCTTCTGACTCTTCTTCGCTGCCATTGAACACCTTCCGGCCAGCTATCGCGGGCCATCGTTGGTGTCCACGAAATCGGGTCAAGACCATGGCGGGGCCAGGTGGGTTGAGCGTTCATGGGGCTGCGGGGCCTGTCTGTCTCTTAGGGGGGGCGCTAGACGCCCCCGTCAGGGCACATGGACTGGCTAACAACTGTGAAGGTGATGTTTCGTGCAGGTGCGTTGGGATCCGTCGTCATGATGTAGATGGTCTGCGGGAACCCAGCTCCGCTAAAGGCACAACCAGTGGTCGTCACCGTGGAATGCGAGTCGTCGCAGTACGGCGTCTGGGAGTGTTGGATGATGACCCAGGGGGCACCCTGAGAGAAGGCGGTCGAAGCGGGGGGCGGACGTCAAGGACCTGACATACTACCTAACGTCCCTTCGGGGTCCGCCGGAAGTTCAACGCTACTGGAAGCTGTCCGACCAACTGGCGTGTCTTCCAGAGCGCTGGATCCCACCATAGCCTCGTCGCGCTCGATGCGATCCCGAACGGCGTTCGTCGCGTGTCTGCTCTCGTCCGCGCCCGCTTGCCGAGGTGCCTGCAACGCCACGGGTGCCTCGGCGCCCCCGGCCGACGCGGGCGCGGCGAGCGCGGAAGTCTCGCCCAAGGCGCAGCCCGATCGCGACGCCGGCGCCGAGGCGGCGGCCGCGAGACTCGGCGATGACCTCGACGCCAACACCTCCGGGTGCGGGAAAGGACGTCTCGACGATCTCCTGCGAAAGCTCGACAGCGTCGACGAGAGCGACCTCGGGGATCCCGAGGCGACGGCCCGCGAGGCGTACGGCGAGCTTCGCGCAGGCGACGTCGACGACGCCGAGGAGGGCTTCCACCAGGCCCTGCGGATGCGCCCGAGTCGCCTCGTCGAATCGCAGGTCCGCTTCAACCTCGGGCTCATCGCGGCCCGGAGACACCAGCCCGGAGCTGCACGGGCCGCGTTCCTCCACGCGTACCTCCTTCACCCCAACCCGGGCGCAGGGGCAAAGCTCGCGGCGTCGCGGCAGACGCCGTGCGATGTCTCGGTGTACGTCTCGCCGTCGTTCTCCGACCCGTTCGTGAGCGACGCCGGAACGGACGGCGGCGCCGACAGCGGCCCGCCGGACGCCTCCGAGGCGGTCCTGCCCTCGGTCGACTTCAGCGGCTGGGAGGCCTTCGCCCGCGCGCGCGGCGCGAAGACCCGAGAAGAAGTGTGCGCTCAGAGGCCGTTCGAGACCCTGCTCTCGGAGGTCGACGACGAGTGCTTCGTCGGCTGCACGGGGCAGGGGCCCTGGGCGGTGTACACGGGGGACGACGACTGGAAGAAGGGCGACCTCGTGGTCCCCTACGAGCAGGGCTTGCGCGTCTTCCCGGAGAGGTTCGAGAAGATCGTCACCGCCAAGTGCGTGACCACCGAGCACGTGATGCGCGTCGAGATGTCGAACGGCATCGTGCACCTGAACACGCTCTTCGCCTCGGCGGCGGGCGTCGCCCCGATGATGCCGTGCATCGTCAACGGCATCTTCGAGTCGGACGAGTTCATCGACGTGGCCTCGCGCCGGGTGCTCGGCTCCATCTCGCGGACGACGGGCGACATCACGCCGGACCCCAACGCGTTCCCGGACCTGTCATGGAGCCGCGTGGGCGGCAAGGGTTGCCACGAGTGGATCCGCGACGTCGATCCGCGGGAGGGCGCGCGCGGCTACTGAGGCGCCCACGCGACCGACGACTCGCTCGCGGTACCATTGGGCGCGCGAAAGGGCGCCGAAGTCCGTGTTCGAGGTGACGACGATGCCGGGCGAGCCCACCGCGTCGAACCAGTGAGTGCGCCATTCCAGTAGCATTGAACGCCGCTTGAGCCGCTAAGGCGCGTTACGTCAGGGCGCCCCCCCTCGACGCCCGCACCCCGTTTCGACGGCCTGCTCGCTTCCGCCGGGCGGCGACGGCCCCAATGGCGACACCGTCTACTCGTTTGTTGCTGAAGGACAGGAGCGACCTGGGCAGTACTTTACCAACGACCCAGACGCCGAGCCGAACGATCTGGGCATCGCCTCTAGCTCCAAGATCGCCGGCACGGACCCGCCCGTTGTTGCGCCCCGCAGCCAGCGGGCGTACACGATCGATGCCTCTCAGGGGGCGGTTGGTCTACAGAGCACGGCGGCGCCCGTTATGGACACCTGGTCCATCCCCGGGCAGGCGGTCCCGACCGACGGCGGAGGGACGCAGACAATGGTGCCGCGCCGACAGCAAGGGGGACTGCGCCCGGCGTAGGAAGGACCCACGATGCGACCAAACCTAGTACAGACGCGTCGAGATTGGCACATGTACTACGCAAAAGCGATGGCTGAGACGGCCAAGTACGATAACGTCGACTGGGACGTCATGCGCTCGATCAAGCGACAGCTTGAATTCATGAAGAACATCGTTGAGCGAGGGAGCCCGTCCCCTGAGGATGTTTCTCGGATTACGGTAGGCCTCCTGGCCATTCGCAACCTAGACGACTCGAGTCCTGAGTTTGCGTCATGGCTAGTCGAACTGGAGGGAGGTTTTCGTCACTGGTCGAGCATGCCGTGGTGATACTCATCGGCCCAAGGCGGTGGTGCCGCTCAGGCCTGCAAGGGCCGGGGCCCGCGGCGGACGCCTTCCCACGCGAACCGCCTCCCCATGGGTGAGGAGTTTACGTCAGGGCGCCCCCCCCTCGACGCCCGCACCCCGTTTCGACGGCCTGCTCGCCCAGGGCTCCAAGGCCGGCTCGTCGGCGCCGTAGGGGCGCGAAGGTCCCCGCGACCGCGAGGTGCGGGGAGAGGCGCGATCGCACGATCGGCCCTCTCCCCCGCGCGACACGAGGCTCCCCCGCGCCGCACGGAGCTCCGCGCCGCAGCGAAGGGCCAGTGTGCACGCGCGACAGCCCCGCGTCGAGCGATGCCCGTCCCGTAGTGCCCGGTAGATCCGTCGAGCGCGGCGCTCCGGTCGCAAGCCTCCGGCGGTGCGATCGGTCCTCTCCGGCCCTGAAGCGCGGCCCGACGGTCCGCGCGCGCCTCCCCGATCGCGCGGGGGAGCGCGGCGCATCGCGGGGGGACGCCGTGCGGCGCGGGGGAAAGCCCTGCGCGCAAGGTGAACGCGGCGACGGGGCGAAGTCGACAGGTCCCGGTCGATTTCGAGGCAACAACAGGGGGGGGCTCAGCGATGGGTCCTACAGAGCGACGAGATCGGCCGGCCGAGACGCCGGCAGCTCGAGCTCCATCGAAAGGACTGCGCCATGACCCCCAAGACCCATTCGCCCATCCCCGAGCTTGCCCCCGTGCCCTCGACGTCCCCGGCGTCGCTCGTCACCGCGCCGGGCTCGCGCGGGCTCACCCACCGCAGCCGGGTCGGCATGCAGGCCGTCTACCAGGCCGTCGTCGCCGGCCTGCTGGCCTACTACCAGCCGTCGGACGTCTTCCTGATGAAGAGCGGGACATGTACGCGCGACGAGCTCGTCGCCCGCTTCCAGGCGTACGTGGCGGCGGCGGAGAAGACGAAGAGCGCCTACCAGGCCTGGCGCGCCAGCCTGCAGGAGGAGCAGGCGATCGAGCTGTCGGTCCGCTCGCTGCGCTCGGGCGTGCGGGGCATCGCGCAGGCGCGCTTCGGCAAGGACGGCGCGCAGGTGCTGCAGTTCGGGTTCGTGCCGTTCAGGCCGGCGGAGCGCACCGCGGAGAGCAAGGCGGCGGCGGTGAAGAGGGCGAAGGCCACGCGCGAGGCGCGCGGGACCCGCGGCCGCAAGCAGCGGCTGGAGATCACGGGAGAGACGGCTCAGAAGCCGAGCAGCGGCGTCGTGCGCGCCGGCGACGCGTAACGTCGCATCGACACGTTCATCACGAGGCCCACGCCGAGCAGGATCGTCATCACGCTCGAGCCGCCGTACGAGAAGAGGGGCAGCGTGACGCCGACGACGGGGAGCAGGCCCGTGACCATCCCCAGGTTGAAGACCGCGTGCCAGAAGACGATGGCGCCCACGCCCGTGGCGATCACCGCCCCGAACCGATCCTTCGACGTGGACGCCACGCGCAGGCACCACAGGACCAGGAGCGCGTAGAGGCCGACGAGCGTGAGGCTCCCGGCGAAGCCCCACTCCTCGGAGAAGACCGGGAAGGGGAAGTCGCTGTGCTGCTCGTGCAGGAACAGGAACTGGTTCTGCGAGCCTCGCATGAAGCCCTGCCCGAGCCAGCCGCCGTTGCCGATGGCGACGCGCGCCTGGTGCGGGTCCCAGTTGTACCCGAGGATGTTCTCGCCGGGGTGGAGCCACGCGGTGATGCGCTCGTTCTGGTAGCCGCGCATGGGGTCCACTTCATTCTTCCCGGTCGGCATCGCAGTCGACGGCACTCACGTGGTCTGGACGGACCAAGGCTCCGGGACCATGGGGGCGCCGCTGACGGGGGGCGAGGCGGCGCAGCTGGCCTCGGCCGCGCCGAATGGTTTCCCGCTCGGCATCACGATCGCGGACGGGGTCGTGTACTGGGCGGAGTTCGGGGGAGGGGTGGTTCGGGCGGTGAGGGCGCCGTGGTGAGGGACGACTGCGCCGAGCCAATGGCCTGCTGCGCTCACCCTGGACCGCACTGCATCACCCGATGCCGAGCCAGAGAGCGAGCAGTCGCGTGATCTCGGTCATCTGCTGCTCTTCCAGCCGCCCCTCTGTCTGTCGGAGGGTCGCAGCGGGAAGTCCGATGATCCGGTCGATCATCAGCTGCGAGACGCGCCGCAGGCCATTGCCGGGCGACGGATCGACGGTGAGCCGTGTGAACGGCGGCGGACGCTCGTCGATCTCCGAGGTGAACGGGACGACGATGACCATCGGGTAGGGCAGCAAGTGATCGGACTGCACGACGACGGCAGGTCGTGGCTTGCCCGAGGCGACCGTCACGATGTCGCCCCGCTTCACGGTTCCCAACCAGGCGCACTGTCTAGGACCCTCTTGGCGTACTCGTCCCACTCCGCGTCGGGGTGGGCGGCCAGGAACTCGCGGGTGCGCTGAACGGCGCGGCGAAACCCGGGCGCGTCGGGATCAGGGACCCAGAGCTGGACGAGCTTGAAGCCCCGCCGTCTCATCTCGGCGCGATGACGCTCCAGACGGCTGACCGTCTTCTTCGCGCTCTTCATGCGTCAATCGTATCATGAAACCGTCTCAGCTACGGCGCGTCGGCGCGGACGGGGGCGACGGCGGGTGCTCAGTTGGTCGGCCAGTTCCAGTGGGGTTGAACGTCGAGATGGCCCCGAAGGCGCGTTACGTCAGGGCGCCCCCCCTCGACGCCCGCACCCCGTTTCGACGGCCTGCTCGCCGACCACCAAGCCCTGGGATTCCTCGTCTGGGCGGCCGTGGCACAGCGTGCCGTTCCAGGGGGGATTGCGGAGCGAGACCACCAAGGACGGGGGATCGCGGCGTTACGCGCATCCTGGCGTCCTCACTCCGCTCCGACCACGGGCTCGCCCGCGTCAGGTCGTTCATCGGATCGGCGGTCGGCCGACCCGCATCACGTAGGCCCCGTCATGCTCGTCGTATCCGGCGACGCGGATGCCCTTGGACGCCAGCTCCTCCTCGCGGGGGTCGGGGCCTGGCCCGGCGGCGGGCCATACGAGCCACTTCTCGGCCGGCCCGTCGAAGCGTACGTCCCGGCCAAACAGCGCCCCGAAGAGAGATGCGAAACGATCGGCGTGCTCGTCGAGCAGAGCCGCGAAGCCGTCGAGCTGCTCCACCAGGCGGGTGAGCAGCCGCTGATCCTTCAGCTCGATCAGGACCGGCGTGGACCGGGCGCCGTCGCAGCGGAGCGCGAGGACGTCGCAGACAATCTTGCCGGCCCGAAGCGGAAGCGAGATCTCGTCGGTCACGAACAGCAGGTCCACCGGCTCGGGGGTGACCCGAGACGCGTCGTTGAGCGAGACCATGTGGCGACCGTGGAGGTACGCCTCGCGGATGAGATGGCTCTGAAGCGCCTTCTCGCCCGTTACCCGTCCGTGTTCGATGTCGCGGCAATGGCGTGCGAACAGTGCCTCGAAGTCGGCGACCACGGCGTCGAGGTGGGTCAAGCCACTCTTGCCCCGCTGCGGCCGTCCGGGCAGCAACCCGATCATGGACACGCCCGTGGATGACGGCCGGAAGTGCACGCGGTCCCCATGGCGTTCCAGCACCGGCCCCAAGGTCGTTCGGAGCGATCCAGCCCACCTCACCGTGGCATCAAGGCGCCGACGCTGCGTCTGCCTCAGCTCGTCGTCATCCATGTGCTGCCCGCCTCTGGGCGAGTAGCCGCTCGATCTTCTCCCACCCGAGGTAGCGCGCACGAAGCTCCCTGATCCACGCGGCGTCCGTCTCCGCCTCGATCGCCGCGACGACCGCTTCCAGGGTCAGGGAGTCGAAGGTCTGCGCGTCCGACAGGTGTTCGCGATAGAGCCGCACTGCGGTGCGGCAGGCGGTGTTGTCCGTGGGCGCGAGAAACACGTAGAGCCCGGTCTCCCAGCCTGCCGACGTGTCGAGCAGCATGGAGCCCGCCAGCATGTGGTCGCGCCAGATCTGCTCGATCGGCTTTCGCCGTAGCCCAAGAACCAGCTCGGGCTTGAAGCCGTGCATGGCCGCTGTCACTTCGTCGTAGCGCGTGCGATGCCTCGCCGGCTCGTCCGCGAGCGCCTCGTGGTACTTCACCTCGATCCCAACGAACCCGCGTCCACCGCGAGGCGTCGCGTGCTCCACGTAGATGTCGAAGGCGGTCTTGTCAGACGTGTACTTCGCGCTGCCTCTGCCGGGCGAATACTCGAACAGGATCTTGGTGACGGAGGCAAGGCGCTCGGGCCAGATGCGTCGCAGGACGCGCGATGCCAGGGCCAGAGCCCGCTCAAGGTCGGCGAAGAGGTTGAACGCGAGCGGCTGGCTGGAGAGCAGGTTCGCCCAGAGCCGGTCCGCCTCGATCTTCTGGCCCGATCCCAACCGTGATGCTGCCACCTCCCTCCTGGCAGCATCCAACGCGGCCGGGGTCATCAGGTTCGCCCCGCTCTCCCGGGCGAAATCGCTGGGGAGCCGTGATCCCAGAGGCACTCCCGGCCGCCGCTCCCCGATCGGCAGCCCGCGTTCCTCGCGCCAGAGTGCCTGGAGGAGGCGTGCGCGCCGCTGGAACTGGTTGTCACTCGCGACGAGGATGTCGTGCTCCCGAAGCGTGTCGTCGGAGACCTCGTGCACCCGCCGATCCTACGCGCCCCGCCTGGCGTCTGCGAACCGTGAGTGGGACGATGAACGCTCTGTGCTGGCCCGCATCTTCATAGCGGTGGTCTCCGCCGCCCTCGTCGGGTGCGGCGGCAGCGTCGGGTCCACCGCTGACGCGGCTACCAAGTACGACGCCAACAACGGCACTGACGCGGGCATCGACCTCGACGCCTGGTCCTTCGACATCTTCATCCCCGACGCCTTCGAGGACGTTGCCGCGCTCGTTCCCCCTGATGCGGGCGGTGGGCCGTGCGTCCCCCTGGACGCCGCGTGCGCAACCGTGACGCAGTGCTGTCCGCTCCAGAACCCGCAGGGGTTCGCGTGCCTCGCATGCGCAGGCGTCTGCTTCGTGGCGAACTGCCACCAGTGATCGGAGACCAGCGACACGGCGCGGCAACGTCACCCTCGGTCGAGGATCTGCCGAGGGTCGCACGGCGCGGGCTCCCTCACGCCCCGGCCGGCGGCAGCTCTCTCTCGGCTTCGGCGACCAGTGAGGTGCGCCATCCCAGTAGCATTGAACGCCGCTTGAGCCGCTAAGGCGCGTCAGGGCGCCCCCCCTCGACGCCCGCACCCCGTTTCGACGGCCTGCTCGCCCCAGGCGCGCGCCGGCATCGGCCGCTACTTCGGCTTCTACAACGACGAGCGCGCCCACCAGGCGCTCGGCTACCAGACGCCCGCGGCGTTCTACGCCGGCGAAGCAAAGAAGGCGGCATAGCGATGGGGTCCATGGCTACGTGCCGAGGTCCTCGGGTGTCCCTCGGGCTGCCGCCGCCTTTGTCGTTCGGCCACGTGCGCTCGCTGACAGAGCACGGCGTGACCGAGAAGAGACGGTCGATCCTTTAGATGCATGATACAGAAACACCGAGAGACGCAGGCTCCACCTTAGCTACCCGTCCCCGTGGTCCGAAGAGTGGGGTCCACTTCAGACGACCTGGGCCTTCCTCAGCTGTTCGAGCGCCGTGGAGACCTTCGACAGCGACGGGTCCGGCTTGGGAAACGCGGGGTTGCCCGTCATCGCGAGGAGGATCGCGTCGGCGACGCCGATCAACGCCGGGATCCGGGTCGGCAGGTCGAGGGACACCACGATCCTGTTCATGCTGGCGGTCATGGGAGGCGATCGACTTGTACCGAGCGGGCAAGAGAGGCACCAGAGCGTCGCTCTCGCCGCATCGAGCGACGGCGCGTCTGCGGAGAAATCCCCCGCCATTTCGCGCATGGGGACGTGTCGAACGATGACTTCCCGTCCCGGCTCACGGGGACGGGAGATCACCGCGATCTCCTCCCGTCCCGGCTCGCGGGGACGGGAGATCACCTCACGGGCACCGACGATCCTCTCGATCTCTTCCCGTCCCCGCTCACGGGAACGAGAGCTCCCCTCGATCCCCTCCCCGCCTGGCTCGCTCGCCGGGGCGATCGCCGAGGGCGTCGAGCCTCAACGGCACCTGCCTGGCGGGCAACACGTGCAACTGAGCGTCACAGCGCCGCGCCCAGGGCGCTGTCGATCTCGGCGGCGTTGAAGCCGACCATCACCTTGCCGCGCACGTCGATGACCGGGATCGAGCCGGCGCGCAGCCCCGCCTTCGCGAGCTTGGCCTGCATCTCGCGGGCGGCGGCCGGATCCTTCTCGACGTCCTTCTCGACGAACGGGATGCCGCGGCTCTTGAGGTACTTCATGGCCTGGTGGCAGGCGCCGCACCACTCGGCGCCGTAGACGATGACGGGCGCGCGCGCGACGGCCGGTCCGACGGCGGGGTCGCTCGCCGCGGGAGCGGGCGCCGAGGGCGACGGCGCGGCGGCGCTCGCGAGCGTGGGGCCGGTCTTCTCGCGGCGCGCGACCGCGAGGCCCTCGAACTCGGCGCGCGTCATCGCGCGCACCGGGAACGTGCCGTCGGCGCGGGCGGCGCGCAGGTCCGCGACGAACACCTGGTCGGCGTGGGTGCCCTCGTCTTTCGTCGGGTCCACGACGCGCACGGCGTCGCGCCCCATGAGCGGCACCTCCGCGACGCTCATCTCGACGTGGAAGTCGCCCTTGTCGTCGATCCACGTGAGCAGCAGCCCCTGGCTGTCGGCCTTGACGACGATCGACGAGGGGTCCGCCTCCGGCGCGCCCACCCCGGAGTGGCGCTTGCACGCCGGCGCGCCGGCGACCACGAGGCTCGCCGCGAGCAGCCAGGCCGCGAGGCGGCGCCCCCTCACGAGACCTCCTCCGAGAGGCGGGCCCACTCGACGAGCATCGAGTCCACCCGCCGGGTCAGTGCCTGCTCGTCCTGCGCCATCTTCGCCAGCTTCTCCCAGTCGTCGCCCGGAGACGACTTCAGCGCGCCGCGCAGCGCGTCGAGCTCCTTCTCCCCGGTCGCGATCGACGCCTCGAGCTCCTGGATGCGGCGCTTCTTCTTCTCGAGCGCCCGCGCCGCGAGCCTCTGCTCCTCGTACCGGTCAACCGCGCCGTCCTTGCCGTCCTTCCCGACCTCGGCCGCTTTCTGCTTGGCCCGGGGGGGAGGGACCGATGGGGTGAGCGCCCGCGCGGCCTGCCCGGCGCGCTCGACGTCGCGGAAGCCCCCCGGGTACACGTCGGCCTTGCCGTCGCGGACGCCGACGATGCGCGTGGTGACGTTCTCGAGGAAGCGGCGGTCGTGCGACACGAGCACGACGGTGCCGTCGAACGACGTGAGCGCCTCCTCGAGGATCTCGCCGGCGGGGATGTCGAGGTGGTTGGTCGGCTCGTCGAGGAAGAGCAGGTTGCGCGGCTCGAGCAGGAGCCGGCCGAGGGCGAGGCGCGAGCGCTCGCCGCCCGAGAAGCCGCTGACGACGCGCAGCGGATCGTCGCCCCAGAAGCGGAAGCGCGCGAGGTACTGCCGCGCGGCCTCGGTCGTGAAGTCGCCGCGGACCTGGCGCACGTTGTCGACGGCGGTCGCCCGGGTGTCGACGTCGCCGAGGTGCTGGTCGAAGTAGCCCTCCTGCAGGTTGGTGCCGCGCTTGACCGTTCCGCGGTCCTCGGGGGCGCCGCGCCCGGCGAGAATGCGCAGGAGCGTCGTCTTGCCGGCGCCGTTGGGGCCGACGACGCCGATGCGCTCGCCGCGCCGGATGAGCAGATCGAGGCCGTCGAAGAGCACGCGCCCGCCGCGCGAGGCGCCGAGCCCCTTCGCGTCGAGCACGATGTCGCCGGTGCGCAGCGACGGCGCGAAGCGGAAGCTCACGCGCTCGGCCGTCGCCCACACGTCCTCGGGGCGCTCGAGGCGGTCGAGCTTGTCGAGCATCTTGCGTCGGCTCTGCGCCTGCTTGGTCTTCTGCCCCGCGATGTTCTTGCGGATGAAGTCCTCGGTCCTGGCGATGAGGTCCTGCTGGCGCTCGGCCAGCGCGCGCTCGCGGGCGAGGTCCTCCGCGCGCGCGACGACGTAGTCCGAGTATCGCAGCGGGTAGACGCGGAAGCTGCGGCGCCCGAGCTCCATGGTCGCGCGGCAGGTGTTGTCGAGGAAGGCGCGGTCGTGGCTCACCAGGAGCACGGCGCCGCGGTAGCCCGCGAGCCAGCCCTCGAGCCACGCGATCGTGTCGAGATCGAGGTGGTTGGTCGGCTCGTCGAGCAGGAGGACGTCGGGCTGCTGGGCGAGGACGACGCCGAGGCCCAGGCGCCCGCGCTCGCCGCCGGAGAGCGACGCCACCGGACGCGCGAGGTCGGCGTCCGAGAAGCCCAGGTGGCTGGCGAGGGCCTCGACGCGGTGCTCGAGCTCGTCGCCGCGCGCGAGGTGGTAGCGGTCGGTGACGTTCGCGAGGCGGTCGAGGGCGTCGCGCGCGCCGCTCGCGGCCTGCTCCTGGGCCGCCCGGAGCTCCTGGCGCAGCGCGACGACGTCGCCGAAGCCCGACAGGAACGCGCCCATGACGTCGCCCTGGGCGGGCAGCTCGTGCGACTGGCGGTAGTAACCGAGCGTGGCCTCGCGCCGGAGCACGACCGAGCCCGAGTCGGGCTCGAGCTCGCGCGCGAACAGGCGCAGGAGCGTCGTCTTGCCGCTGCCGTTGGGGGCCACGAGCGCGACGCGGTCGCCCGTGGCGAGGCTGAAGGTCACCCCTTCGAAGAGGGTCTCGCCGGCGTAGCCGAAGCGCAGGTCCGCCACCTGGAGGACGGTCATCGGGGGCGAGGACCTAGCACGGGGCGCGGGCTACTTCACCGCCGCGGCGAGCGACGCCACCGTGTCGTGCCAGGCGTTCTTCTGCGTCGCGTCCTGCCGGAGGAACGCCTCGATGCGCGGCATCTTCGCGAGCGCCTCGTCGAGCTCCTTGTCGCTGCCCCTGGCGTACGCGCCGAGCGTCACGAGGTCGCGCTTGGCCTCGTGGCGCGCGACGAGCGACCGCAGCTGGCGGGCCGAGGCGCGGTGCTCGGGCGTGACGATGGCGTCCATCACGCGCGAGAGCGACACGGTGACGTCGACGGCGGGGTAGCGGCCGCGCGCGGCGATGGCGCGGTCGAGCACGACGTGGCCGTCGAGGATGCCGCGCACCTCGTCGGCGATGGGCTCGTCCATGTCGCCGCCCTCGACCAGCACCGTGTACAGGGCGGTGATGCTGCCGCGCGCGCCCTGGCCGGAGCGCTCGAGGAGGCGCGGGAGCATGGCGAAGACGCTGGGCGGATACCCGCGGCGCGCCGGCGGCTCGCCCGCCGCGAGGCCGACCTCGCGCTGCGCGCGGGCGAAGCGCGTCACCGAGTCGAGCAGGAGAAGGACGCGGGCGCCCTGATCGCGGAAGTGCTCGGCGTAGGCCGTGGCGACCTGCGCGGCGCGCAGGCGCTCGAGCGAGGCGACGTCGCTCGTCGCGACGACGACGACGCTACGCGCGCGGCCCTGGGGCCCGAGCGAGTGCTCGAGGAACTCGCCGACCTCGCGCCCGCGCTCGCCGACGAGCGCGACGACGACGACGTCGGCCTCGGCGCCGCGCGCGATGGCGCCGAGCAGCGTGCTCTTGCCGACGCCGGAGCCGGCGAACAGGCCGACGCGCTGCCCCTCGCCGAGCGTGAGCAGGCCGTCGAGGACGCGTACGCCCGTGCACAGGGGCGTCGAGACGGGGCGGCGCTCGAGCGCGGCGGGCGGATCGCGGTCGACCGGGACGAGCTCTCCTTCGATCGGAGGCCCGCCGTCGAAGGGCCGCCCGAGACCGTCGACGACCCTGCCGAGCAGGGCGCGGCCGGCGCGGACCTGCAGGGGACCGCCCGTCGCCTCGACCACGTCGTCGGGCCCGACGCCCGACAGCGGGCCGAGGGCCATGCCGATCGCCTCGCCGTCGGCGAAGCCGACGACCTCGCACGCGAGCGGCTCGCCGCGGCGGCGCACGAGCACGACGTCGCCGACGCGCGCGCCGGGGATCGTGAAGCGCAGGCTCAGGCCCGTGACCGCGCGCACGCGCCCCGTGGCGTGCACCGTCGAGACGCCGGCGAGGCGCGCCCGCACGGCCTCGACGTCGATCGCCATGCCCCCGGAGCTCCGGCCGCCTACTTCGCGCTCGCGGCGCGCTTGGTGGGCCGGAGCTCGCCGCCGCGCAGCTCGGCGTCGAGCTGGTGGAGGAGATCGCGGGCGCGCGCCGACAGCGCCGTGGGGACGTCCACCTGCACGACGACCACCAGGGCGCCTCGCCCGCGCCCGTCGAGGCGCGGGATGCCGTGGTTCTTGAGGGAGAAGACGGCGCCCGACTGCGTGCCCGGCGGGATCTCCACCGGCACCATCGCGTCGTCGACGGACGGATCGAGCGCGGGGACGAGCACCTCGCCGCCGAGGGCCGCGTCGGTGAACGGGACGTGCGCGCGCGTGACGAGGTCGACCCCGTCGCGCTCGAAGCGGTCGTCGTTCTCGACCTCGATCTCGACGTACAGGTCCCCCGGGGGAATGCCGTTCGGACCGGCGACGCCCTGGCCGGGCACGCGCAGGCGCTGCCCCGCGTCGATCCCCGCAGGGAACGAGACGGTGACCTTGCGCGACCGCTCGACCAGCCCCTGGCCGGCGCACGTCTGGCACGGGTTCTTGACCACGCGGCCGGCGCCGCGGCAGCGCGGGCACGTCGACGTGAACATGACGAAGCCGCGCGCGTTGGAGACCTGCCCCTGGCCGCGGCACTGGGGGCACGTCTCGGGCTTGGAGCCGGCGACCCCGCCCGAGCCCCCGCAGTCGGTGCAGACCGACGGGGCCCGCACGCTCACCTCGTGCTTGCAGCCGAACGCGGCCTCTCGCAAGGTCAGGCGCTGCTGCACGCGCAGGTCGGCCCCGCGTCGCGGACGGCCGCCGCCGCCGAACCCCATCGAGCCGGAGAACATCTCCGAGAAGAGGTCCTGCATGTGGGCGAAGACGTCGCCGATGCCGTCGAAGCCGCCGCCCGGGCCGCCGCCCTCGAGGCCCGCGTGGCCGAAGCGGTCGTAGACCCGGCGCTTCTCGTCGTCCGAGAGCACCTGGTAGGCCTCGTTGACCTCCTTGAACTTCGCCTCGCACGCCGCGTCGCCCTGGTTGCGGTCCGGGTGGTGCTTGAGCGCCTCGCGGCGATAGGCCTTCCGCAGCTCGTCGGTGGACGCCTCGCGCGGGACGCCGAGGACTTCGTAGTAGTCGCGCTTGGAGGACATTCGTGATGGGGACCGTTCGCGCGGCCTGCGGCAAGTTAAGCGCGGGCCATTGCGTGTCAACGTCAGACAGACCTTCAGGCCCGGGATCCGCCCTCCGCGGCCTGCTCGAGGGCGGCCTCGGCGCGAACGCGCTCCTCGTGCTCCTGGGTGAGCGCACGACGCAGGGCGTCGAGCTCGTCGAGGGCGGCGGCCAGCTTGTGGGTCGCCTCCGTGTCGGAGAGGGTGGTCGGGGCGGGCTCGCGGGCGAGGCGCCGCTCGAGCTCCCCGACCCTCCACTCGGCGGCCCGGGCCTCGCCCTCGTGGCGGGCCAGCTCCAGCGCCAGCGCGTCGAGGCGCTCGCGCAGGCGCGCGTTCTCCTCGAGGACCTCGTCCGACGGCTCCGGGGCGGCGGCCGGCGGCTCCCCTCCATGGCCGTGCTCCTCGAGGGTCGCGACCAGCTCGTGGACCATGCGATCGCGCCGCGCGACCTCGGCCTCGAGCCGGCGGATGGTCTGGGCGCGCTCGCGGAGCGCGCCCTCGAAGCCGGCGAGCTCCTCGGCGTGGGCCTCGGCGCTGCGCGCCAGCTCGGGCTCGATGCGGCGCAGGACGCCCTCGGCGCGAGACGCCCGTCGCGCGACGTCCTCGAGCTGGGCGATGGCGGAGGCTCCGGCGGTGACCGAGGCGCGCAGCCCCTCCACCTCGGCCGACAGGGCGGCGACCTCGCGCCCGCGGGCGGCCAGCTCGCGCTCCAGCGCGGAGGCGCGGGCGGCGTCGGCACGCGTCGTCTCGAGGTGGCCGGCGAGGGCGTCGGCCCGGAGCTTCTCGCGCGCGAGATCCGCGCGGAGCCCGTCGAGCTCCTCCTCGGAGGCGGCGGAGACGGCCACGACCTGCGGCCCGGGCGGCAGCTCGATGATGGCGTACGGATCGAGACGCGCGCCGCGCTCGCTCGCGAGGACCACGAACCCGCTCGGTACGCGCTGCTCGTCGACGAGCTGCGTGTCGACGCTCACCGCGAGCGCCTCGCCGTCGCCCCCGAGCTCCGCGAGCGCGACGCCCTCGAAGGGCATCTCGGCGATCATGCGGACGTCGCCGAAGTGGCGGGCGACGAGGTCGAAGAGCTCGTAGTAGTCGAACGCGCGCTCGGCGCCCGCGGCGTCGCGGTTGGCCGCGGAGACGAGCACCGCACCGGCGTCGCCGACGAGCTGCCGCGCGAGGGCGACGGCCTGCTCGGGGTCGTCCCACTGGCCGAGATCCGCGAGGAACGCCAGATCGAACGACGAGGGGCGCAGGTCGCCGCCGTCGTCGCCGGGCTGCAGCACGACGACCTGGCGCGCGCCGAAGCTCGAGAGGCGCTCGGCGAGGGCCTCGTCGCCCCCCAGGACCACGACGCGCCGGCGGACCGCGAGCGTCTCCGCGTAGACGGCGAGAGCGTGCGGCACGTCGGCTCGGCTGGTCAGGGGCATCGAGAGCTCGGCCCGGTTCTAGCCGGGGTTCGTCGCCGCGCCTAGCCCGTGCTGGATGAGCAGCGGGCTCACGTTGCGCACGACGCCAGGGCCCCCACCCGGCGATCCTCCCCCGCCCAGGCCTCGAGCTCCACCCTGCGATCCGTCAGCGCCTCGCCGAGCGCGCGTGCGAGCGCGACCGCGTGGCCGAGCGTGGGGGCGCGGGGGACGACGCGGACGACGCGCTCCTCGGGGCTGCGCCCGGGCACCGAG
>JAJYCT010000099.1 GCA_021778125.1 Myxococcales bacterium
ACGGTTCTCACGTCCGGCGGGGCCCTCAAGCCGCAGACGATACCCGATCCCGGGCTCGGTCACAAGGTACCGGGGGCGCGCCGGGACGGCCTCGAGCTTGTGGCGGAGCTGCGTCATGTACACGCGCAGGTACTGCATCTGGTGCCCGTGGCCGGGGCCCCAGACCTCCTCGAGCAGCTGGCGGTGCGTCATCACCATCCCGCCGTGCCGAACGAGGGTCGTCAGCAGCTTGTACTCGATCGGCGTCAGGTGGACCTCCTGCCCGCGCGCCCGGACGAGGCGCCGGACCAGGTCGACCTCGACGTCGTCGCCGATCCGGACGACCGGGCTCGGGGCCTCGCGCGACGTCGCCGCGTGCCGCAGGGCGACGCGCAGGCGCGCCATCAGCTCCGCCGCCCCGAACGGCTTGGTCAGGTAGTCGTCCGCGCCGCCGTCGAGCGAGCGCACCTTCGACTCCTCCTGGCCGCGCGCCGAGATGACGAGGATGGGCACGCGGCTCCACTCGCGCAGGCGCGCCGTCACGTCCACGCCGTCCATGTCCGGCAGCCCCAGGTCGAGGAGCACCGCATCGGGCGTGTAGGCCGCGGCCTGGCGCAGCGCCTCGCCTCCGGTCGCCGCCTCGAGGACGCGGTAGTCGTGCGACTCGAGCGCGATCTTCACGAACTTGCGCATCTGGGGCTCGTCCTCCACGACGAGCACGAGCGGCTTCACCTCGTTCACGGCGCCGGCGTCTCCTCGGCCACGGGGGCGAGGGCCACGCGCGGCGCGGCCTCGCCCAGCGGCAGGGTGAAGGTGAACGTCGCGCCCCCGCCCTGCCGGTCCGCGACCCAGATCCGCCCGCCGTGGGCCGCGACAATGCCCTTGCAGATCGTCAGCCCCAGGCCCGCCCCGCCGCCCTCGCCCTCGCGCACGCGGTAGAACTTCTCGAAGACGCGCTCGGCATCCTCGGGGTCGATGCCCGGGCCCCGGTCGGAGACCTGGACCTCCGCCTCGTCTCCCACGACGCGCGCCGAGATCTCGAGCGGGCCGCCCGGGGGCGTGTACTTCGTCGCGTTCTCGAGCAGGTTGATGAGCACCTGCTCGATGAGCGCGGAGTCGAACGGGACGAGCGGCAGGTCGGCCGGGACGTGCGTCTGCACGTCGCGCCCGCGCAAGCGATCCTCCATGCGATCGAGCGCCGCGCCGACTACCTCCTCGACGGGCTGCGGCTCCTTGTGCACGCGCAGCGCGCCGGCCTCCAGGCGCGTCATGTCGAGGAGGTTGCGCACCAGGCGGTTGAGCCGGAGCGCCTCCTCGTGCGCCGTCTGGAGCAAGTCGCGGCGGACCGCGGGATCGCGCGGCCCGTGCTCGTCGAGCAAGGAGCTCGTCGCGCCGGTGACGACGGCCAGCGGCGTGCGCAGGTCGTGCGAAACCGACGAGAGCAGCGAGTTGCGCAGCTGCTCGGTCTCGGCGCGGAGCCTCGCCTTGCGCGCCTCCTCGGCGAGCTGCGCGCGTTCGATCGCCGAGCCCACCAGGCCCGCGAACGCGTCGATGAGCTGCCGCTCGTCGGAATCGTGGAGGCGCGTGGCGGCCGACGGGTAGAGCGCCAGCACGCCCACGCGCCCGCGCGAGCCGCGCAGCAGGACGAAGAGCGCGCGGGCCGACGGCAGCGTGTCGGTGGCGACGCCCGCGGGGCGCTGGTTGAGCCAGACCCACTCGGCCACGCCGAGGTCCTTGTCGGCGTCGTCGAGCGTCCCGGGGGCCGCCAGCGCCGGCTCGAGCATCCCGTCGGGGCCCGGGAGCATGACCGCCACCTTCGCCGAGAAGGCCACCGAGAGGTGTTCGTCCGCGACGGCCAAGAGCCGCTCCCGCCCGTGCGCGAGACCGAGCTCTCGGCTGGCGGCGTACAGGATGGCCGTCCGCCTTTCGGCGTGCCGCGCTCCGTCGGCCTGCTCGCGGATGCGCTTGGTCAGGTGGCTGATGACCACGGCGACGAGGAACATCACGACGAACGTGATCCCGTGGCGGAGGTCCGATACGGCGAAGCTGAAGTACGGGGGAACGAAGAAGAAGTCGTACGCCACGACGCTGAGCACAGCGGCGAGCAGCGAAGGCACGTACCCGAAGCGCATCGAGACGACGACGATGCCGAGCAGGTAGACCATCACGACGTCAGCGAGCTGGTGCTGGCCGAAGGCGTACCAGGCGATCGCCGTGGCGAGGGCCACCGCCGCTGCGCCCGCCGCCGCCCCAACCCACTGCTGGACCGCCGGCGTCGCGGGCGTCTCCGCCCTCGCGACGGCCTCGGCCCCCTCGTTCGGCTCGCCCGAGATGACAAAGACGTCGATCTCGCGGCTCAGGCGCACCACGGCGTCGAGGAACGAGGGGCGAAGCACGTCGCGCCACCGCGAATGCGTCGGCTTGCCGACCACGATCTTGGTCACGTTGCGCTTGCGCGCGTAGCGCACGGTCTCGGTGGCCGCGTCCTCGCCTCGCAGCGTCGCCGGGTCGCCGCCGAGCGCCTCGACGAGGCGCATGTTGGCCGCGAGCCGGTCGCGCGCCGCCTGCGACATGCGCAGCGAGGCGGGCGTCTCGACGTAGAGGCCGACGAGCTCTCCGTGCATGCTGGTCGCCATCCGGAACGCGGAGCGGATGAGGCGCGCCGAGTGCGGGCTCGACGACACGCACACGAGCACCCGCTCGCCGGCGTGCCACGTCTGCTCGATCCCGTGCGCCGCCTTGTAGCCGCGCATCTTCGCGTCGACGCGCTCCGCGGTGCGACGCAGCGCCAGCTCGCGCAGCGCGATGAGGTTGCCCTCCTTGAAGAAGCTCTGCGTCGCGCGCGCCGCCTGGTCAGGCACGTACACCTTGCCCTCGCGCAGCCGCTCGAGCAGCTCGTCGACGGGCAGGTCGACGACCCGCACCTCGTAGGCCTTGTCGAACACCGAGTCCGGAACCGTCTCGCGCACGATCACGCCGGTGATCTGCGCGACCACGTCGTTGAGGCTCTCGAGGTGCTGGACGTTAAGCGTCGTGAAGACGTCGATCCCGGCGTCGAGCAGCTCCTCGACGTCCTGCCAGCGCTTGAGGTGGCGCGAGCCCGGCGCGTTGGTGTGCGCGAGCTCGTCGACCAGGAGGAGCTGCGGCTTGCGGGCCAGGGCCGCGTCGAGGTCGAACTCGGCCAGCTCGATGCCCCGGTGCTGAACCTTGCGCCGGGGCAGGAGCTCGAGCCCCATGAGCACCGAGCCCGTGTCGTAGCGCCCGTGGGTCTCGGCGACGCCGACGACCATGTCGCGCTTCTGATCGGAGACCTCGACGCGCGCGGCCTCGAGCATCGTGTACGTCTTGCCGACCCCGGGCGCAAAGCCGAAAAAGATCGTCAGCTTGCCGCGGCCGGACGCCTCCGCCTCCGCGCGCACGAGCGCCAGGAGCTCGTCGGGATCGGGGCGCCGGTCGACCATTTGGGGATCAATCTACGTCGTGTCGGGGGGGCGCGAGGAGGAGGACGAGCACGACCTGTCGAGCACGTTCACGAGCACGCGAAGCTTGAACCAGCGAGACACGTAGCGTGGATCGCGAGGGACAAAACCTTGATCCTTGGCGATCGGTGGCTCACAGCTCGTCCAGCGCCAGGTTCAGCTCGAGCACGTTCACGCGCGGCTCTCCGAGGACGCCCAGCCGACGACCCTCGGTGTGCGCCGCGACGAGCGCCCGGACCCGCGCCTCGTCGACGCCGCGTGCCCGTGCGACGCGCCGCACCTGGTACGCCGCGGCGGCCGGCGTGATGTCCGGATCCAGACCGCTGGCGGACGACGTCACGAGATCGACGGGAATCGGCGCGTCGTTCTCCGGACCGGCCGCCTTCAGCGCGTCGAGCCGTCCCTTCACCTCGTCCAGGAGCGCCGGGTTCGTCGGTCCGAGGTTCGACCCCGTGGAGGCGGCGCCGTTGTACGGCAAGGGCTTGCCGTTCGCATCGGCGGTCGCGGACAGTCGTCCCCAGAAGTACCGGAGATCGTCGAACGGCTGCCCGACGAGGTGTGAGCCCACGGGCTTGCCGTCCTTCACGATCAGGCTGCCGGAGGCCTGCGACGGAAAGGCCGCGTGCGCGATGCCCGTGACGAGCAGCGGGTAGGCGATGCCCGTGATCACCGTGAGGGCGAACAGCGAGACGAAAGCGGCGCGGAGCTGGGCGAGCATGGAGGCCTCCTTCAGACCAGGTGCAAGAGGACGAGGATCAGGTCGATGGCCTTGATGCCCACGAACGGCACGACGACGCCGCCGAGGCCGTAGATGAGCAGGTGGTCGCGCAAGAGGCGCGAGGCGCCGACCGCGCGGTACTGGATGCCGCGCAGGGCGAGCGGGACAAGCGCGATGATGATGAGGGCGTTGAAGATGACGGCGCTCAGGATCGCGCTGGCCGGCGTGGCCAGGTGCATGATGTTGAGCGCGTTGAGCGCGGGGTACGTGCTCGCGAACGCCGCCGGAATGATGGCGAAGTACTTGGCGACGTCGTTGGCGATGCTGAACGTGGTGAGCGCGCCGCGCGTCATCAGCAGCTGCTTGCCGATCTCGACGACCTCGATGAGCTTCGTCGGGTTCGAGTCGAGGTCGACCATGTTGCCGGCCTCCTTGGCGGCCTGCGTGCCCGTGTTCATGGCCACGGCCACGTCGGCCTGCGCGAGCGCCGGCGCGTCGTTCGTGCCGTCGCCCGTCATCGCGACGAGGCGTCCGCCCTTCTGGTGGTCGCGGATGAGCGCGAGCTTGGTCTCGGGCGTCGCCTGCGCCAGGTAGTCGTCGACCCCCGCCTCGGCCGCGATCGCCGCGGCCGTGAGCGGGTTGTCGCCCGTGATCATCACGGTCTTGATGCCCATGCGGCGCAGCTCGGCGAAGCGCTCCTTGATGCCGCCCTTGACGATGTCCTTGAGCTGCACGACGCCCAGGACGTTCGGCCCCTCGGCGACCACGAGCGGCGTGCCGCCCTGCTTGGAGATCATCTCGACGCTCGCCCGCACCTCCGCCGGGAACGCGCTCCCCTGCGCCCTGACGTACGCCTCGATCGCGTCGGCGGCGCCCTTGCGTACCTCGCGCCCGTCGAGGTCGACGCCGCTCATGCGAGTCTGGGCGGTGAAGGGCACGAACGTGGCTCGCAGGGCGTGGACGTCGCGCTCCCGGATGCCGTACCGCTCCTTCGCGAGCACGACGATGCTGCGGCCCTCGGGGGTCTCGTCGGCGAGCGAGCTCAGTTGCGCGGCGTCGGCGAGCTCCTCGGTCGCGCGGCCGGGGGCGGGGAGGAACGCCGTCGCCTGGCGGTTGCCCAGCGTGATGGTGCCGGTCTTGTCGAGGAGCAGGACGTCGACGTCGCCCGCCGCCTCCACGGCGCGTCCGCTCGTAGCGATGATGTTCGCCTGGATCATGCGGTCCATGCCCGCGATCCCGATCGCGGAGAGCAGCCCGCCGATGGTCGTCGGGATGAGGCACACGAGCAGCGCGACGAGGACCGTGATCGTGATCGGCAGGCCCTTGCCCGCCTGCGCCACGCTGAAGAGCGAGAACGGCAGGAGCGTGACCGTCGCCAGCAGGAAGACGATCGTCAGCGCAGCCAGCAGGATGTCGAGCGCGATCTCGTTGGGCGTCTTCTGGCGCTTGGCGCCCTCGACCATCGCGATCATGCGGTCCAGGAACGTCTCGCCCGGGTTGGTCGTGATGCGGACGATGAGCCAGTCCGACAGGACGCGCGTTCCGCCCGTCACAGCGCTCCGGTCGCCGCCGCTCTCGCGGATGACCGGCGCGCTCTCGCCCGTGATGGCGCTCTCGTCGACGGACGCCACGCCCTCGACGATCTCGCCGTCGCCGGGGATGAAGTCGCCGGCCTCGCAGATCACGAGATCGTCCTTGCGCAGCTGCGACGCGGAAACGGGGCTCGGAGCGGCGTCGCGACGCGGCTGCGAGATCTGCTTGGCCAGGATGTCCTTGCGCGCGCGGCGCAGCGAGTCCGCCTGCGCCTTGCCGCGCCCCTCGGCCATCGCCTCGGCGAAGTTTGCGAACAGCACCGTGAACCAGAGCCACAGCGACACGGCGAGGATGAAGCCGGCGGGGGCCTCGCCGTGCCCGGCCAGCGCCTGGACGAAGAGCCCCGTCGTCAGGACGCTGCCGACCTCGACGACGAACATGACCGGGTTGCGCACCTGGTGGCGGGGGTCGAGCTTGCGCAGCGAGTCGACGATCGCGCGGCGGACGATCGCCGGCTCGAAGAGCGGGCGCGCCTGCCCGCGGACGCGGTGCCTGCCGTGCTCGACGTGGCCGGCGACGACCGACTCGTGGAGGCTCGACGGAACCTCCGCCGAGCGCAGCGAGGGCGCGCTCGGCACCGGACGCGGTGCGGTGACGATCTTGTTCGTGTGGTCCATGGGTAGATCTCAGGCTTTCGCGAGCAGCTGCTCGACGAACGGCCCCAGCGCCAGGGCCGGAATGAACGTCAGAGCGCCGACGATGAGGATGACGCCCACGAGCATCGCGACGAAGAGCGGCGTGTGCGTCGGCAGCGTCCCGGCGCCCGCGGGGACGATCTTCTTCTGCGCGAGCGCGCCGGCGAGCGCGAGCACGGGGATCTTGATGAAGAACCGCCCGAAGTACATCGCAAGGCCGAGGGTCGTGTTGTAGAAGGGCGTGTTGGCCGAGATGCCGCCGAACGCGCTGCCGTTGTTGCCCGTGGCCGACGAGAACGCGTAGAGGATCTCGCTGAAGCCGTGGGGCCCGGGGTTCTGCGGCCCCTTGCGGCCCGCCTCCGTCGCCACGGCGATGGCGGTGAAGATGAGAATGCTCGCGCACGGGACGAGAATGGTGAGCGAGGCCATCTTCATCTCCTTGGCCTCGATCTTCTTGCCGACGTACTCGGGCGTGCGGCCGACCATCAGCCCTGCCACGAAGACCGACACGATGGCGAACATGAGCATGCCGTACATGCCCGCGCCGACCCCGCCGAAGATGACCTCTCCGAGCTGGATGAGGAAGAGCGGGACGAAGCCGCCAAGCGGCGTGAACGAGTCGTGCATCGAGTTCACGGCGCCGCAGGACACCGCCGTCGTCGCGGTTGCGTAGGCCCCCGAGGCGGAGATGCCGAAGCGGACCTCCTTGCCCTCCATGTTGCCGCCGGCCTGCAGCGCGCTCGCGGCCTGGTCGACGTGGAGCGACGCGAGCGCCGGGGTGCCGCCCTGCTCCTGCGTCACTGCGAGGTAGAGCAGCGGCAGAAAGACGACGAACATCGCCGCCAGGACCGCCCATCCTTGGCGCGTGTCCTTGACCATCTTGCCGAACGTGTAGGTGAGCGCCGCTGGGATCACGAGCAGCGCGAAGATGCTGAGAAAGTTGCTGAGCGGCGTCGGGTTCTCGAACGGGTGCGCCGCGTTCGCGTTGAAGAAGCCGCCGCCGTTCGTGCCGAGTTGCTTGATCGCCTCCTGCGAGGCGACCGGACCCACCGCGAGCACCTGGTCGGTGACCGTCGCGCCCGTCGCGTCCTTCGTCGCCTGCAGCAGGGCCACGTGGTGCGCGCCCGAGAACGTCTGGACGACGCCCTGCGAGACGAAGAGGACGGCCACGACGATCGACAGCGGCAGGAGCACGTAGAGCGTGCTGCGCACGAGGTCGACCCAGAAATTGCCGAGCGTCGAGGTCGTCCTGCGGGCGATGCCTCGCACGAGCGCGACCATGACGGCCATGCCCGACGCCGCGCAGACGAAGTTCTGCACCGCGAGCGCGACCGTCTGCGCGAAGTAGCTCATGGTCGTCTCGCCGCCGTAGCTTTGCCAGTTCGTGTTCGTCACGAAGCTGACGGCGGTGTTCCACGAGAGGTCCGGCCCCACGGCGGCCATGCCGTCGGGGTTGAGCGGCAGGAGCGCCTGCAGGCGGAGGACGCCGTAGACGACGACGATTCCGGTGACGTTGAAGAGCAGCATCGCGACCGCGTACGCGGTCCACGTCATCTCGCGCTTCTCGGCGTCGCGCGGCACGCCGCAGGCGCGGTAGATCAGCCGCTCGAGCCACCCCAGCGCGCGCTCGAGCAGGACGGGCTCGCCCTCGTAGACGCGCGCCATGTACGCGCCGAGCGGCTTGACGGCCGCGACGACGACGACGAGCAGCGCCGCGATCTGGAACCATCCCTGCCAGCTCACGAGAAGGCCTCCGGCTCGAGCAGCGCGACGAACAGGTACACGAGCAGCCCCAGGGAGACGGCTCCGCCGATGACGTAGAGAGTGGGCATGACGATTCCTTCAGACGCGCTCACAGAGGCGGACGAGCCCCCACGAAAGCGCGAACAGGGCAGCGGTCAGCGCGACGTACGCGAGATCCATCATGAGAGGCGTCTCCAGTGACCGGTGAGCGAGTTCAGGCTGGCGACGACGATGACGAGCGCAGCGCAATTTTCGATGTCGAGCCCTCGCACCGAGCAGACGCCGACGCGAAGGATTGACCAGCCGACGAGGAAGACCTCCGTCGCCGAGAGGGCGGCGGCCGTGAACGTAGGCCTTGCTTGATCAAGACGGCGTAAAACCGGAGGCTTGGCGCATAAAGAATTCGTTAGGATCGCGAGACGTCTTCGAACGGAGGTGACGCACCCCGCGTGCCATCCGTGTCGATCACGAGCGGCTCGGGCTCGGACGGAACAGGCGTGCGGAGCGTGCGGCTGTGGCGAAAACCATTCGCGTGCCGCGCGAGCCGAGCGCTGAGCCCGTGGCGTCGGGCCTCGACCGTGCGTCGTCGTCGTGAGCACGCCGTCGTACCGGGCCGACTGACGTGAGCACGGTCGACGATGGCCGCACCCGGACGTATGTGTGGGCCATGCGTCTCGTCTTGCTGGCTCTCTCGGGTGGCCTTGCTGCCGGGCTCGCGTGCGGCAAGATCCCGGGCCTGACCCCCGACATGCGCACGCCCGCCGATCACGCCCGCGAGATCGAGCCGCGCTGCCAGGGCTTCGGCGAGGAGGCTGCGGCGCCCCTGCTCTCGCCCGCCGCCGTCGACTCGGTCGAGCCCGCATACTCGTACGTGAAGTCCGGGCCGAACGATCGCGAGGCGCGCCTGCGCGGCGCGCGCATCCACGTCAAACCGCTGGCCGGGCTCTCGCGCGAGTCGATGGCACGGACCCTCGAGTGTCACGAGGCCCGCGTGACGCTCGGGAAGGCCGAAGCGCGTGTCGACGACCCGTACGTTCTCCCTGGTACCTGGCTCGACCTCGACGTCGACTCGGAGGGCGATGGCTTCGTCGTCCAGGTGCGTACCGACGTCACGGATCCCGCGCGGCGGGTGCTCGAACGCGCCCAGCGCTTCACCGCGGCGCGCGCGCGACCGTGAGCCTCGATGCACCTCCAGCGCGCCGGCCGCCAGCTCTCCGTCGCCTTGATGAAATCTTGATGCGCCAAGGGCCTGTCTTTACGCCCTTTTGATGTCGCCGCCTCTATGTTGCGGCCGTCTCGTGGCACGTGGTCTGCAGTCGCAACCCGCATGCTGCGCGACGGGCCCCGGGGGAGTGAGGAACGAACCGTGTCTCTCCGAAAGAGTCTCGTAACCTTGGGGGCGGTCGGCTGCGCAGCTCTGGCGCCGTCGTTTGCGCGCGCGCAGGGCGAGCCCGCACCCGCGCCCCCGGCTGCCAATCCCGCCGCGGCTCCAGCGCCGGCCCCGCTCTCCCCGGCGCCCGCGCCTGCGCCCGCTGTGGCCGAGGAGGAGAAGCCCGCCGAGCCCTTCGCGTTCGGCGACTTCACCTGGATGAACGGTGCGTCGCGCCAGCACAAGGCGGTCCTCGACACCCCGTACTTCACGCCCGAGGTTCTGCTCGACGTCAACTACACGCTGTCGGCCAACAACCCGATCGATCACACCGTCGTCGGCTCGACGGCGCTCTCGCGCAACAACGAGATGACGCTCGGGTTCCTCGGTTTCGGCGGCGACTTCCACTACGAGCACGCCCGCGCGCGCCTCATGACGCAGTTCGGGATGCGCTCGGTGGTGGTGCCGCGCAACGACGGCAGCTCGATGCGCGGGCAGTTCGATCTGCAGACCGCCCTCCGCTACCTGAGCGAGGCGTACGGCGGCTACCACTGGAACGCGCTGCACGGCATCAACCTCGACGCCGGCATCTTCATGTCGTACGTCGGCCTGTTCTCGTACGACAACGCCGAGAACTGGATGTACCTGCCGAGCTACACGTCGGACGACACGCCGTGGTTCTTCAACGGGATGCGGGTGCAGATCTTCCCGTCGGACAAGCTGAAGATCGAGCCATGGATCATCAACGGCTGGCAGACGTACGGCAAGTTCAACGAGATGCCGGGCTTCGGCGCGCAGATCAACTACCGCCCGTTCGAGTGGCTGAGCCTCATCACGAACGACTACGTGGGCTGGGACACGCAGGACAACCCGGGGCGCACGCGCTTCCACAGCGACAACAGCGTGCTCGTCCGGTACTTCAACGTGCCCGCTCAGAAGGGGTGGCTGACGCGCGCGGCCTTCACGATCACCGGCGACATCGGCGGCGAGCAGGGCGACGGGGTGACGCCGTTCGGCGGGCACCACACGAACAATCCGCTCCAGTGCACGAATTCGAACCCGTGCCAGCAGCAGTTCCTGAGCTGGATGGCGTACAACCGGCTCTGGTTCATGGATGGTCACCTGGCGTGGACGATGGGGGGCGGCATGATGCACAACCCCGGTCGGTACCTGGTGCTGCCGCCGACGGGCGTGGCGACGCCGTACCAGGCGCTGAGCACCGATGGCGTTTCGTACAACCTCCCCGGGCAGCAGGCCTTCAGCTTGAATCCCGGGACGACGTTCGACGCGTGGGACTTGTCCACGGGCATCCAGTGGATGCCCGACGAGCTGACGACGTGGGATCTGGAGGTCAACCACCGGCAGGCGGCCGATCCGTACTTCGCCGGGCACGGAGGGGTGACCTCGCCCGACGGCTACATCACGACGACGGTGCCGGCGGGCTGGCGGCCGGATCTCGTCAAGTCCGACGACCGGGTCATCCTCGCGCTGCTCGTGCGCTTCTGAAGCAGAAACTGGCACCATGAAGACTCGCCTCCTTGCCAAGTCCCTCGCCGCCCTCGCCGTCGCGCTCGTGCTCGCGGCCCTCGCCTGCAACCAGGGCTCCCAGGGTGACCGCTGCAATCCGATCTCGGCCGCGTCGGGGAACGACGAGTGCGGCGGCGGCCTCAAGTGCACGACGCCCAGCGGTTGCCCCGAGAGCTACTGCTGCCCCACGAGCGGCACGAGCAGCAACCCGTACTGCCAGCCCGGCTGCAACGGCGGAGCGACCTCGGCCTGCAACGCCGGCGACGTCGACGCCTGCGCCCTCGCCTGTACGGTCGACCCGCAAGACCTGCTCGACGCATCCGGCTGCGTCGGGGAGGGGGGCCACGACGCGGCAGGCGATGCGGTTCACGACGGCGCGCAGGACGGCCGACCCGACGCGGCGCCGGACGCGGACCAGGGGTCTGACGGCGGTACCGGCTGACCTCGTGCCAGCGCGTCACGCGATGACGCTCGTCCTACCCTGCGGGGTGCACGCCGTCGTTCCCGCCGCTCGGGCCCAGGCTTCGGCCATCGAGGCACGGTGCGGAGACGATCTGCGCGCGCGACGCGCGCATCGTCGGGCCGACCAGCGTCGACGCCGTGGAGCCTCTCTACTCGATCTGCATGTCTCTGCGCCCGTGTCCAGAAATCGGCGAACGTCAGCCCCGGCGCAGCAGATCCTCCCGGCTCACCCGGCTACGCCACGCGAAAGTGTCGATTGCGTTCATAACGCGAACGGTGTGTGAACGCCGCTTGAGCCGCTAAGGCGCGTTACGTCAGGGCGCCCCCCCTCGACGCCCGCACCCCGTTTCGACGGCCTGCTCGCTCAGGTCCTTGACGTCCGCCCCCCGCTTCGACCGCCTTCTCTCCGACGAACACCCTGGCGCCCGGCGGCAGGGTCAGCATCCGCGACCACGACACCCAGGAGTAGAGGCGGCGGCCGGGACCTACTCCTTTTGGCTGATGCACGGATGCCCAGCCTTGACCGCCCCAACCGTGGCCGTCACCATGGGCCGCTCCAGCGTCCTGCGGGGCCGTTTTGCGAGCGCGGTGGGCCGGAGGAGACCCGTTACAGGACTGCAATTGGCACAACGCCAACGCCGTAGAGATGCTCATGGACTACTACGGCGTCACGGGCGACCCGCTCTGGTTGACCTCGAGCCACTCCAGCCCCTACGACGATCCAAACTACGTCCTGGAAGTAGCCAACCAAGCCGACTGCTGGGTGAACGGCGGCGCGCCTGACCCCTGGAATCGCTGCGGCATCAACGGCAACGACTGCAACAACGGCTACAACGACGACGCGATGTGGTAAGCGCTTGCTTTCATTCGGGCCTACGATGTCTGGGGGCAGCAGCGGTTCCTGCAGGACGCTCAGAACATCTTCGGGTACGTCTGCCAGCAATGGGGCGTTACAAATGCCTGCGGCGGCGGGATTCCGTGGCGGCCCTTCGGGCTCGGCACGGACGGCGCTGAGCTTAACTCGATCACAAATGAGCTTTTCCTCGAGACCGCGATCCGATTGTCACTTCGCACCCACCAGACGGGCCAGGAGTTTTGGGCGGACAGCACACCGTTGGCGTCTCTGGATGTGTCTTGCGGATCAACCTATCTGAGTTGGGCTAACACCGAGACTCGCTGGTTCGAGCCGCGGTTTCTCCAGTACTCCGGAGCCCCGTCGCCGGTCGGCCTGGTCCCCGACCAGCTCGACTTCAACCCAGGCTGCGGGCCCAAGGACGTCGGAACGTTCACGTACAACCAGGGTGTCATCCTCGGCGGCCTGATCGACTTGGCGACATACGAGAACGCCGTGCCCAACTCGACTGCATTCGGAGGCAGCGCTGCACCTTCCGGCTATTCCGGAAGCCAGTTCTACGTCGATCAGGCCAACGCACTCGCCGGGCTCGTCGCCACCAGCGGGACGCTCACCACCAACTCGACGTATGGCCCCGTTCTCCACGAGATCGACGACACGGGCAACTGGGACAAGGACCACGCGCAGTTCAAGGGTATCTTTATGCGCTACCTGGGTCGCCTGCAGGCGTTCAACACACAGGCGAGCGGCGGAGCGCCCAACCCCGACTTCACTTCGTTCATCACGAACAACGCTGCCTCGATCTGGACGGCGGATCGCGAGTGCGCCGTTCTCCAGGAGCAGAACAACTGCACCGATGAGCTTGGCCGCTCGTGGACGGGACCAACGCCACCCCAACAGTTTCAGAACATGATCACCCAGGTGTCCGCCATGGACGGCCTGGTTGCCGCGGCGCAGTCTTCGTTTCAGGATCTTAACTGGCCCAATAGTGGTTACGACGCGGACGAGGATTCTTGCAACTCGACGCCGGGCAGAAACGGCGAGGGAGCATGGGATGACATCGCAAGCACCGCGTGGTGCGCATGCACCGTGGGCCAGCATTGGACGGAGGTGCAGCTTTGGACCGCGGCCTCCGTCACGAGCGTTACGGTGTACAGAACCTCCGGGCAATACGGCTCGACCGCTCCTCAGTACAACATAGAAGGCTGCAGCCTGCAGTACAGCTTCAACGGCAGCGCGTACCGCGACGTCGTAGACGTTGGCCCGTCGTGCGATACGACGTGGACCTCGACCGGATTCTTCGCCGACAAGATCCGTTACTCGTGCCAAGTCTACGACATCCTGCCTTCTTGCGTCGGAGTGTACGGCATCCAGATCTTCGGAGTCTCGACACCGAGCCTTGCAGGCGGCTGCACGCCGAACGGGTGCGGCGTTGTCACTGCGCGCGATCCTGCAGATTCTGGGGATTCCGTGGTGTGGGTTACGGTGGGCGCTCCGTGCAGCACGCAAGCGCGGGCGTATGCGGCAGCCGGAGTCGGCCTAGTGGACAGCACCGCCACAGTTCTCCTATCCGCCCGGAACAGAGCGTCGGCGGCCGGGCGCCGCCGTCTGTTGCCGCTAGTTGCGCTCGTCACGACGGCGGTAACCGGCCTAGCGTGTGGCGGACGTGCGGCGAGCGAGGTGGCCGTCGACGCGGGCGACGGAGTGCCACAGGACGCCGGGACGGCGGACCGCTGGATGGTGTCGGGCCAGGACGGCGGACCTACCCGCTGCCCCGCTGGTGTGCAGGCGCCTTCGACGTGCGGGGCCAGCGGCACCGATGACTGTTGCGCGACGATCGTCGTGCCTGGGGGCGCCTTCGTTCGGGGGATCTTCGATCAGGACGCGGGCTACCCGGCGACGGTCAGCGCGTTTGCGCTCGACCGATACGAGGTGACGGTCGGCCGGTTTCGAGCGTTCGTGGCGGCCGTGCTTGCTGGGTGGCGGCCCAACGGCGGATCGGGCAAGCACGCCTACCTTGGCGGGGGCTTGGGCTTGGCGGACGCCGTAGGCGGCGGGCACGAACAGGGGTGGGACCCGTCGTGGACCGCTGACCTTCCAACGTCGAGCGCCGACTGGGAAAGCTACTTGGGCTGCAAGTGGGGAGCCACCTGGACTCCCCAGCCTAGCTCCAATGAAAACCTCCCGATCAGTTGCCCGGATTGGTACGCGGCGTATGCGTTCTGCATTTGGGACGGGGGGTTTCTGCCGAGCGAGGCGGAGTGGGTTTACGCGGCGGGCGGGGAAAGCGAGGAGCGTTATTACCCTTGGTCCAACCCACCGTCGTCGATGACGAACGGCTGCTCGTACGCCAACTACTTGGGCTGCGACGGGCATCCGGATCGGGTCGGGGCCCACTCGCCGCTCGGCGACGGTCGTTGGGGGCACGCGGACATGGGAGGGAACATCGCCGAGTGGGCCCTCGACTGGGGGGCGGAGTATGTCGCGCCGTGCGTCGACTGCGCGACGCTGACCCAGGCGCCGGGGTTCAGCTACGGCCGTACCTCCCGCGGGGGCGGCTTTAGCGACGTTGTCGCCGCGGTGTCATACTTTGGCAACGCCGACCCGGCCGACCATCAATACGGGGGGAGCCGGGGCTTCCGCTGCGGAAGGGCCCCATGAGGACCGCGTGGGCGGCCGTCCTCCTCTCCGCTGCGGCACTGGCGGCCCTCGGCGTCGCCCCGGCCTGTAGCAGCACCGCCAAGACCGCGTTCCCGTTCAACGGTCCGTTCTGTTCCAACGTGAGCGCAACCTGTTGGCAGTGCGTGGAGAGCAACTGCGCTCAGGACGTCACGTGTATCACGTCGACGTGCGGGGACTTCTGGTCCTGTCTGTGCGCTTGTGCCGCGAGCGACGCCGCGTGCATCGCGGCGTGCCAGCCCAAGCTGACGGATGCTTGCACCGAATGCAGGAAGCATGTTGGCGCCTGCGAGACCACGCACTGCCTGGGGGGAACGCAGGAGGGCCCGTCGGACCAGTGTCCGGGCGTCAGTCTCTCTGGTCCACTGGTTGGCCAGATTTGTGGAGGTGGAGCGCCACCAACGTGCGTGGGAAGTCTGGGAGGGGCTGGAATCGGATTCTGTTACTACCCCGCCCTCCTCGACGGAGACGCAGGCTTCACGTGTGCCAGCGCCACCTACAACGTCGGGTATACCGAGTTCCCGTGCGTCTCGTGTCTCCCCGCGGATCTGGCCACTTGTAGGGCCCAGGCGCTCCAAGCCTGCCTGGACGGGGGCGGAGACATTTAATGGCCTTGCCAGGGAGTGCACCGTTCCACTGCCATTGAACGCCCCATGAGCCCCTCGCCCGCGGCGCCCTCTGCCACAGGAACTCCGCGGGGACGGCACGCTGCGACTCACTGATCGCGTCGCGACAGGCGGTCTCTCGGCGGCAGCGTCGAGTTGATGAAGCGACAGGCCTCGCCAGTGAGTGCGCCATTCCAGTAGCATTGAACGCCGCTTGAGCCGCTAACCAGCAGTCGATTGGGTGAGCGCGCCGACGGGGTGGTAGGCGCCCGAGCAGGGGTGCGCGCTTGCACAATCGACTCTTGGACGGAGCCGATGCGCGGCAGCGGCGCGGCGTCGTCAGAGGCGGGT
>JAJYCT010000512.1 GCA_021778125.1 Myxococcales bacterium
TCGAAAGGCCGTGCGCGGCCCCAAAGTCAGACGCGAGCGAACGCGCTTTCGCGATACCCCTCATGTCTCAACGGCGAAGCTTCTGGGGCGCGCATGAGCGTCTCAGGGGCACCTTGAAAGGGCTGGTCGTGGCACTGCAGCCCGTGGCGCGAGCCGCGTTTGCGGCAATCCTCTGTCGTATCGGGGCTAGCCGCTCCGGAGGCAGTCGGCGAAGGTGGTCCGCCAACGCTCGGGCCTCCACCGCGTTCGCGCCAACGCGAACATGACAGCAGTGGGCGCAGCCGGAGGCGCACGCGGGGCGAGACGCTCCTAAGAAGCGAGTGGCCATGGCCTCGGCGATGGTCCAGTTCGCCGCGA
This sequence comes from Myxococcales bacterium, assembly GCA_021778125.1. Lineage (GTDB taxonomy): Bacteria > Myxococcota_A > Polyangia > Polyangiales > Polyangiaceae > Palsa-1150. The sequence goes on from JAJYCT010000512.1 coordinate 358, forward strand.
GGACGGTCGACGGAGAACGGCCCTCCGCCAACTGGGTGGCAATCTGGTGGCGGATGCTCTGCCGGACCGGCGAGTCCTTCCAAAGCGGAAGGGCCCGACGAGCAGCGGTCTCTTGGAGCTGTCTGTGGTCGTTCTTCGCTCCGCTCATGCACAGATGCTTGGCCCCGGCCGGGTGACCGTCAAGGCTCCTCGTCGTCGCCGACCCGCCCAGCAGTGGGGTCGCGTGCCCTCCGGCGCGCGGCGCGTCGGCCGGCACGTTGAGCGCCTCGTGCGCCTCGCGTAGCACGGCGCGTGCCTCCTCGAGCAGCACGTCAGGAAGGTGGACGTCCCCCGGTGAGCCGTCCAGACCGCCCCCCAGTCGTGTCGAGCCGCCGCACCCGACCACGACGAGCGGACAGACCAACAGCGTCGTCGCGACTAGCGTCATGCCACCCTGGTCATCGCACGTCGCGCCGCACCACGCAGGCTCGATCACCGACTCGTGGGCCGTGCCTACGTCGCGCACGCCCGGGTCTACCGCTCGTAGGCCGTGCCCCCGTCCGCGTAGGCGGCGGTCTACCGCCGCGGGCCCAGGGTCCCGTCCGCGCAGGCGGCGGTCTACGAGCGCGGGCCCAGGGTCCCGTCCGCGCAGGCGGCGGTCTACGAGCGCGGGCCCGGGGTCCCGTCCGCGCAGGCGGTGGTCTACGAGCCCGGAGCCAGGGTCGCGTGCGCGCAGGACAGGGTCTCCGCTTCCTCCGCCGCCTGCCCGCCGTGCGCCCTGGCGCCTCCCCGGACAAGATCGTATCTCTCCCGCGCAACCTTTTGCCCCGACCCTCCGACACAGAGGGCATGAACCCCGCGATGTCCCAGGAGCGCCCTCCCGCCCCCGCTGCGCCTGCCGCCGCCCCCGACGTCCCGGCGGGCGCCGAGCCGTCGCCCGAGCTCGTGGCGTTCGTCACGAGCCGCGCGCTCTTCGAGCGCCTGGCGGGCTACGTGCGCAAGCGGCGCGTCCCGGCGCGCTGCGTCGAGGAGGTCGTGCAGGACACGCTCGCCTCGGCGTGGAGGTCGCGCCACGCATGGCCGACGACGACCGAGCAGCTCCTTCCCTGGATGTACTTCGTGGCCAACGCGCGCGTCGTGGACTTCTTCCGCGAGCGCGACGACATGGAGCACGCCTTCGGCAAGAAGGACTCGATCGGCGGCCAGGCCCCGCGGGCCACGCCCCTCGAGGCGCACGAGGCGCTGCAGTGGGCGCGCGAGCACGCCGCCGACAGGCCCGGCGTGCTGCGCGCGCTGGGCTGGGTGTCGCGCCACCTCATGGGCCACTCGTACGCCGAGATGGCCGAGAAGGACGGCGTGACCGAGCAGACGATCAAGTCCGCCATCTCCGCGCTCCGCCAGGAGATGCGCGAGGCGTTCGGCAAGGACAACGTCAACGCCGTGCTCGCGGCGTTCCTCGTGCTGCTCGGGATCTTCCTCGCGTGGCGCCACCACGAGGAGGCCAAGCGCCCGCCGCCCGCGCCGCCGACGGTGCCGACGATCGTCGCGCCGCCGGCGCCGGTGCCGCAGGCGCCGCCGCAGGGGAAGGCGGAGCCCTCGGCCCGCGAGATCCGGGCGGCCGCGATGCGGGCGTGCGAGCAGCGGCGCTGGTCCGAGTGCTACGAGGGGCTCGAGCGCGCAGCGGAGATCGATCCGGACGGCGCGAAGGATCCGCGCGTCAAGGCGGCGTACGCCCGGGCGGCGCGGGGGCTGAGCGCCAAGCCGTAGGGTCGGGGTCGCGCCTTCACGCCACCTTGATCTCCGCCTGGATCTTCTCCAGCAGCGGCAGGATCCCCCCGGCATTCGACTGCCGCGCCACGCGCATCGCCTCCTCGACGAACTTCCGCGCCTCCTCCCCGTTGTTGCGCGCCTGCGCCACCGTCGCGAGCACCCCGAGCAGTCGCGCGCGGTGCGTGCTCGTCGGAGGCGCGTTGCCCAGCGCCTCGCGCAGCACGCCGTCGGCGTCGGTGAACTTGCCCGCCGCCACGAGGGACTCGGCCAGCTTGCGCGCGAACACGAGCATCGCGCTCACCGGATCGTCGAGCTCGTCGCGGTGCAGCTGGCGCCGCGTCAGATCGAGCGCGTGGCGCAGCGCGCTGATGCTCCCGACGAGATCGTCGGCGGCGGCCCGCCGGGCGGCCAGGACCTCGAGCAGCGACAGCGCCTCGAACGCGCTGCCCCCGTGGGCCCCCTGGCGCGCCCGCACCTCCAGCGCCGCCGCGGGCCGGAGCTCGGCGGCCCGCGCGAAGAGCTCGTGCTTGCGCTGCGCGGGGATGCTCGAGAAGACGATGCGCCGCAGCAGCGGGTGCGCGATGCGCGCGCCGCCGTGGCCGAGCGTCGCCACGCGGCTTCGATCGAGCTGCTGGAGCGCCGGGCCGAGGTCGAGCGTGCCGGGCAGCATCGCCTTCAGGTCCCCGAGCGACGCGTCGTCGCCCCACACCGCCATGGCGTGCAGCGCCTGCCGCGCCTCGGGGCTCAGGCGCTCGATGCGGCGCGCGATGAGATCGCCCAGGCGCTCGGGCGGCGGCTCCGCGCCCTCTCGCACCCACGCCAGGAGCTGCTCGACGTGCAGCGGCGGCAGCGCGCGCGGCGCGGCGCCCGCGGGCGGCGGCAGCAGGTGGGCGAACGTCTCGGGCGGCAGAGGACCGAGCGTCCAGGCCTCGCTCGCGAGCGGAGGCACCGGGCTCGTCCCCGGCGCGTACGTCACCACCAGCAGCGCGGGCAGCGGCGGCGGCCGGGAGGCCAGATCGGCGAACGCGTTGCGGCTCGCGCCGTCGATGAAGTCGATGTCGTCGACGACGATCGTCACCGGCGCGCGAGCGGCCCGCGCCCCCGCGGTCACCGCCCAGGCGAGCGCCTCGGCGACGTGCGCGCGCCGGGCCGCCGGGGGTTCGTCGTCGGCCCGGCTCCACATCGCGTCGAGGCCGA
>JAJYCT010000513.1 GCA_021778125.1 Myxococcales bacterium
GCCTTCCCGAGGTTGTAATAAAACGGGAATAAAAAGAAGGCCAGAAAAACGGCCAGACCCGCAATAATCTTTCCGCCGTTATACATGATCAGTTGCCCTCCTTTCCGGGAAGAGGCTCGCCGCGAACGCAAGCCCCAGGAGCATCCGCGCCGGGGCCGGCAGCGCCCGCAGCCCGAACGCCGGCACGAGCGTCACCGCCGGCATCGCGCGCGCCCACGCCAGGCCGAGCGCGGACAGGTCCACGCCCGACCTTGCGAACGCGTCCGCCACCACCTCGACCACCGAAGGCACGTCGCCAAGGGTACACTGCCCGCCGCCATGCCCTTCGACCTCTCGCTCGCCGGCCAGCCCAGCGCCATCTCGACCTTCTCTTACACCTGGAGAGACACGAGCCTGTACGCGCTCGGCGTCGGCGCCAAGCGCGACGAGCTGGACTACCTCTACGAGGGTCGCGGCCCGCGTGTGCTCCCCAGCTTCGCCGTCGTCCCCAAGTTCCAGCCGATGCTCGACGTGCTCTCCAAGACGGGCGGCAACCTCGCGATGATCGTCCACGGGGGCGAGCGCGTGACGCTCCACGCGCCCATCGCGCCCGGCGGCACGCTGGCGACGACGGTGACCGTCCGCGGCTTCTACGATCTGCGCCGCCTGACGCAGGTGCTGGTAGACGCCAGGAGCGTGGACACGCGCGGGGCGCTCATCGCCGAGTCGACGTCTTCGATCCTCTTCCGCGGCGAGGGTGTGCCCGGCGGGCCGCCGCCGCCCAGGGAGCCGCCGCCGGTCGAGAAGCCGCGCGACACGCCGCCGACGTTCTCGATCGAGGAGACGACCAGCCCCGAGCAGGCCTTGCTCTATCGCCTCTCGGGCGACCTCAACCCGCTGCACGCCGACCCCGAGTTCGCGCACGGTGTCGGCTTCGAGCGCGGGCCCATCCTGCACGGGCTCTGCACCTTCGGCTTCATGGTCCGGCACGTCGCCCGGGCGCTCTGCGGCGGCGATGCGACGCGTCTGCGCGCGCTCGAGGCGCAGTTCAAGCGCCCCGTCTGGCCGGGCGAGACGCTCGTGACCGAGGGGTGGGTGGTCCGCCCCGGCGCGGTCGCGCTGCAGGTGAAGGTCAAAGAGAGAGACGAGGTCGTGATCGCCGGGGCGTGGGCCGAGCTCGCGGGCTGACGTCCGCCGCACCCTCGCTCGCTGGTGGGAGCACCTCGTAGGCGTCCTCGTCGAAGCGGCGCAGCCTCCAGCGGAACTCGACGGTGAAGCCGGGCCACACCGTCGTGTTCTTTCCGGTGCGCGTGAGATACCAGCTCATGCAGCCGGTCGCCCAGACGGTCCTCTTGAGGCGCTCCTGGATCCGAACGTTGTACGCGGCCTGCGCGTCGGGACGGACGTCGACGAGCTCGAGGCCGCGCGCCCGCATCCGCTTCACGGCGTCGAGGATGTAGGCGATCTGCGACTCGATGATGAAGACCATCGACGTGTGCCCGAGCCCCGTGTTCGGGCCGATGAGAAGGAACAGGTTGGGGAAGCCCGACACGGTCGTACCCAGGTAGGCCTCGGCGCCGTCGCGCCAGACCGTGTCGAGATCGCGCCCGCCGCGCCCGCGCACCTCGAAGGGCGAGACCTGCTCGGCGGCCTCGAAGCCCGTGGCCAGCACCAGCGCATCGAGCGGCCGCTCGCGGCCGTCGTGCGTCACGATCGAGCGAGCGCGCACCTCGGCGATCCCGTCGGTGACGAGCTCCACGTTCGGGCGCTGCAGGGCCGGCAGGTAGTCGTTGGTCGGCAGGATGCGCTTGCACCCCATCGTGTAGCGGGGGAGGAGCTTCTCGCGCAGCGAGGGATCGCGCACGCTCCTTCGGAGGTACCGGCGCCCCAGGCTCTGCAGCGCCTTCATGATGCGCGGCTCGGCGACGAAGCCGACGGCGAAGAGCTCCCGGGTCCAGTAGATGCGCTGTCGCGCGAGCTTCTGCGCGAGAGGGAGGCGCCGGAACACGGCGCGCTTCCACGCGGGGATCGGGCCGTCTGGTTTGGGCAGGACCCATGGCGGCGTGCGCTGGAAGACGTGCAGTTGCTCCACGCGCGGTGCGATCGCCGGCACGATCTGGATGGCGCTCGCCCCCGTCCCGACGACGCCGACGCGCTTGCTCTCGAGCGGGAAGGCGTGGTCCCAGCGCGCCGAGTGGAACATCTTGCCCTCGAACGACGCGAGGCCCGGGATATCGGGGAGCGACGGGCGGCTGAGCGGCCCGCACCCGGGTACCAGCACGCGCGCGCGGATCGTCGCGCCGTCGCCCGTGACGACCTCCCAGAGGCTCGTGCGCTCGTCGAACTGCGCGCGCGTGGCGCGCGTGCGAAAGCGAATGTGCGGGCGGATGCCGTACTTGTCCGCGCAGTGCTTGAGGTACTCGAGGATCTCGGCCTGCTTCGCGAACTGCCGCGACCACTCGGGCCACGGCTCGAACGAGAAGGAGTACAGGTGCGACTGAACGTCGCACGCCGCGCCCGGGTAGTGGTTGTCGCGCCAGGTGCCGCCGACCTCGCCGGCCTGCTCGAGCACCAGGAAGTCGTCGATCCCCTCCTGCTTGAGGCGGATCGCCATGCCCAGGCCCGCGAAGCCCGAGCCGATGATGAGGACGTAGGGGTCGGCCATGTCTCGCGCCTCGCCACGAGACGGTAGCTTCTATTGAACGTCAGTCAATGGATCTCAAAAGGGGGGAAGCGGCGCCGCGATGGCCGCGGCCGCGCGAACCTCGTCGTCCATCGCGTCAGTGGTCGAGCACACAGATGCACGACCCGATGCCCACGCCGGCGATGAAGAGCAGCGCGAGCACGAGGCGGACGGTGCCGAGCAGCCGCGCGCGCGGTCGGCGTCCGGGTTGCGTCAGGCCACGGTTTGCGTCCAATCCGCGAAAAGGCTAGCACCGGCGCATGGCCAAGCTCTCCAAGTCGATCGTCATCGTTGGCGCGAAGCGAACCGCGTTTGGCACGATGCTGGGCGCCCTCTCCGGGCAGAGCGCGACGGCTCTCGCGGTGCACGCGTCCAAGGCGGCGCTCGAGCAGAGCGGGATCGACAGGAAGGACCTCGGGCACGTCATCGTCGGCAACGTGATGCAGACGAGCCCCGACGCCATCTACTGCGCACGCCACGTCGGTCTCAAGGCGGGCCTGCCGATCGAAACGCCCGCGCTCACGGTCAACCGCCTCTGCGGGTCGGGCTTCCAGTCGATCGTCAGCGGCGCCGAGCAGATCCTGCTCGGCGAGACCGAGGCCGTGGTTGTCGGGGGCACCGAGAACAT
>JAJYCT010000514.1 GCA_021778125.1 Myxococcales bacterium
GAACATGCCCGTGAAGACCGCGCAGACCACGTGTTCGTGGACCCCGGCGACCTCCCCGCCGGGCGGCACGGCCCCTCCGGCGAGCGCCGCGGTGGCCAGCAAGGCCAGCGGGGTCGACGTGGCGACCGCGGCGCGCGCCCAGGGCGGCCGCCCGAGCATCGACCGCCCGCGCGCGACCCCGGCCCAAAGCGCGAGGCCGGTCACCCCGAGCCACAGCGCGGCGAGCATCAGGTAGTAGGCCGACGACCGACTGCGCGCGCCCGGACCGCCGATGGCCAGCAGCAGGCCGATCGACGCCGCGAACCCGAGCGCGACGATCGCCGCCTGGCGAGGCAGGCCTGCGGAACGCGCCGGGACAGGCTCGGAGGCCGCAGCGGCGAGGACGCGCGCACGCAGATCGGGCGGAGGCGTGGCGCTCGTCACGGCTTGCCCTCCCGGGCCATCGCCCCGTCGCCGAGCGCGGCTCGCAGGGCCTCGTATGCGCGGTGCGCACGCAGCTTCACCGCGGCGACCGTCGTCCCCAGAACCTGCGCCGCCTCGGCCATGCTCAGACCCTCGTTCTTGACGAGCTCGAAGGCGGCGCGCTGCGCCGGGGGCAACTTCGCCAGCTCCTGCTCCAGTCGCCGCGCGAGCTGCTTGGCCTGGACGAGGTCGTCGGCCCGCGCCTCCGGCGAGGCCCCCGGGTCGGGCTCGCCACTGGCGTCGAGCACCTCGCGCCGCCCGCGGCGCAGGCCGTCGACCAGGAGGCGCCGCGCGATCGCAAAGGCCCACGGCGTGACCTCCGCGCCCGCGATGAAGCTGGCCCGGGCCCTGTGCATCTGCAGGAGCGTCTGCTGCACGAGGTCCTCGGCGCGCGCCACGTCGCGCGTCTGGCGCACGAGGTAGCCGTAGAGGCGGGGGGCCAGCGCGTCGTACACGACCCCGAACGCCGCGTCGTCGCCGGCGGCGTAGCGCTCCATCGCAACGTCGGCCTCGGCCCTCGGCGCCACGCCCTCGCTTGTACCATGCGCCCCAGCCGGCACACGCAGCGACGCCACAGGGGCGGGGAGCACGAGGGCCACCATCGAGGGCAGTACGCGCCGACGGGGCGCCCGGTATCACCCTCCCCCCCCCCCCAGGGCCCCCACGACCCCACGTGCTAAGCTGGCCCGACGTTACGGATGACCGCGCCGTCCGATCCCGTCCAGGAGACCTCGCGCGACGAGCGGGTCGCCTGCGAGCATGCCGAGCCCTGCGGCGGGTGTCCGGTCATCGGCCTGCCCTACTCCGAGCAGCTCACGCTCAAGCGGGGGCGCGTCGTGCAGTCGGTCGCGCGCTACCCGTCGCTCGAGCTCGTCTACACCGACCCGGTCATGCCGGCTCAGCCGGTCGTCGGCTACCGCACCCGGGCAAAGCTCATCGCCGGGCCCGGAGGAACGCTGGGCCTGTTCGCGAAGGGCGGCGGGCACGTGGTCGTGGACATTCCGCGCTGCCGCGTCCTCGCCCCGGCGCTGGCGCGCGTCGCCGCCGAGCTCCGCGCGCGCATGGCCGAGGCGGCCGCCGGGCACGGGGCCCTCGCCCCCCACGACGGCGTCGGCGCAGGCGGCCTGCGCGCGGTGGATCTGCGCGAGGTCCGCGACGGCGCCGCGTCGAAGGTCCTGGTCACGCTCGTCGTCCAGCGCGATCGCGCCGCAGACGTGGCGACGCTGCGCGCCGCGGCCGCGGGCTTGCTTCGCACGGTGCCGGACGTCGTGGGCGTCGCGGTCAACTACCACGAGGGCGACGCTCCGCAGATCCTGGGCGCGGAGACGGTGCCGCTGGCCGGCGTCAGCTCGACGTCCGACCGGCTCGGGGCGTCCGTCCACCTCGCCACCTTCGGGTCGTTCGTCCAGGTGCACCGCGACCAGGCCGCGCGCGTGCATTCCCTGCTCGCCGACGCGCTCGGCGTGGCCAGCGACGATCGCAAACCCCGCGTGCTCGACCTCTACGGCGGCTCGGGCGCCATCGCCCTCGGCCTGGCGGCCGCCGGGGCCCGGGTGCGGATGATCGAGTCCTTCGCCCCCGCCGTGGCGCAGGCGCGGGCGGCGGCCGACGCGCAGAGGCTCGCCGTCGAGACCGAGTGCGGCGACGTGACCTCCGGGCTGCGCGGCCTCGTCGAGCGAAAGGAGCGCTTCGACGCGGTGGTCGTGAACCCTCCGCGCCGCGGCACGAGCCCGCAGGCGCGCGAGTGGTTGGCCCGCCTCGAGCCGCAGCTGCTGGCCTACGTGTCGTGCGACCCCGAGACGCTCGCGCGCGATCTCGATCACCTGGTGCGCCTCGGGTACGCGGCGAGCGCGCTGCGCCCGCTCGACATGATCCCGCTCACCGACGAAGTCGAGACGGTGGCCATCCTGCGGCGCGCGGGCGTCCCCCTACCGCGCGTGCTCTACCAGGATGCCGAGATCCTCATCGTCGAGAAGTCGCCGCACGAGCCCACCACGCCGCAGGGCGAGTACGCCGGCTCGCTGCTCGCCCGGGTCCGCCGCATCGCGGGCGCCGAGGCCGCGGTGCCCCTCCAGCGCCTCGACGTCGGCACCAGCGGCCTGGTCTCCTTCGCCCGCCGCCCCGACCTCGTGGCGAAGTGGGGTCGCGCACTGTCGGGGGCGACGACCCGCAAGATCTACGTCGCGGGCGTCCGCGGCGTCGCGCCGACCAAGGGCGCGATCACTCGCGACCTGCGGGAGAACGGGAAGCCGCAGGCGGCGCGCACGCGCTACCGCCGCCTCGCGATCGCGTCGGGCCACAGCGTCCTGCGCGTCGTGCCCGAGCAGGGTCGCACACACCAGATCCGCCGGCACCTCGCGGCGATCGGGCACCCGGTGCTGGGAGACGAGCGCTACGGGCACGCGACGACCAACCGCTACTTCGAGGAGAAGAACGGCCTGGATCGCCCCTTCCTGCACTGCGTGCGCCTGGAGGTCGATCACCCCGACACGGGCGGCCGCCTGCTCATCGAGGCCCCGCTGCCGGGCGACCTGCGCGCGGTGCTCGAGCGCACCAGCGGGCCCGGGACGCTGCGCTTCCTCGAGCACAAGAGCGCGCTGGGCACCAGCGGCTCGTCGCACCTGCCGCCGGGGGCCGACGAGGTCGTGCACGATCGCGGAAGCGCCCTGGACGTCGACGCGAGCAGCCCGACGCTCAAGCCCGAGCTGACCGGCGACGACGAGGGCGGCGACTGAGGCTCACGCCAGCGCGCGCACCAGGCGCGCCGCCAGCGTCGCCTTGCGCACCCAGCCCAGCCCCTCGCCGGCATACCACCGCG
>JAJYCT010000515.1 GCA_021778125.1 Myxococcales bacterium
TCACAGAGATCGCCGTGCACTTCGCCGCGGGCAGCACCTCAGAACAGTAGCGTCGTTGCCGGACGCTTCACCCCAACCCCAACCAGAGCGGCCAGGGGCCATGCGCCCCGTGGCCGAGGAGTGTCCTGTCCATGAAGCCATACCAACTCCGGATCGCATTTCTGTCGGCGAGCTCGCGAGGGCCGCCGAACCCGATCGACGAACACCTCAGTGTCGTCCTCATCGAAGCCCTAGCGCAGGTCTGGTCACGCATTCGTGCGTACCACCCCAGCGTTCCGGGCGTCGTGCTCCTGCCAGCTCCGGCCAGGCGGGGCCATCTCAACGTCCTCGGCCACTTCGCGGCCCGCCGCTGGAGTAGTCAGCGGGGAACAGCGACATCGCATCACGAGGTGGTCGTGGTGGCCGAGAACCTCGACCGTCCGGCCGAGGAGATCGTCGAGACGCTCATCCACGAGGCTGCCCATGCGGCGAATTTCGAGGCCGGCATTCACGACTGCTCCTACAGCCAGTACCACAACCGGGCATTCAAGACCGCCGCTGAAGATCTCGGGCTCATGGTCGAGCGCGTCCCGAATTACGGCTTTGCCGAGACCACGCTCCCGGAGGAGACCGCTCGGCGCTATCAAGCGGAGATCGAAGCGCTCCGGGCGGTGCTGATCCACCGCAATCGTCCGAAGACGATCCCGGATCCCCCAGCACCACCGGGACCAGGTGACGACAACACCGGACGGGGACGCTCACGGAGCCGCAAGGCCACCTGTGCCTGCCCGTTCATTATCGTACCCGTTCGATGGATCGCGTACAGACACCGGCGCAGCGTAGGTGCTACTTCGACGTACGATGTTCGTCGATCTCGCCGAGGACGACCTGGCGGTACACGTTGGCAGCGAGCCGCTGCTGAGTGTCCTCTTGCTCGAGAGTCTTGTTCCAGTTCACGGGCGCGAGCTCGAGGACGCGGCGCGCGGGCCAGCTCGGGAGCAGGCAGAAGAGGTCGCGGATGTAAGCGCCGGGCTCGATCTCGTGGAGTTGGCAGCTCGCGAGCAGCGACGTGAAGGCGGCGTTCACATCGCCACCCTCGTCGGTGCCCAGGAACATCCAGTTCTTCCTTCCGAGTGCTTCCCTGCGCAACTCCCGCTCGCTGAAATTATTGTGTATGGGAATGCGCCCGTCCTCGAGGAAGCGCGAGAGCGCAACGCGCTGGTTCCGGGCATACCCGATCGCCTTCGCGGACGGAGTCTCGTCGAGCACGCGATCGACCTCGGCGTCACACCAGGCGAAGAACCTCTCGACGATGGGCCTCGCTTCGAGCTTCCGGACCGCGAGCCGCTGATCGGGTGCTGCCGTGGCGTGGGCTCGTTCCAGGATGAAGAGCGCTCCGATGAAGGCGAGCGCCTGTCGGGCTCGATCGGGATCGGTCTCGAGCGCCTTGAACCAGTACCTCCTCGCATGCGCCCAGCAGCCCGCCTCGACGACGTCACCGCTCTTGAAGAGGTGGTTGTAGACGGCGTGCGCATCGACGACGAGCGTGCCCTTGTAGCCGGAGAGGAGGTCGTCCACGGCAGCGCCGTCGTGTTTCGGCGTGTAGGCGAAGAGGACGTGCCGCTCCGGTGCCGCCACCACCCAGAAGTGACCGCGCCGGCACTTCTCGCGTGCCTGGACGAGGACGCCCGTCGCGTCGGAGCACAGGTACGGGGCGGTGAGTGCGTCCTGCCACATCGCGGTGAGGAGAGGCTTCACCAGGTCGGCGAGCGCGAAGTGCCAGCCGCAGATCGTGGAGCGCGAGAGCGGCAGCCCGCCGCGCGCAAACATGCGCTCCATGCGGTGGAGGGGCATGTGATCGAGCCAGCGGCGGACGATCGTCTCGGCCAGGAGCCCGGGTCCGGCGATGCAGCGCGGGATCGGGAGCTCGGGTGGCTCCGCCTGCAGGATCTTGGTCTCCGCGGTGCGATCGCGGCCCTTGAGCGCGAATTTCGGCTTGTGCATGCGAACGACGACGGACGAGGCTCTCCGCCACTCGACCGTCTCGGTGACATCCTCCCCGATGCGATCGTAGGCGTCGAGACCCCCACGCTGGACCTCGAGCGGCAGGACCTCGAGATCGACGCGGGGCAGGTCGTCCGGGAGCGGCCTCCGGCCGGTGGGCTTCTGGCGCGTGTGGACGCGGACCTCCTCGACGACTGGGGGCGCAGCGTTCGCCGCCTCCCGCCCAAGCAGCATTCCGAGGAGCGACATCGTCACCTGCGCGTCCCCGGGTGAGAGCTTCTCGCGCTTCGGGCCGACGAAGCCGCGCTCGAGCTTGCGGCAGAGCTCGAGCATCTCGAGGTAGAGCTTCCGGTACTGGTCCCGCTCGGCGGTGACGCGGTCCATCTCCGCGATCACCGCGGCGAGCCGCTGCTCGATGTCTACTGTGGGCGAATCAGCAGGAGCGGCGTCGGACACGCCGCTCTTGTACCAGGCATTGATCTCAATTCAAGCTCTTTCGTTTGGATCGTGTCGATTCCACGCCGACCAGTAATTGCGCCAGCGCGGCCGCGTCGATCCGCAACGCGGGACCCGATCCCCCGCCCGTTTCGGGCACACGAAACACCGCGCGGTGGAGCCTCTTGTAAAGCAGGCAGTACCCGTTGCGATCCCACCAGATTACTTTCGCGCGCGTCGGTCGCTTCCCGACGAACACGAAGAGCGCGCCGCTCTGCGGATCCTCGCCCATCAGTTGCTGCGTCACGAGTGCGAGCGTGTCAAAGGAACGCCGCATGTCCTGCGGCTCGGTGCATAGGAAGATCCGGACCCCGGCTGGCAGCATCAGCGCGCCTCCAGGGCATCGACGAGGCGCCGCAGCGCAGCGGGATCGAATCGGACCGGAACCCGGATACGGTACCCGCCGCCGAGCACGAGCTCGAACGGTTCGACCACCGGAGCGCTCGACGCCGGCTGCTCGATCCGTTCGACCTGGCCCTCGTCCCCCGGCGCGGCGACGATCTCGAGGAACGGCGGCGAGCTCGACTGCGCCCTGGGGGCCTCCCCGTCCGCCTTCGCCCTGTGGATCCGCCACCGCCATCCCGCCAGCGTGTTCGCGTTGACCCCGATCTCCCCCGCGAACTCCTTCAGCGTCAATCCGCTGTCCGCCAGCCTCTCCACGCGCTTCGCCCACACCTCTCGGCTCTCTCGTTCCATGCCGCGAACGAGTACAGCCGAACGGCGATCACGTCAGCCACGCGGCTCGTCGAACGGATACGCAGGGGCGGTGGTCGGG
>JAJYCT010000100.1 GCA_021778125.1 Myxococcales bacterium
CGGCCGGCGGCTGCGACGAGCTCGTGTCGCAGGCCGGGGCGAAGGTCACGACGAACGAAGCGGCAAGGGCCTTGCGGGCGTGGCGCATGGATCCCCGAGCATAGGCACGACGAGCGGCTCCGCCAACGCGTGGCCGTTCGGGCCGTGAGGCCAGCCACACGGAAATCCTGACGCTCCCTCGGCCGCTCACCTTGGATCGACCGATCACCAGGCCTCGTTCGGGGCCGATCTCACCTTGGATCTCGACCGATTCCACGCTGGATCGCTCGAGGACCAAGCTTCCATCCATCGCGATGCAAGCTACGTGTCTTGCTGGTTCGAGCTTCGTACATCCGATCGCCCGGTCGAGTGCGAGGGAACGGCTCGTCGGACCGCGTGGCCGAAGGCCCGCTACTCCGCCGCGTACGCCTCGACCGGCGGGCACGTGCACACCAGGTGACGGTCGCCCTGCGCGTTGTTGATGCGGCGCACGGGCGGCCAGAACTTGCGCGCGCGCGTCCACGGGGCCGGGAACGCCGCCGTCTCGCGCGAGTAGGCGTGCTCCCACTCGCCCGACGCGATGGCCTCGGCGGTGTGCGGGGCGTGCTTGAGCGGGTTGTCGTCGCGGGGCATCTTGCCCTCCTCGACCGCGCGGATCTCCTCGCGGATCGCGATCATCGCGTCGCAGAAGCGGTCGAGCTCCGGCAGCGGCTCGCTCTCGGTCGGCTCCACCATCAGCGTGCCGGCGATGGGGAAGCTCATCGTCGGCGCGTGGAAGCCGTAGTCCATCAGGCGCTTGGCGATGTCGTCGACCTCGATGCCCGCCGTGCGCTTGACCCCGCGCGTGTCCAGGATGCACTCGTGGGCCACGCGCCCGCGCTTGCCCCGGTAGAAGACCGGAAAGTGCGGGTGCAGCCGGTCCGCGACGTAGTTCGCGCCGAGGATGGCCATCTCGCTGGCGCGCCGCAGGCCGTCGGGGCCCATCATCGCGATGTACGCCCACGAGATGAGCAGGATGCTCGCGCTGCCCCACGGCGCCGCCGCGACCGCGCCGATGCCCTGCTCGCCGCCCACGGGCACGACCGGGTGGCGCGGCAAGAACTTCGCGAGGTGCGCCGCCACACCGATCGGACCCATGCCCGGGCCGCCGCCGCCGTGCGGGATGCAGAACGTCTTGTGCAGGTTCACGTGGCACACGTCGGCGCCCACGTCGGCGGGCCGGCAGAGGCCGACCTGCGCGTTGAGGTTCGCCCCGTCGAGGTACACCTGCCCGCCGTGCTCGTGGACGATCGCGCAGATGCGGACGATCTCCTCCTCGAAGATCCCGTACGTCGACGGGTACGTGACCATGAGCGCCGCCAGGTTCTCCGCGTGCTCCTTGGCCTTCGCCTCGAGATCGGCGAGGTCGATGTAACCCTTCTCGTCGCACGCCACGACGACGACGCGCAGGCCCGCCATGGCCGCCGACGCCGGGTTGGTGCCGTGGGCGCTCGCCGGGATGAGGCACACGTCGCGGTGCCCCTCGCCGCGCTCCTGGTGGTGCCGGCGGATGACGAGCAGGCCGGTGAGCTCGCCCTGCGCGCCGGAGTTCGGCTGCAGGCTCACCGCCGGGAAGCCCGTGATCTCGGAGAGCATGGCCTCGAGCTGCTTGATGACGACCTGGTAGCCCTGCGACTGTTCCACCGGCGAAAACGGGTGGACGCCGTTGAAGCGCGCCCACGTGATCGGCATCATCTCGGCCGTCGCGTTGAGCTTCATCGTGCACGATCCGAGCGGGATCATCGAGTGCACGAGCGAGATGTCCTTCTCCTCGAGCGACCGGATGTACCGGAGCATCTCGGTCTCGGAGTGGTGCGTGTTGAAGACGGGGTGTGTGAGGTAGGCGCTCGTGCGCTCGAGGCCCCCGAGCGCCGGCGACGCCTCGGCCGCGAGGGCCTCGCACGTCACGGCGGGGGCGCGGTCCCCGCGGAGGATCGCGAGCAGCGCGTCGACCTCGGCGGCCGACGTCGTCTCGTCCAGGGCGATCGTCAGCGCGCCGGGCGCAAGGCGCCGCAGGTTGATCTTGCGCGCGCGCGCCGCCGAGACCCACGCGTCGACCTGCGCCGCGGCCGCCTCGACGCGCAGCGTGTCGAAGAACGCGTCGTGCGCGACCTTGATCGAGGCCTTGCGCAGCCCGTGCGCGAGCGCCGCCGCGTGCGCGTGCACGCGCGCCGCGATCCCGTGGATCCCCGCCGGCCCGTGATAGACGGCGTAGAGGCCCGCGACGTTGGCGAGCAGCGCCTGCGCCGTGCACACGTTGCTCGTCGCCTTCTCGCGGCGGATGTGCTGCTCGCGCGTCGCCAGGGCCATGCGCAGCGCGGGCTTGCCGCTCGCGTCGACGCTCACGCCGATGATGCGCCCAGGCAGCCTGCGCACCATGTCGCTCTTGCAGGCGTAGAAGGCCGCGTGCGGGCCGCCGTAGCCGAGCGGGACGCCGAAGCGCTGCGCGCTGCCGACGGCGATGTCGGCGCCCAGCTCGCCCGGCGGCACCACGAGCGCCAGCGCGAGCAGATCGCACGCCATCGTGACCATCGCGCCCGACGCGTGGGCGCGCGCGACCACGTCGCGCCAGTCGTCGAGCCGCCCGTCGGTGGCGGGGTACTGCACGAGGACGCCGAAGACCTTGCGCGAGAAGTCGAACGTGCGCGGGTCGGCCACGACGATCTCGATGCCGTGCGCGGCCGCGCGCGTGCGCACGACGTCGATCGTCTGCGGGTGGCACTGGTCGTGGACGAGCAGCGCGCGCCGGTCCTCGGCGCCCGCCGTCGTCTCCATGGCGTGCATCGCCTCGGCCGCCGCGGTGGCCTCGTCGAGCAGCGACGCGTTGGCGATCGCGAGCCCGGTGAGGTCGCTCACCATCGTCTGGAAGTTGAGCAGCGCCTCGAGCCGGCCCTGCGAGACCTCGGCCTGGTAGGGCGTGTACTGGGTGTACCAGGCCGGGTTCTCGACGACGTTGCGCAGGATGACCGGCGGCGTGACGCAGTCGTGGTAGCCCATGCCGAGCAGGCTGCGGTGCGGCTCGTTCTTCTGGGCGATCTCGTGGGCCAGCTCGAGCAGCTCGTGCTCGGTGCGCGCCGGCGGAAGCGCGAGGGGGCGGCGCAGGCGGATGCCCGCGGGGATCGTCTGGTCGATGAGGTCGTCCAGCGATCTGGCGCCGACCTTCTCGAGCATCGCCGCGACGTCTCCGTCGCGGGGGCCGAGGTGCCGGGAGACGAAGCGATCGGGGTGCGCGAGGGATACGGGCATCGGGCTAGGCACGATGTAATGCGGTCCGGCCCGGCTGGCTAGGCGCACCCGACATACGGCTGCCCCGCGGGCGCGAGCTGCACAGGCGAGGTCGTCCCCTCGGACAGGGGGCGCAGGCCGACGCGCGCCGCCTACGGCTTGCGCCGGGAGCGGAGCTGCTCGATCTCGCGGGGGAGCTCGCCCCGCTCGAAGATGGAGACCCGCTCGCCGTCGAGAGAGTTCGGGCCTGCGCTCGACGGCGGCTCGGCGGAGATGGGGTTGCCGGTCTCCGACACGAAGGCGGCCGGGCGCAGCGCTGGCCTCGGGCCGCGCGGCGGGGCAGGAGCGGCGACGACGGGCGGTGGCGCCGCGTCGGGCACGACGGGCAGCCCCGGGTCGGTCGGCGGCGCCGAGGCGAGCTCCGAGACGTCCGTGGGGCGGGCGATGTGCGCGAACGACGGCCGCGAGCCGGCTTCGGGCGCGGCGTCGAGCAGCCGCGCGACGAACGTCGAGGCGTCGGGGATGCGGCGGTTCCGGTCGCGCACGAGGCCCGCGTCGACGACGGCGGCCAGCCGGGAGCTCACCCACGACGCACGGCTCGCCAGCGGCGGGATGTCCTCCCGGACGACCCGGGTCATCACGCCGATGTGGCCACCGGCCGCGGGCACGGCCGGCTCGCCCGCGAGCATCTCGTAGAGGAGCGTGGCCATCGCCCACACGTCCGCGCGCCCGTCGACGTCGTCCTTGCCCTCGCACTGCTCGGGCGCCATGTACTGGGGCGTGCCGAGCGTCGTGCCGAACGCCGTGAGCGTCGGCTCGGCCCCGCCGGGAGGGGGCACGTCCGGCTCGAACTTCGAGATGCCGAAGTCGAGGATCTTCACGTGCGTCGTGCCGTCGTCGCGCCGCACGAGGAACACGTTGGCCGGCTTGAGGTCGCGGTGGATGACGCCCGCGGCGTGCGCGCGCGCGAGGCCCCGGCCGATCTGCACGCCGATCGCCGCCGCCTCGGCCTCGCCGATCCACCGCTCGCGCGCGAGGCGCGCCTCGAGGTCCTCGCCCTCGAGGTACTCGATGACCATGTACAGCCCGAGGCGGTCGTCCCGCCCGAAGTCGTAGATCTGGACGATGTGGTCGCCCTCGACGGCGCTCGCGGCCCGCGCCTCGCGCCGGAAGCGCGCCACGATCTCGGGCGCGCCGCAGAACTCCGGGCGGATGACCTTGATGGCCAGGCGCTTGCCGATGTCGACGTGAACGCCCTCGTACACCGCCCCCATCGCGCCCGACCCGACGAGGCGCTTCAGCTCGTACTTCCCGGCGACACGCTCGCCCAGCATCCCCGCCTGCCCTCCCGCGCTCTCCCCGGCCGCGAGTATAGCCAGAGGCGGCGCTGAACGCCGCTGGATTTCCGGGCACCTCCGTACTACCACCACGCGTCTACCGCACTCCGAGGAGCTCTCCCGCATGTCCCGATACCGCTTCACGTCCGAGTCTGTTACCGAAGGCCACCCGGACAAGCTCTGCGACCAGGTCTCCGACGCCATCCTCGACGCCATCCTGGAGCAGGACCCGCGCGGCCGCGTGGCGTGCGAGTCGCTCGCGAAGACGGGCATGGTCGTCGTCGCCGGCGAGATCACGACGACGGCGCGCATCGACTACGCGAAGATCGTCCGGCAGGCGGTGTGCGACATCGGGTACACCGACTCGTCGATGGGCTTCGACGGCAACACCTGCGCCGTGCTCACCGCGGTCGAGCGCCAGAGCCCGGACATCGCCCAGGGCGTCAACGAGGGCGAAGGCCAGCACAAGGAGCAGGGCGCCGGCGATCAGGGCCTGATGTTCGGCTACGCCAGCGACGAGACCCCCGAGCTCATGCCGGCCCCGATCCACTTCGCGCACAACCTCGCGCGCCAGCTCACGGTCGTCCGCAAGAAGAAGGTCGGCGGCGTCGACTTCCTCCGCCCCGACGGCAAGACGCAGGTCACGCTCGAGTACGAGGACGACGTGCCGGTGCGCATCGACGCCATCGTCGTGAGCACGCAGCACGACGAGCGCGTGAAGTACAAGCAGCTGCGCGAGGCCATCGTCGACCTGGTCATCGACAAGGCGATCCCGAAGAAGCTCATCGACGCGAAGACCAAGATCCACGTCAACCCGACGGGCCGCTTCGTCATCGGCGGTCCGCAGGGCGACTGCGGCCTGACGGGCCGCAAGATCATCGTCGACAGCTACGGCGGCATGGGCCGCCACGGCGGCGGCGCGTTCAGCGGCAAGGACCCGAGCAAGGTCGACCGGAGCGCCTGCTACTACGCGCGCTACGTCGCCAAGAACGTCGTCGCGTCGGGCGTCGCCAAGCGCTGCGAGGTCCAGGTCGCGTACGCGATCGGCGTCGCGCAGCCCGTCGGCGTGCACGTGAACACGTTCGGCACCGGCAAGGTGAGCGATGAGGCGCTCGAGAGGTACATCATGGCCAACTTCGACATGCGCCCCAAGGCGCTCATCGAGGAGCTGGACCTGCTGCGCCCGATCTACAAGGCAACCGCGGCGTACGGCCACTTCGGCCGCAGCGAGTTCCCCTGGGAGAAGACCGACCGCGCCTCGCAGATCGCGAGCGACCTGCTCCGCGGTTCGCTCAAGGGCAGCACGAACGGCAATGGCAACGGCCACAAGAAGCCGCTGCCCAAGCGCCGCCCGATCGCCGCGCAGGCCTGAGCGCCTTCCCGGCCCACCCAGACGCCAAATAGGCCAAGGGGTGGCGTCCGCCATCGCGGAGCCACCCCTCAACTGGTGTGAACGATTCTGTTCTTTTTTTGGGACAGGCTGCGGAGCGCTAGATCGGGTCCTCTTCTCGTCGTTCGCTGCGATGGTCTGACTAACGCGGCGGGACTTTTCGGATGCCCGGGCACCGAAAGGGAACAGGACGTGGCGAGAAGCGCGATGACAGCCGACTGGCTCGGTCTCGGCTAGAGCAGCGCGAAGGAGTGGAGTTGGACACCGCCGAGGCGGCCCGGTGTCACTGGCGTGGAACACCGACCTCGCAGCCGAAAAGGTCAGCTGTCGAGGGTCAAGATCGTTCCCTCACACTTTGAAGGCCCAGCCCGATCGAACCGGGGACAGGCATCACGTTGGTCCTTTGTTTCGCGATCGTCAAGGGACGATGGAGGCTTTTTTGTGCGGCGAATGCTCAGTCCTCGAGCTTGGTCCGGGGAGCATTCCCCGTGCCGCTTCCGCTCGCTCCGCCGCTCGGGGTTCCGCCGGGCGGCGGAGGGTTGGCTTCGCGCTCCAGGTACCGAAAGATGGTGCGCGGATCGACGCCGAGATCGCGCGCCGTCTGGGTCCGGTTGCCGCTGTTGCGCTCGAGGACCTCGAGCACGTACTTGCGCTGGAACTCCTCCTTGGCCTTCTCCAGCGGCAAGATGGGCGATTCGGCCTCCTTGCCGAGGTCGAGGTCCTCCGGGCCGAGCAGCGACTTGTCGCAGAGCACGAGCGCCTTCTTGATGCGGTTCTCGAGCTGCCGGATGTTGCCGGGCCAGGGAAACTTCTTGATCGCCGCGAGCGCCTGGGGCGTGAAGCCCTGCACGTGCGCCCCGAGCTCCTCGGCGTGCTTGGAGAGCAGGGCCTTGGCGATGATGAGGACGTCGTCGCCGCGCTCGCGCAGCGCGGGCAGGTAGATGTTGACGACGTTGAGCCGGTAGTAGAGGTCCTCGCGGAAGCGGCCGGCGCGGATCTCCTCCTCGAGCACGCGGTTGGTCGCCGCGACCACGCGGATGTCGACCTTCTCGGGCTTGCTGTCGCCGACGCGGAAGACGACGCGCTCCTGCAGCGCCCGCAGCAGCTTCACCTGCAGGTTGAGGGGCAGCTCGCCGATCTCGTCGAGGAACAGCGTGCCGTTCCCGGCCGCCTGGAACTTGCCGGGGCGCGACGCGACCGCCCCCGTGAAGGCGCCCTTCACGTGGCCGAACAGCTCGCTCTCGATGAGGTTCTCGGGGATCGCGCCGCAGTTGATCACCACGAACGGGCCCTGGGCCCGGTTCGATCGCCGGTGCAGCTCGCGCGCGATGAGCTCCTTGCCCGTGCCGGTCTCGCCCGTGATGAGCACCGAGATGTCGGTCGTCGCGACCTTCTGCAGCTTGCGGAAGACCTCGAGCATCGACGGGCAGGCGCCGATGATCTCGCCGAAGCGCTTGTCCTTGAGCTCCGCGACGAGCTTCTCCTTGTCGGCGCGCAGCGCGTTGAGCAGCAGCGCGTTCTGCAGGATGAGGCTCGCCTGTGACGCGAAGATCGACAGCACGTCGAGCTGCGTGCGGTCGAACAGGCCCTTGACCCGGTCGTTGCCCACGTAGAGTACGCCCTGCACGTGCCCCTGGCTCACCAGCGGCGCGCACATGACGCTCGAGAGGCGCAGCGCGAGCACGCTCTCGCTCGACTTGAACTGCGAGTCGCTGAGCGCGTCGCTGACGATGACGGGACGCCCGGTCTCGATGACCTTCTTGACGATGCTGTCGCTGATCGCGCCGGCCGGGCCCTCGCCGAGCGCCTCGCGCCGCACGTTGCGCGCCGCGCGGATGCGCTGCCCCGTCGGCGCCGGCCCCTCGTCGCCTCCGGCGCGCGGCCCGCCGCTGAAGGCGTCGTCGTTCAGCAGGATGAGGCCCTTCTCGGCCCCCGTGACCTCGATGACGGCGTCGAGCATCGACTCGAGGAGCCGGTCGATCTCCTTCATCGTCATCAGCTTCTCGCTGAACTCGTAGAGCTTGCGGAGGCCGGCGAGCTGCTGGTTGGTGACGTTGAGCTGCGTCTCGCTGATGGACGGGGAGGCCCCCTCGGCGGCCGGGCGGACGACCTTCTGCGGCTCGTCGAAGATGCTGAACCCCAGCTCGACGTCGCCGAGCGTCAGCCGGTCGCCGTGGACCAGGCGTGCGCGCCGCTTCTTCTTGCCGTTGACGAGAATCTCGGCCTGCCTGTCGACCTCCTCGAGGTTGAAATCTCGCCCGTCGAAGAGGATCTGGACGTGCGTCTCGGAGAGGCCGTGGCTGGGGATCGCCACGTCGTTGCCGAGCGCCCGCCCGACCGTCGAGACGGGCTTGTAGAGCACGAAGGTGCGGGGCTGGCCTTGGGCGGGGAACCACCTAAGAATCGGCATGTGGTCCGGTCAGGGCTTCGGGGTACGTCCCCCACGCACGGTAGCGCAACTCGAAGCCCAATTGACGGACTAGCTGAAGCTAGGGCATAACCCTCGCTGTCCTTAAAAGGGACTCTGGAGGAGATTCGAACATGAAGAACATCACCATCGTCGCGCTTCTCGCGGCCATGATGGCCTTCGGCGCCATCGTTGCCTGCGGCGGCAGCACGCCCCCGGCGGCCTCGCCCGACACGGCAGCCTCCGCGGCGGGAGTCGACACGTCGGCTGCCGCTGCCTCCGCCGCCCCCGCGGCGGCGTCGGCTGCGCCGGCTGCCAAGTGACCTTTCGGCCCTAGTTCGGGCCGACAGGGAACACAGCTTCGCGGAAAGCGGGGCCTCCATGCGGAGGCTCCGCTTTTCGTTTTGTCCGCGGCCCCCTGCGGGTGCCGGGGACCGGGGGTCGCTCAGAACTGGCCGAACGCCGAGACCTGCGCGCCGCCGTACTGCGACGGCGAGACCGACAGCTGGAAGGGCGGCGTCCACGAGGCGGCGCCCGGGGCGTCGGCCAGGCCCGCCGTGAGAGCCCCCGCGATGGCGACGCCGGCGAGTCCCCCGAGCGCGCTGGCCACGAGCCCGTGGTAGGGCTGCGGGTTGCCCAGATAGAAGAGGTAGACGGGCGTCGTGGCCACCGTGCCGATCAGCTCCCCGAGCCACATGTACTTCAGCGACGCCCAGGACGGCGTGTAGAAGGTCGAGAGCAGGCCCGTGCCGAGGATGCCGGCGTTGTAGCTGATGAAGCCCCCGAGGGCCGCGCCGTTGCCGATGTAGTCGGTCTGGCCGGCGAGGCCCGCGCCGAAGCCCATGCCGAACAGGGTGCCCCAGCCGGCTCCGCTCGCGATGAACGCCAGGGCGCGCGGATCGGGGTTCGCCCACTCGCCGAACGCGTAGCCGGCCACGGCGCCGCCGGCGGCGCCGGCGAACGTCAGCGTCGACCAGACCGGGAGGCCCCACTGGCTGCCGTCCGACGACGGGTGGATGCCGCCGGTCAGCTGCCACTGGAGACCGGACACCGCCATCCCCTCGACGCCGCCGAGCAGGATGCCCGTGGCCATCGCCGACGGTACGCCGCGCGCGAACTCGTCGTTCAGGTCCCAGATGTACGCCCCGACGGGCATCGCCGCCGCCAGCGCGACGGGCGCGAGGAGCGCGATCCCCGGATCGTTCACGTGAGCGATCGCGTCGATCCAGATCCCCGTCCCGGCGCCGAAGGCGATGGCCGTGCCGTACAGGTACGCCATCTCGCCGGGGCTCCGGTACGCGTCGGCCGCGGGCGGGGCGGGCGCGGGCTGCGGGTACGGCTGCGGATAGGGCTGGCCGGGGCCCGGCTGCGGGTACCCCTGCGGCGGCGCGTACGGCTGCGGAGGCGCCTGCTGGGGATACGTCTGCGGCGGCGGGTACGTCTGCGGCGGATACGGCTGCGGCGGCGGGTACGTCTGCGGCGGATACGTCTGCGGCGCGGGCTGCGGCTGGGGAGGGTAGGGCTGCTGCGGGTACGGCTGCGGCGGGACCTGCGCCGCCGCCACCTGCGCCACGAGCCCGAGCGTCGCCAGGACGCCCACCGAAGAAAGCCGCTTGCCCATGATCCTCCTCGCCGTCATTGGAGCGTCGCGCGCGCGACGGCGCGCGGGTCGAACTCGTGCCCCAGCCCGCGGGCCATGAGGTCGCGCACGGCCTGCGTGACCGGCTTGTCCTCGTAGAGCACCGCGAAGACCTCCTGCGTGATGGGCATCTCGACGCCCATCTGGCGGGCCAGGTCGTACGCGCTGCGCGCCGTCTTCACGCCCTCGGCGACGTGACCGAGCCCGGCCAGCACGTCGACGAGCTTGCGCCCGCGGCCCATCTCGTAGCCCACCGTGCGGTTGCGCGAGAGCTCGCCGGTGCACGTGAGCACGAGGTCGCCCATGCCCGCGAGCCCCGCGAGGGTCAGCGCGGAGCCGCCGCGGGCCATCGCGAGCGCGGCGATCTCCGCGAGGCCGCGCGTGATGAGCGCCGCGCGCGTGTTGTGGCCGAAGCCCATGCCGTCGACCGCCCCCGCCGCGATCGCGACGACGTTCTTGAGCGCGCCCCCGCACTCGACGCCCGGGATGTCGTCGCTCGCGTACGTGCGCATGTACGACGTGTGGAAGCGCTCCATCACGTGCTCGCGCACGCGCGCGTCGCGCGCCGCGATGACCACGGCCGTCGGCAGCCGGCTCACGAGCTCCTTGGCGAAGCTGGGCCCCGAGAGGAACGCGAGGTGCGGGCGCACGGCCTCGGGCAGCTCCTGCTCGAGGACCTCGTCCATGAACATGAGCGAGCCGTTCTCGATGCCCTTGGTCGCGCTGACGACGGGCACTCCGCGCGGGACGTGCGCCGCGGCGGCGCGGGCGACCTCGCGCGTCGCGTGGCTCGGGACGACGAAGACGACCATGTCCGCGCCGCCGAGGGCCTCGCCGAGATCGTGCGTGCACGAGAGGCCCTCGGGCAGCGCCGCGCCGGGCAGGTAGCGCGCGTTCTCGCGGGACGCGCGGATCGCGTCGCCGAGCTCGCGACGCCGCGCCCACATGACGACCTGGTCTCCCTTGTCCGCCAGCAGCCACGCCAGGGCAGTCCCCCACGCGCCGGCACCGAGCACGGCGACCTTCGAGGTCATGGGCCCACGCTACCACGAGTCGGCGCTATGCTCTGCCGCGATGCGCGCTTGGCTTTCGTCTGCGGGCACGATGCCCTGGCCTCTCGTCGCCGCCCTTTTCCCGCTGGCGGTCGCCTGCTCTCCCAGCTCGGTGTGCAAGCTGGGCGGGCCCATCAACGACCCGTCCAACCGGACGCTCCGCCGCAACATCATGAGCTTCGGCCTGAGCCAGTTCTGCGACCAGCTCACGAGCCACAACGCGCCGCTCAAGCTCTCGGCGGACGCGCCCGTCATCGGCCGCTTCTACCCGCAGCACTGCACGCAGCAGATGCTCGACAACGGCGACCTCTGGGTCCAGTTCGACGGGCTGGGCTACGCCTTCACCGACCTCGCGCGGAAGGTGACGTTCACGGCGGGCGCCGCGCTCCAGTACGACCAGGACTTCAAGTGCGCGGCCGACGACTCGGTCTACGCGTACTTTGCGACGCGGCGCGTGGCGCCGCCCACCTTCCAGCTCCTGCAGATCGAGAACTCGATGGCCAACCTCGTGCAGGGCTGGATCGCGCCGTACGCGAACACCTTCGGGACGCAGATGCTGACCTCCGAGCTCTCGGAGGGCTTCACGGTCATCCAGAGCGACAACGGCGACATCGACTTCGACCTCGGGCGGCTGCCGCTCGGGCAGCGCCCGAAGCACCCGTTCGACGTCCACGGGCAGGGCCGTGTCTTCGTCGAGAGCCATCGCGTGCAGGTCGCGGGAAACGAGCGCGACCTCATCGGGCCCATCGAGGTGAAGGACTCGGGGCGCGCCCTCTACCTCACCATGCAACTCGACGGGCAGCAGGCCATCCACGTGCTGCTCCTGCCCAAGGCGCAGGGCGAGGCGGCGCTCCAGCAGTACCTGCGCAGCGGCCCCGTCGGCGCGCTGCCCTGGCCCCCGCAGTGGTCCGACGTGCTGCAATACGGCGTCCAGTACCAGCGCGCGGTCCCTGTGGCGCCCGGGATGTACTATGTCGTCCTCGACAGCACGCCGAGCGGCGGGCAGGTGGCCCCTCCGGCCGCCCTGCCCCTCGGGGGGGGAGGCGAGCGGCCCGCCGTCGTCAACTACGAGATCCAGATCGGGGACGCCCCTTGAACACGGACGACAGCGCGAGCGCGCAGGAAAACCTACCGGTGGCGCTCCCGGCCGACAAGCCGAACCACGTGCTGCGGCTCCTCTACTGGGCCGTCTGGTTCGTCACGCTCCCCATCGTCGTCGCGTCCATCCTCATTTGGGCGCTCACGCCGCCGAGCGGCGCCGAGGTCGCCGGGCCGCTGGGCTTGCTGCAGTCGATGGTCCGCGCGCAGCCGGTGCCCGTGGGCATCGTGCTCTTCACGATCGCCGAGATCGTGCTCTGGGCGGCGCGCCACCAGCTGCCCCTCGCCCGCCACGCCCATCCGCCGCTGCGCGCCGACCTCCCGCCGCACCTGCGCGCGTCGTACGAGCGCGCCCGCGCCCTGCTCGACGAGGCGGAGATGATCCTCGTGCGCCACGAGAAGGCGGTCGTGCGCGATCTCTCGGCGAAGGAGCGCGAGCGGCTGCGCGAGGAGCTCGACGCGCTGCGCGCCTCCATGGAGGCCAAGTCGTTCGACGAGGAGGCCTTCCTCGAAGCGCTGACGAAGGCCGACGGCGAGATCGACGTCCGCCTCGGCGCCTGGCGCAAGAGCGAGGTCCGCGAGTACGTCGAGGCCATCGCGATGGCCGTGGCGGTCGCCTTCGCGCTTCGCGCCTTCGTCATCGAGGCGTTCAAGATCCCGAGCGGCTCGATGATCCCCACGCTGATGGTGGGCGACCACATCTTCGTCAACAAGTTCAGCTACGGGCCGGCCATCCCGTACACGAAGTCGCGCGTCTGGACGCGCATGCCGCCCCACCGCGCCGACGTCATGGTGTTCGCGTTCCCCGAGCACCCCGAGCAGGACTTCATCAAGCGCGTGGTCGCGCTGCCGGGCGACAAGCTCGAGGCCCGCGGCGGGCACCCCATCGTCAACGGGTGGGAGGTGCCGAGCTGCCGCGTGGGTGTGTGGTCGTACAGCGACTACGACTCGCCCATCACGCGCCACGAGGGAGAGCTCTTCGTCGAGTACTACGGAGATCAGTCGTACCTCACGTTCTACGACCGCGCGTCGGGCGCGTTCCCCGAGTACCAGGGGCCCTACTTCGTGAAGCCGGGGGAGGTCTGGGTGATGGGCGACAACCGCAACAACAGCCACGACTCGCGCATGTGGTTCGGTGGGCAGGGCGGCGGCGTGCCGTTCGAGAACATCCGCGGCCGCGCCCTCTTCGTGTGGCTCAGCGTGAGCGACAACGGGATGGACTGGTCGCGCGAGTTCGCCCCGGTGATGGGGCGCCCGCGCGTGCCGCCGGTCGCCCACGCGCTCGACCCGGCGCTCGAGCAGTGCCTCAAGAGCCGCCCGGTGGTGACGACGCCGCCGCCGGCGGGCTGAGGGGCGCGCGCGCCGTGGCCCGCGTCCTCCCCTGGCTCCTGGCTCTCGTCGTGACGGGCTGCGGCGCCGTGACGCGCGCGCCCTCCCGCGATCCCATGCGCTGCGAGCGCGATCCGGCGTGCGCGAAGGCCCGCGGGGCCTACCCCGACTGCTCCCGGCAGTGCGCCGACGATCCCGAGTGCATGGACCGGTGCCAGTCCGTGCAACAGGGCTCCGACGCCCTGGGTCACCCTTGAAGGGGGCGGCCGGGCGAGGCACCTCAAGCCAGGAGCCCCATGCGTACCCCCGTCCTTCCGGTCGCTCTCGCCCTCCTCGCGTTCGCGCCCTTCGCCCCCGCGTGCTCGGACTCCACCGGCAGCGTCGCGACGAGCGGCGACGACGGGGGGCAGGGCGACGCTCTGCCCGCGGGGGCCGACGGCGGGCAGGCGATCCCCGCGACTCTGGCCTGCAAGGGCGCCGCGTCCTCCTGCCTCTCGGGCAAGGGCGGCCCCCGGGGCTTCCAGGCCGCGCCCAAGCGCATGGCGGTGCAGGTGTTCCGCGTCTTCCCGTCGGGGTCGGCGCAGCCGATCGCGTCGACGCCTGTCGCGCTCGACGGGACCTGGGCGCTCGACGGCCTGCCGGCCTGGGGGCACTACTACGCCCAGATCGAGGCCGACTTCGGCGGCACGGTGGCGCTCTCGAACGTCGTCGGGCCCCTCGCGGTCCCCTCGAGCGGCCCGGTCGATCTGCACGTCGAGCCGGCGCAGATCGTCGTGGCCGAGGCGGGGGGGGCCTCGGGCTATGCCGTCCAGTGGGCGCAGGCGCACGTCTTCGACCCCGCGTCGGGCTCCGAGCTCACGAGCGGCGTGAGCGTCGCCGTCACCGTGGGCGGCGCGTCCACGCCGATGCCCTGGACCACGACCCCCTCGGGGCAGATGGCGTACTTCGCCCGGTTCGGGACGCCCCCGCCGGCGCAGGCGACCTACACGGTCACCACGTCGGGCGGGGCGTTCGGCTCCGCGCCCGCGAGCTGGCAGCTCACGGCGGCTGCTCCCGCGTTCGCGGCGGCGGTCACGTCACCGTCGCCAGGCGCCACGGTCCCTGCCGGGCAGCCGCTGACGGTGAGGTGGCCCGCGCAGCCCGAGGCGGACTACGTGCTGGTGGAGCTGTACCGCCAGTCGATGGGCCAGTGGGCGGGCGCCTACGGCTCGCCCGCGCCCGATGCGCCGGACGCGACGCAGGAGACGATCCCGGGCGCCGACACGTCGCCGGCCGGCGCCTACCTGCTCAACCTCGACGTCTCCACGGCGAGCTGCCCTCCGGCGGCCGATGGGTGCGTCCTCGCGAGCACGGCGGCGAGCGTGCAGCTCACCGCGCAGTAGGAGGCGAGGAGGCTCACCACGCGAGGCGGAAGTGGATCGCCTTGGGGCGCGTGAGCGCCTCGAGGCCCAGCGCGCCGAGGCTGACGCCGCGGCCCGAATCCTTCCAGCCGCTCCACGGCAGGGCCGGATCGAGGTAGTCGCAGCGGTTCATGTACACGGTGCCGCACTCGAGCGACCGCGCGAAGCGGGCCGCGCGGTCGCGGTCGCCCGTCCACACGCTCGCGGTGAGGCCGAGGCGCGAGTCGTTCATCTTCGCGAGCGCCTCCTCGTCGGAGTCGACGATCGCGACGGGAACGATCGGCCCGAACGACTCCTGCTGGAAGAGCTTCATCGACGGGTCGCAGTCGGCGAGCAGCGTCGCCTCGAAGAAGCGGCCCTTGGCGCCCACCTGCGCGCGCCTTCCGCCCGCGACGACGCGCGCCCCGCGCGCCCGCGCGTCCTCGACGAGCGCCTCGAGCTCCGGCAGGTGGTGGGGCTGGGCGATCGGACCCAGCGTCGTCTCGGCGCGCATCGGATCGCCCATGACGTACGCGCGCACGAGCGGCTCGGCCATCTCGAGGAAGCGCGCCGCGACCGAGCGGTGCACGTAGATGCGCTCCACGGCGCAGCAGCTCTGGCCGGCGTTGTAGACGGCGCCGTCGACGACGTTCTCGACGGTCCTGTCGAGATCGCAGTCGGGGGCCACGTACGCCGGATCGTTGCCGCCGAGCTCGAGGCACGTGTGCAGGAAGCGCTTGGACCCCGCGTCGACGATGCGGTGGCCTCCGTAGATCGAGCCGGTGAAGACGACGTGGTCGACGCGCGCGTCGCCGACCGTCGCCTCGCT
>JAJYCT010000101.1 GCA_021778125.1 Myxococcales bacterium
AGGCGTCACGCCTGCCTCCGCCGCCGCGGCGGCGCCCGACACGCCGGCGACCCCTGCAGCGCCCGGGAGCGTCCCCCTCAAGCCGTCGCTCGGCGCCATCCAGGGCGCGCTCGGCGCGGCGCTCCCCGGCGCGCGCGCCTGCCTGGGCCCCGACGATCCGATCTCGCGCGCCAGCGTCACCTTCGGGTCCGACGGGAGCGTGCAGAGCGTGAGCGTCTCCGGGGGCGCGGCCGGCAAGCCCGCCGAGGCGTGCATCCGGGCGGCGCTGATGAAGGCCCGCGTGGCGCCGTTCGCCCAGGCGACGTTCACGGCGCCGGCGACGATCCGGCCGAACTGAACCTTCTGTACCCCGACGCGAGCGACGGCAACATCCATGCCACCGGCCCGTGACGCGCGCCAGCGTGGCGCGCGTGATGCACGGGAACCGGGAGCACCGCGTAGCCAAAGGAGGCTGCCATGGCCGAGCTGAAGGTTTCGCAAGAGACGCCCGCCACAGGGCCCGCAAGCGTGAGGACCCACGAGGAGCTGAAGGTGGCTGGCGAGAACCTCCTCAAGACCATCCGGGAGGTCATCCGCGAGGGGAACTACCGCCGCATCATCATCCGCAACGACCACGGGCACGCCCTGCTCGAGATCCCCCTCTCGCTCGGGCTGGTCGGCGCGATGTTCATGCCCGTGTGGGCCGCCATCGGCGCGATGACCGCCATGGCGACCGGCTACACGATCGTCATCGAGCGTCCGGCCGCAGGCGACGGCGAGAAGAAGGCGACTCCGCGATCTTCCTCGTAATTCAGCTCGCTTCCCGTGGCAGGCGCCCGTTGCTCGACGACGTTCGTCGAAGCACAATGGCCTCTCTGGCGGAGAGCGACCGTGAAGACAGGTGGTCATCGAACGTGGGGGTGCCTGGCCGCGGCGCGGCCGTCGAGGTGGTGGTACGCGCCTTTCGCGCTCGCCGCGACCGGGTGCTGGGCCTACGGCTGCGGGCAGGCGCCGCCCGCGCGCCCGCCGCCGCCCGCCTACGGTTCGCCGTACGCGCCCGTGGCGTACCCCTACGGGCCGCCGCCGGGCGGGTATCCGCCGTCGCAGCCGCTGCCCTACGCCGTCGCCCAGTTCGCCCAGGCCGAGTCCGCGCGGCGCAACTCCGTCCGCGCGACGCCCCCGCCGCCGGCCCCGAACGTGTTCGAGCCGATCAACCTCGCTGCGCTCGCGAACGTCGCGCGCATGTTCCCCAGGGGCTGCGCCCCGTTCCAGGCCGCGCCTGGCGTCTACGTGCACCTCGATTGCCGCCGCTACGAGCCGATCGCCGGCGCGCGCCCCGTGGACCCCGGGAGCTTGCTGCGCCTCTTTCAGGCGGGCCAGCTTCGGCTGGATCCGCAGGTGCTCGGGGCCGTGGCCCCTCCGTCGCTGCTGACCGGGCTCGAGTCGCTGATGGGAGGCTCGGCGCCGTCGGCCACCGCCTCGGCGCTCGCGTCGAGCCCGCGTCAGCTCCCGGCGTCGGTCGATCACCGGCTCCTCGGCACCGAGGGCCCGGTCAAGGACCAGCAGCTCGTCGGCTCGTGTACGGCCTTCTCGCTGTCGTCGGTGATGGACAACGCCATCCGGCGACTGAACCAGGCCGACGTCGTCTCCGCGATGCACGTCTGGTCGCGGTACGCCGACCCGACGATGGCCTCGGCCGAGTCGCACAACGAGGGCCGCCCGCTCACGCTCTGGGGCGACTACCCGTACGACGAGCGTGTGGCGTGCCGCATGGAGGCGCAGGACGACGGGTGCGCCGAGCTGCTCATGCCTCCCGTCCAGGTGGGCACGGCCGCCAACGACCCCACCGTCCAGGCGCAGATCCGCGCCGCCGATGCCGCCGGTCGGTACACCATCACCGAGGTCGACCAGATCAACCCGATCGATCCCGACGCGCTCGCGCTCGACCTCGCGACGGGCAAGGACGTCTGGTTTGCCCTGGGGGTCGGTCAGGACGCGTGGACGAGCCCCGAGGTGCAGTCCACCGGCGTCGTGCCCGACTGGTCGATCGAGGACGGGGGCCACGCCGTCGCGCTCGCGGGCTACCGGACCACCGGGGCGGGGCGGCAGTTCCTCGT
Source organism: Myxococcales bacterium (assembly GCA_021778125.1). Lineage (GTDB taxonomy): Bacteria > Myxococcota_A > Polyangia > Polyangiales > Polyangiaceae > Palsa-1150. Next base: position 2,097 of record JAJYCT010000101.1, read on the forward strand.
GCACAACAGCTGGGGACCGTCCTGGGGCGACGGAGGCTACGGCTGGATCTCGGAGGCGATGATCCGCGCGCACGCGCAGTACGCGTACACGATCAAGCTCGTCGACCGCGCCGCGCCGTCGCCTCCTCCGACGCCGGTACCGACCCCGCCGCCCCAGCCCGGCGGGGCGCCGGGCTGTCCCGCGGGCTACACGACGCTGCTCGGGCTGCCCCTCTGCCACAAGGCGTGCACGACCGCCGCCGACTGTGGGCCGGGCGGCACGTGCGTGAGCATGATGCCGACGGGCGGCCTCACGACGTGCGCGCCGAGCAACCCGCTGACCGACGACGACTGCGGCGCGGGCGAGCTCGTGGACATCGTGACCGGCCGCTGCGCGCCCGCGTGCGCGAACGGGCTGCGTCCGGCCTCGGGCTGGTGCCCGTTCGGCGCCGCGGCGAGGTGACGGTCGCCGGAGGTGCGCCGGCGTGCCCCGCTCGACGCGCGCGACGCTCCCTCAGTACGCGCCCTGCGCGCGCAGCTTGCGGCGCATCGGGACCGGGGTCCCGGCTCTCTCCTCCCGCAGCAGGTCCCGGCGCAGGCGGGGCCGCCTCGCGTCGGGCGCGTCCAGGAACGCTCGCAGCGCGGTGACGAAGCCCTCGGGCTTCTCGTGGTGCGGGTAGTGACCGCACCCCTCGAACCGCGTGAGGCGGACGCCCTCGACGGCCCTCACGAGCGCCTCGGCGTGCGCGAACGGGATGACCGCGTCGCGGTCGCCCCAGAAGACGGCCATGGGCGGCAACGCCCGCAGCTCGCCGGCCCGCTGGAAGAAGCTGCGGTGCTGCCCGCGCCAGTCGATGATGTCGCGCACCGTCCGCGCCAGGGCGCGCGCCGAGCCGTCCAGCGCGTTCACCTCGACGAGCCGCTCCCGGTCCGCGCGCGAGGATAGACCGCCGGTCGCCCGCAGCGCGAGCCGCGTGCCCGGTCCCATGAAGCGCTGTCCCAGGTGCTCGACGACGAGCGGCAGGGAGGCCATGCGCAAGGGCAGCGAGACCTCGCGGCCGAGGCCGCCCGCCGACACGAGGACGAGCCGGCGAACGCGCTCGGGGCGAAGGAGCAGCATCATCTGCGCGACGCCGCCGCCGAACGAGTGGCCGACGAGGTCCACGCCCTCGACGCCCGCCGCGTCGAGCCACCGCGTCATGACCTGCGCGTACCAGTGCAGCGCGTACGAGGCGTCGGGGCGCCCCGACAGGCCGTGACCGGGCAGGTCGGGCAAGAGCACGCGCCTGTCGTGCGCGAGCCCGGGCGCGAGAGGCATCCACGTGCGGTACCAGTCGCTCAGGCCGTGCAGGAGCACGAGCGGCGGCCTGTCCGAGGGCGCGTCGAGCTCGGCCCAGTGCAGCCGAACCCCTTCGACGTGAACGAACCGGTGACGCCACCTCGCCGTGGAATCGAGCCGTGGCATGACGCAGGTGGTTGGTGCACACGCCAGGCCACGTGCTCGCCGTCGCGCAGGGCGCCGCTCCTACGAGCTGCCGCGGACCTTCACGGTCTTCGCGTGCGACTTGCGCGCGCGGTTGGTCGGCGCGCCCTTCCTCACCTCCTCGGTCACGTTGAGCGCCGAGTCCGCCTTCGAGCGGTTCGAGCTGCCGCGCGTCGACGTGCGCGACGGGCGCTTGCCGGGCGCCGTGTCCTCGAGCGCGCGCGTGGCCTTCGAGCCGGCGCGCGGCTTGTCGTGGCTCCAGGCCACCTTCTTGGGCTTCTTCGCCGAGACGTGCGACTTGTGCCGGCCCGCGCCGTGGGTGCGCTCCGCACTGCTGCGCGACTGCTCTGCCTTGGTGGCCATGGGAACCTCCGGCCGGATCGCACGCAAGGTGGGTGCCGACTCGACCGACGCGAGAAGAGCGCGCCGCGAGCCTCTTCCGCGAGCGTCCGATGGTACCTGAGCCTCGCGCGCGGCACCGCCTGGTAACGGCGCGCGCGCGCGAGCATGAGGCCCTGGGGTCCCGGTCCAGGTCCCGGCCCCCGACGGCGACCCCCGGGTATTTCCGAGATTGACAAAGCGGCCCTCCCCCGTCATCTTCCGCGCCCCCGACTTCGGGAGCCCCCCACCATGGTTTCCTCCACCCAGCAGTTCGAGCGGATCCGCAAGCGCAAGGCCACCACCAACGGCAAGCGCAACAAGCGCGACCGCCGCCGGCTCGGCACCCCCGCGTTCCCCGTCCACCTCGAGGGGTACGACGCGAAGGCGCCGGACGCGAAGAAGACGGACGCCAAGTAGTCGGTCGCGCCCCGCACGCGCAACGCGGGGCCGCGCGCGCTCCGGCGGTCCATCCGCCGCGAGTAATGCTTGACGCCGCCGGCGGAGACGGTTTCCTGGCGCTCATGAGCTGGACAGTTCGAGCGGGCGTCGTCGCGGGGATCGTCTGGGCCGGAGGCCTCGCCGCGCTGGGTGCGCTGGGCGGGTGCGATTCGGAGGGCAACGTCGCCCCCGACGCGGGCAGCGACGCGATGACCGACGGCGCGAGCTCCGTCGACGCCGGCGCCGAGAGCAGCGGCAAGGCCCCCTGTGCGCCCAACGGCACCGGCGCCGTCGGCGTCGTGGGGTGCGCCTGCGGCAAGTCGGGCGAGCTCGCCTGCAACGGCAACGCGCAGAAGCTCACGCTCGTCTGCGATAACCACGTGTGGACGACGTCGCAGACGTGCGCCATCGGCCAGAACTGCGTCACGACGCCCGGCCCCAACCAGGGCATCTGCGCGCCGATCGACCCGCTGTGCGCGAGCGCGTCGCCGGGGCAGGAGGTGTGCAGCGGCACCTCCGTCATTACCAAGTGCGGCCCGGATCTCGTGAGCGACTCGCCGGTGCACTTCTGCTCGGGCAGCACGCCCTCGTGCGTGGCCGGCGCGTGCTCCTGCGCGGGTACCGTGTGCGGCAACGCGTGCACCGACACGCAGATCGACCCGGACAACTGCGGCGCCTGCGGCACCGTGTGCGACGGCGGCGGCTGCGTCTCGGGCGCGTGCCAGTCGGCCACGTCGCTCGAGCCGGGGCAGGCGGGGCCGAGCGCGGTCGCCGTCGACGCGACGAACGTCTACTGGCTCGATCCGAAGGCCGGCAACGTCCTCGAGGCGCCGCTGGCCGGGGGTGCCGTGACCACGCTCGCCACCGGGCAGGCGGGCCCGCAGGGGATCGCCCTCGACGCCGCCAGTGTCTACTTCACCAACATGGGCACGCTGACGTGCGCCGACGGCGGCAGCGGGTGCTCGTACGACCACGACGGGTCGGTCGTGCAGGTGCCGATCGGGGGCGGCGCGACGGTCACGCTGGCGGCGGCGCAGGAGTACCCCGTCGGCATCGCGGTGAGCGCGACGGACGTCTACTGGGTCGACTTCGGCGCCGGGGCCGTGATGGTCGCGCCGATCGGCGGCGGGAGCGCGCCGGCGACGCTCGCCGCCGGGCAGGCCGAGCCCTGGGACATCGTCTTCCACCCCGCGACGCAGAGCCTGTACTGGGTCAACCGCGGCACCGCCGCGAACCTGCACACCGACGGCACCGTCGTGCGCCTGTCGCCGTACCCGCTCCAGCAGCCCGACGCGGGCGTGATGACCGTGATGGCGACGGGCCAGGCCGCCCCCTCGGCCCTCACGTTCGACGCGACGTCGCTCTACTGGGTCACCGCCGGAACCGCGGGCGCCTCGTACACCGACGGGGCGGTCGTGCGCCTGCCCCTGGTCGGCGGCAACCCGGCCGCGCTCGCGACGGCGCAGGGGCGTCCCTCGAGCATCGCGGTCGACGGGAAGAACGCGTACTACACGAACACCCTCGCCGGCGTCATCGTCTACGTCCCGCTCGCCGGCGGCCTCGCAGTGCCGCTCGTGACGGGGCAGTCGTTCCCGGCGGGCCTGCCCGATGCGCTGACCGTGGCCGGCGGGAAGCTCTACTGGGCCGACCAGGGCGCCGCCCCGGCGATCCAGACCGCCCCCGCGCCCTGACCCGTCGGTGTCGTAGCACGCGGCGCCGGCCCTCCGCGGGTCCGGACCGTCGCGCGGGGGCGCCCCTTTGTGACATAAGAGACCTCGATGCCCCGTGCCTTCCGCAAGGTCCTGATCGCCAACCGCGGCGAGATCGCCGTCCGCGTCATCCGCACGCTGCACGAGATGGGGATCGGCGCCGTGGCGGTCTACTCCGAGGCCGACCGCGCCGCGCTGCACGTGCGCCTCGCCGACGAGGCCTATCCCATCGGCCCGGCGCCCGCGGGCGAGAGCTACCTGCGCGTCGACAAGATCGTCTCGGTCGCGCGGCAGGCCGGCTGCGACGCCATCCACCCGGGCTACGGCTTCCTCAGCGAGAACCCCGCGCTGCCCGAGGCGTGCGAGCGCGCCGGCGTCGTCTTCGTCGGCCCGCCCGCGAGCGCGATGCGCGCGATGGGCAGCAAGACCGCCGCGCGCGACAAGATGTCCGCCGCGGGCGTGCCCATCGTCCCGGGCGCGCGCTGCGAGACGCCCGAGGAGGCCGTGGCCGCCGCGACGAAGATCGGCTTTCCCGTCATGCTCAAGGCCGCCTCGGGCGGCGGCGGCAAGGGCATGCGCCTGGTCGACCGCGCGGCCGACATGCCGAGCGCGTGGGAGCGTGCGCGCAGCGAGGCCAAGAAGTTCTTCGGCGACGACACCGTCTACCTCGAGAAGGCGATCGTGCGGCCCCGCCACGTCGAGATCCAGGTGCTGGGCGATCGCGACGGCAACCTGGTGCACGTCTTCGAGCGCGACTGCTCGATCCAGCGGCGCAACCAGAAGGTCGTCGAGGAGACGCCGAGCCCCGCCGCGTCGCGCCAGCTGGTGGCGCGCATGGGCGCCATCGCGGTGCAGGGCGCCAAGGCCGTGGGCTACTTCAGCGCCGGGACCTTCGAGTTCCTGCTCGCCGAGGACGGCAGCTTCTACTTCCTCGAGATGAACACGCGCCTGCAGGTCGAGCATCCGGTCACCGAGCTGGTCACGGGCCTGGACCTGGTGCGCGAGATGGTTCGCGTCGCGCAGGGCGAGCCCCTCGGCTTCGCGCAGGACGACCTCTCCGCCCGCGGCGCCGCGATCGAGTGCCGCGTGTACGCCGAGGATCCGGCCAACGGCTTCCTGCCGTCGCCGGGCGTCATCGAGAGCCTCGTCGTGCCGGCGGGCCCCGGCGTCCGCGACGACGGCGGCGCCTACTCCGGGTGCGCGATCTCGAGCTTCTACGATCCGCTCATCTCCAAGCTCAGCGTGTGGGCGCCCACGCGCGCGCGCGCCGTCGAGCGCATGCGCCGCGCGCTCTCCGAGTACGTCGTCACGGGCATCCGCACGAACCTCGCGTTCCACGAGAAGCTCTTCGCGCACCCCGAGTTCGTCGCGGGCAAGTACGACACGGGCTTCATCGAACGGCACTCGGCCGATCTGCTGGGCTACCCGCGCGTGGGCGACGACCGGCGCGACGCGGTGGCGGTGGCGGTGGCGGTGGCCGCGGCGCGCAGCGAGCGGGCCGCGGGCGCCAAGGACGCGAGGATCGGCGAGACCGGCGCGCGTCTGTCTCCGTGGGCGGCGCAGCACAGGGCGCGGATGCGTGGGTAGCCGCCCGGCGCGCCACGCGGGCGTCAGGACGAGAGCCCCGCAGCGCGTCGATCGATCACGGAGCGGTAGCCCTCGACGAGCCTGCGCACGCACGTGTCGAAGTCGTAGTGGCGGGCCTGCGCTCTCGCGCGCCTCCGGGCCGACTGGAGCAGCAGGGGCCTGTCGATGACCTCATCGAGGACCGCGGCCAGCGCCGCGGCGTCTCCTGCAGGGAAGCGGAGCCGGGCGTCGAGCGCCAGCTCGGACGCGGCGCTCTCGGGCGCGTCCGCCACGACCGCCGGTACGCCCACGCTCATGGCCTCGAGCACGGCCATCCCCTCGAGCTCCACCTCGCTCGCGTGGACGAACAGATCGGCGAGGGCCAGCTCCCGGAGCAGGGCCGGCCGCGACAGGAACCCGACCTCGGCCCCGTTGGGCAGGCTCCGGGCGAGCTCGCGCAGCGCGTCCTCGCGCGGACCCCGGCCCGCGAGCACCAGGCGAATGTGCGCCGCGTGGCGGGACCTGCGCACCGCCTCGACGATGACGTCCTGCCGCTTCTCGGCGGCGAGCCTTCCCACGGCAAGGATCGTGAACGGCGCGTCGGCCCGGCGACGGGGCGGGGCAGCCTCCTCCGCGACCTGCGCGACGTCTGGCGAGACACCGTTCGAGACGACCAACGCGGGCGTGCGCAGGCCGTGCGACAGGAGCTTGTCGCGCGCGAAGGCGGTCGGGCACACGACGCCGTCGACGCGGTTGTAGAGGCGCGCCACCACGGCGTCGTACAGGGCGTCGTCGAGCCACTGCGCGCGGAGCCCGACGTTGAGCAGGACGTTCTCGGGCTGGACGTGGAAGGCGGCGACGACCGGCCGCCCGAGGCGGCGCGCGACGTCGACCGCCGCGAAGCCGAGCCAGAAGGGGAACTGCACGTGAACGAGGTCCACGCCCTCGAACGCCTGCGCGAGCACGTCCCGGTCGGGGCGGGCCATCACGAAGTGCATTTCCTGCATCGCCCTCACCGGCAGGTGCAGGGGCCGCAGAGCTCCGCCCTCGTCGGCGGAGACCGTGATCACCTGGTGCTCCTCGCGCAGGCGCTCCACGAACTGCTCGGCGGAGCGGATGCCCCCGCCGGAAGCGGAGTGGACCGTGTCGGCCACGAAGGCGATGCGCAGCGGGCGGGACGCGCTCACGCCCCGTCGACAAGCAAGGATCTGGCCGCGGGGCTACTGGACCTTGAGCACCAGCGGCGCAAGGGGGCGCCGGCTGAAGTCGAAGTCGTTCATCAGGTCGCCGAGGGCGCTCGACGTCTCGCGCACGAAGGGCCGCGAGTCGGGGCGCCCGTCGGTCCCCGGATCGAGCCGGGCCCCTCCGAGGAAGACGTCCTCGATGAACCTGAGGTACGAGTCGTGACTCAGGACCTGATGGTCGATCAGTCCCGCTTGCTTGACCCACGGGCTGATCGTGATGCCCGGCACGCGGAAGCCGAGGCCCTCGGCGTCGAGCCGCGGCGGCGCGACGTGATCGTAGAAGCCGCCCCAGTCGTCCCACGACAGGAAGATGACGGTGCTCTCCCAGTACTTGCTCTGCATGATCGCGTTGACGAGCGCGGTCACGTAGCCCTGCCCGTCGCTCACCAGGGCCGGCGGGTGCTCGCTCACGACCGCCGACGGCACGATCCACGACACCTGCGGCAGCGTGCCGCCCGCCAGGTCGGCGTAGAAGTTGTCGACGGGCTGCACGTTGCCTGTCTCGCCGTCCTCGGCGACGTCGTCGAACTCGGGCAGCGGGTTCCAGATGCTCGGCACCGCGGGATCGAGCGCCACCGGGGGGCACTCCTCGGGCGTGTTGCCGCAGTGCGGATCGAGGCCCTGGCTCAGGTAGTACTTCCAGCCGATCTTCGCCTTGTGCAGGAGGTAGGTGAGGTCGGTCCACGGGTAGTGGTTGCCCGGGCCGGCCACGCCGGTCGTGCCGCCCCCGTCGAGGTTCGTGGTGCAGGTCAAAGGGTCGTCGGCGGTGCACCGGGCCGTCCAGCCGCTGACCATGCACAGGTGCGCCGGGAAGCTCCACGACGCGTTGGGCTGGAACATGTGGTCGTGGAGCACGAAGTGCTTCGCGTACGCCCAGTAGTTCGGGATCTCGGCGTCGGTGTGGTAGCCCATGACGTCGATGACCGTGCCGTTGGTGCACGTGGGGTCGGTCGGATCGGCGCAGCCCGTCTTGCCCGTCTCGGCGTTCCTGACGAAGCCGTCCAGCTTGCCGCCGTCGTAGCAGGTGCGAAACCCCACGCTGCCGTGCGGCCCGCCGGCGTTCTTGTCCTGCGTGTCGTGGTACGGCTTCACGCACGCGCCGGCCTTCGGGTCGGGGTTGCACACCGTCGGCGTGCCGCTGGCGTCCACCGGGATGCCCTCGGCTCCGGGGAACGTGCCGAAGTAGTGATCGAAGGAGCGGTTCTCCTGCATGATCACGACGACGTGCTCGATGCGCTGCGCGCCGGCGGCGCTCGCGTCGCCGGCGGAGCCGTCGACCGGGCTGACCGTCCCGGTCTGACCTCCGCAGGCCTGGGCGGCGACGACGGTGACGAGCAAGGGAGCGAAAGCAAGAATGGCGTGACGCATGCGCCCAAGTATGACGTACCGTCCGCGAACGCGCTCGCGGCGGAAGCGGCCTGAGACGCTGGAAAACCGCCGCGGTTCGGGACATAGCTCTCCCCCTCGATGCCGCTCCCGTTCACCGTCTCCGCCGTCGACCCGGGCTCCCGCGCGCGCCGCGCGACGCTGACCACGGCCCACGGGCGGATCGAGACCCCGGCCTTCATGGCCGTCGGAACCCGCGCGACCGTGACCGGGCTCACGCCGGTCGACCTGACCGCGATGGGTGCGCAGGTCGTCCTCGGGAACACCTACCACCTGATGCTCCGCCCTGGCCCGGAGCTCTTCCGGCGCGTCGGCGGCATCCACAACTTCATGGGCTGGTCCGGGCCGGTGCTCACCGACTCGGGCGGCTACCAGATCTTCTCGCTCCCCGGCGATCGGACGCTGACCGAGGAGGGCGCCCGCTTCCGCGCCTACACCGACCAGCGCATCCACCTGCTCTCGCCCGAGCGTTCGATCGCGATGCAGACGGCGATCGGCTCGGACATCATGATGGTGCTCGACGTCTGCGTCGACTCGCGCTCCGACGCCACCACGACGCGGGCGGCCATGGAGCGAACGCACCGCTGGGCGCTCCGGAGTCTCGCGGCTCGCGTGACCGACCAGGCCCTCTTCGCCATCGTCCAGGGAGGCGTGATCCCCGAGCTTCGCCGGGAGTCGGCGGCGTGGCTCACGGCGCACCCGTTCGACGGGTTCGCCCTCGGCGGCCTCGCCGTGGGCGACGCGCGCCCCGAGCGCGAGGACGTGACGAACCTCTCGGCCGAGCTTCTCCCGGCCGACCGTCCCCGTTACCTCATGGGCGTCGGCACGCCGCCCGACCTGCTCCACGCCATCCTCGCGGGTATCGACATGTTCGACTGCGTCCTGCCCACGCACCTCGCGTGGCAGGGGACGGCCTTCACGTCGACCGGGCGCGTGCGCCTCACGCGGGGACCCAACGCGCTCTCCGACGAGAGGCTCGACGCGGCGTGCGAGTGCCCCACGTGCCGGACGGCGAGCCGCGCGTACCTCCACCACCTCTTCAAGTGCAGCGAGCCGCTCGGCGCCCGGCTCCTCTCCGTCCACAACCTGCACCACTACCACGCGCTCATGGCCGACGCGCGGCGCGCGATCGAGGCGGGGACGTACGCCTCGTTCGCGAGCGCGACGCTCGAGGCGATCGATCGCCACGAGCACAGCGACCGGCGGCTCGGCCAGGTGGCCTCGTGACTCCCGCCGGCGCCGGCTGCGAGGTCGTCACGACGCGGAGCGGCGCCCGCGCGATGCGCGACCGAGAGACGGGGGAGCTGATGCACCCGGTCGTCGGCCCGCGGGTCGAGGCGGAGAAGCTCTACGTCGACGCCTCGCGGCTCGGGGCGCGCCTCGCGCGGGGCGCGCCGGAGCCGCTCGTCCTGCTCGACGTGGGGCTCGGCGCCGGGTCAAACGCGATCGCGGCGTGGAAGCTCTCGGAGCGGATGCCCGCCCCGGCGCGTCGCCTCGAGATCGTGAGCTTCGATCACACGACGTCGGCGCTCGCGCTCGCGGTGTCGGCCGCGCACGCTCCGGAGTTCGGGTTCGACGGGGACGCGCTCGTGGCGGCGCGCGCGCTGCTGTCGGCGGGTCGGTACGAGACGCCGCGCACGACGTGGCGCCTGGAGCCGGGCGAGCTTCCTTCCACGCTCGCCCGCGTGCCGGAGGACTCGTCGGACGTGGTGTTCTGGGACCCGTTCTCGCCGCGGGCGAACCCCGCCCTCTGGACGACGGCCACGTTCGCCGTGCTTCGACGCGCGTGCCGGCAGGGGGCGACCGTGCACACCTACAGCGCGGCCACCGCGACCCGGTCGGCGCTGCTCCTCGCGGGGTTCGCCGTCGGCGCCGGCGACGCCACGGGGACCGGCAAGCAGACCACGCAGGCGGCGACCGACGTCCACGCGCTCGCTCGGCCCCTGGAGGGCAGGTGGCTCGAGCGCCTCGCCCGGTCCAGCGCGCCCTTCCCCCCCGACGCCCCGGCGGACGCCCTCGCCAGGGTCACGGCGCTGCCCCAGTTCTCGGTCCGCTGAGCAGGTCTTGCGGGGAGGTCAGTCGCCCGCCGCGTCGCCGCCGGCCTCGGTGGTGCTCGACTCGGGCGAGCCGGAGTCGGTGCCCGTGGGGATCGAGACGCCGCAGATCGACGGCGTGGCGCAGCCGAGCGCGCAGGCGAGCTGCTGGAACGAGATGCCGGCGCCGAGCAGCGACTTCCCGCACGTGAGGAGCTGGCCGCCGTTGCCGATGCACGACGCGAACGACTCGTAGGCCGCCACGCAGGCGCAGCTCTGGTTGCACTGCGCGATGATCGCCGGGCAGCTCACCTGGAAGCACGACAGGCAGCTCTCGGCCGTCGCGCCCGCGTCGCCGAACGACGCGTCCGGAACCGCGATGGTGTTGATGTTCGCGTCGGGCACGCACGCGTCCGACACGGGCGCGACCTCGGGCGCCGCGTCGACGGCACCCGTCTCCGCCGCGGCCGCTTCGACCGCGGCCTCCGCCGTCACGTCGGGCGTCGTGCCCGAGTCGTTCGAGGGCGTGGAGCTGGTGGAGCCTCCACAGCCCGAGGCGACGGCGGCGAGGACGGCGAACGAGGTGCTCAAGCCCAGGACGAGTCCGGCGATGCGCATGATCAAGGCCTCCTGCGAAGGTGCGCGAACCATACGTTGCGCTCGGCGCCGGGCGCAACGCGCCTCGCGCGCTTTCTGCTACATCGAGGCGCATGCGAGCGTTCCGCGTTTCACTTCTGCTGACTATTTCCGCTGCGTGCAGCTCTTCGTCGGGCACGTCGGCCTCCGGCCCCGCGCCCGGCCCCGTCGTGCGCTTCGATCTCACCACGAGCGCGACGCCGGCGTTCATGGCGGTGCCCTTCCCGAGCGACGTCTACCTGCAGAACGGCAAGGTCATGACGCTGCCGGGCCTCGACGCCGTCGTGAAGCAGAACGCGCAGTTCGTGTCGCACGAGATCGCGAAGATGGACGGCTTCTCGCGCGTCGCGCCGGCGCTCTTCTTCGTTGACGACACGTCGGTGCCCCCCGACGCCGACGGCCACCCCGTCTCGGCGAACCTCGATCCGGCGAGCTTCCCCAGGGGCGAGGCGGCGTGCGTCGCCGACGGCAGCTCGGTGTTCCTGCTCGATCTCGAGGCGACTGACCCGGCCAGGGCGCGCGTGGCGTGCCGCGGGCAGTACCACGAGGATCTGTCCGACACGAAGCAGCACACGCTCGCGGCGGTGGGACCGGCGCGCGGCGTCGTGCTCCAGCCGGCGCACAGGTACGCCGCCGTGCTCACCAGCCGCGTCAAGACGACCAGGGGCGTGCCCGTCGAGGCGAGCGCCGACTTCGCGAGGGTGCAGAAGGGAGAGGCGTCGGTGCCCCCCCTGTACGCGCAGGCGTACGCGAAGGTGGCGTCGCTGCTCGGCTCCGCGCTCGCCAGGGACGGCGCGAGCGTCGTGGCGATCGCGCCCTTCACGACGCACGACATGGAGAAGCAGCTCTACGCGCTGCGCGACGCGCTCGAGGCGCTGCCCGTGCCGGCGCTCGCGTGGGACAAGGCCTCGATGGCGCCCATGGCGCCCGCGGTCTTCGCGGCGCCCGTGGGCGGCACGCTCCCGACCGGCGCCACCGCGAGCCTCGACGACTGGCTCGGCGTCGTCGCGCCGACCGCGAAGCTGCCCGACGGCTCCGACGATCCGGACGCGACGCTGCCGGTGCGCGCACACGACCAGATCGCGTCGGTGGGCACGGGCGTGTTCGAGGCGCAGAACTACCTCACGCACTACGCCGCCGCGAACTACACGGTGGTCGACGCCGCCACGTTCACGACCGACGCGCACGGCGCGATCGTCCCCGCGCCCGACGCGCCCACCGACAAGATCTGGGTCAGCCTCGCCGTGCCCCGGAAGCCGATGCCTGTGGGCGGCTATCCCGTCGTCGTCTTCCAGCACGGCCTGAGCGGCTCGCGCGATGATTTCCTCGAGATCGCCAACCCGCTCTGCCAGCAGGGCTGGATGGTCGCCGCCATCGACAGCATCACGTTCGGCGCGCGCGCGCCCGAGGCGTCGTGGCAGGTCGACAAGACCACCGACTTCGGCGGCAAGTACACCGGGCCCGACGGCTTCGCCGACGCCAGGGCGGCGTGCACAACGGCTCGACGGACCTCTTCGGCGTGCTGCTCGATCTCGGCGCGATCCGCGACCAGATCCGGCAGGCCGAGATCGACACGGCGCAGCTCGTGCGCGTGCTCGCCTCCAGGCCGGACCTGTCGGGCCTCGCCCTCGGCGCCGCCGCGCCCGCCATCGATCCGTCGCGCATCGCCTACGTCGGCAACTCGCTCGGCGCCATCGAGGGGAGCGTCGCCGCGGCGCTCGAGCCGCACGTCGAGGCCTGGACGCTCAACGTCGGCGGCGGCGGAATCATCCAGGAGCTGGCGGCGCACAGCCCCATCGTCTCCGGCTTGCTCAAGGAGGCCCTGGGCCTGAACTTCGCGTTCGTCCAGGACACCTTCGACGAGGCGCACCCGGCGATCGCGCTCGCGCAGACCGTCGTCGAGCCGGCCGATCCGCTCGTGTTCGCCGCCGATCTCGCGCTGCGCCCGCAGCCGCTCGCGGGGCAGCCGACGACCGCGCGCAACGTGCTCCAGATCGAGGTCATCAACGACGAGTGGGTGCCCAACGAGTCCAACGAGGCGCTCGCGCGCGCCGGCGGCTGGGGGGTCGCGAGGCCGGACGTGGGCTCGAACGCCGAGGTGATCGACTACAAGAACCTCGCGAACGATCCCGGGCGGGTGCCGCTCGTCGAGGTCGCGCCGTCCGCCGACGGGACGATCCACGACACGCCCGCCGCGGGCCTGACGGCCGTCCTGGTGCAGTCGTCGCCGGCGACGCACGGCGACAACCTCACGTCGTCGCAGGGCCAGCGCGAGTACTGCATCCCGTACGCGAACTTCGCGTCGTCCACGCCGTTCGACCTGCTCGATTCGAGCCAGTTCTTCTCGGTGCCGGAGCCCTACCGGGCGACGCAGGCCGCCGTGATCCGCTTCGTCACCGACGCCTTCGCCGGCAAGGTGCCCTCGGTCACGGTCCCGGTCCCTCCCGTGCGCGACCTCGACGCCGACGGAGCCACCGACGACGTGGACTCCCAGCCCTGTAACCCCCACGTCAAGTGACGGTGCGCCCGCGGACGCCCATGGGTGAGTAAGGGCGCGTGCGACCCCGCCGCATAGCGCCAGGCGCGATGCGCGGTGCTACGTGATCCGGTGTGATGCGCGGCGAGCGTCCGGCGGCCGGTGCGACGAGGCTCCTCCTGGGGCCCGTGGCGCCGACGCCGCCGA
>JAJYCT010000516.1 GCA_021778125.1 Myxococcales bacterium
TCGCGCGGTCCGTGCACGCCGCTGCGACGCGAACTATCGTGCGGACGTGGTCCTTCCACGCAAGGGCATGCTTTAGGAGGACCACCTCGGCGTTGCCGAGCCACAGCGCGTAGCACTGGTGGATGCAGCATGCCAGCCCAAATCGCGAATTCTCGCCACTTGCGCGCTATTTGTCCCAATGTTGCTCGCGCGCAGTGATAGCGCACCGGAGCCGCACGAATTCACCGAGGGGGCGATCGCGTGGGCGGTGGTACCATCGCTGACGTCGCGACGGCTTGAGGCCTGCGCAGCGTAACGGGACAGCGGATGATTTTCTCTCTTCTTCGTAGTTGGACGAGACGACGGCGCGTCAGCGAACGCCTCGACCCGGCTCCCGCACCGCTTTCGGCCGCGGTGAGCCTTCGCCACTCGCTGCAGCTTCGCCACGTCGACGCCGGCAGCTGCAACGGTTGTGAGATCGAGATCGCGTCGGTCTTCGGCCCGGTGTATGACGCCGAGCGGATCGGTGCGCGCCTGGTCGCCTCGCCACGACACGCCGACGCGCTGCTCGTGACCGGGCCCGTGACCCACAACATGGCCTCGCCCCTGGAGCGGACCTACCTCGCGATGCCCGAGCCGCGGCTCGTGATCGCCCTCGGCGACTGCGCGCGCGACTGTGGCGTCTTTGCCGGTGGCTACGCCGTCGCCGGTGCGGCCGCCGACGTCGTGCCGGTCGACCTCGAGATACCCGGCTGCCCGCCCCACCCCACCGAGATCCTCGCCGCGCTGCGACGCCTCACGAACCGGTGAATATGATCGGCGTCGTCGCGGGCCTCGGGGTACTCGCGACTCTCGCCGCCCTCGCGCCGCGCGCGCTGCGCGTCCAGCTCGTCGCGAGCCTGCTCGGCGTCGTCGAAGTCCTCGCCGGCGCGGTGGCGATACACGTGCTCGCGACGAACCGCTCGATCGTCGGCCACACGACGATGCTCGTGCCCTTCACCGGCGTTAGCCTCGACCTGACGCCGCTCGGCGCGCTCTTCACACTCACGACCTCGGTCGTCGCCGTCGCCGCGACGATCCACTGGGTCGGCTATCGGCGCCACGCCATGAGCTCGGTGAGCGCCTCGAGCGCCTTCGCGCTCTTCGTGACGAGCCTCCTGCTCGTACCCGCGGCCGGGGACGTCGTGACCTTCCTCGTGCTCTGGGAGCTGATGGCGCTCAGTTCGCTCGCGCTCGTCGCCCACGACCACGCCCGGCGTGATGAGGCCCGCCAGGCCGCCTGGTGGTACGGGGCGATGACCCAGGGCGGCGCGGCGCTGATCACGACCGGTCTCGTCGTGCTCGCCGGCCACGCACCAAGTCCCAGCTTCGCCGCCATCGCTACGAGCGCGGGCCACCTTCCGGCCGCCACGCGCGCCGCGGTCTTCCTGTCACTCCTCATCGGCTTTGGCGCCAAGGCCGGGCTCGTGCCCGCCCACGTCTGGCTGCCCCGCGCGCACGCCGAGGCCCCCGCGCCCGCCTCGGCCCTGCTCTCGGGCGCGATGGTGAACCTCGGGATCTACGGGATCGTCCTCACCCGAACCCTGCTCGGGGTCGGCCCGACCTGGTGGTGGCTCGTCGCGGGCTTCTTCGGCGTGATCTCGGCCCTCTACGGCTCGCTGTATGCCGCGACGAGCGCCGACCTCAAGCGGCTCCTCGCCTACTCGACGAGCGACAACATGGGACTCGTCGTGATCGGCCTAGCGGCGTCGGGGCTCTTTTTTGCGCACAACCCGGCAGCCTCGAGCCTGGCGCTCGTCGCGACGCTCTTCCTCGTGACGGCCCACGCCCTCTACAAGTCCACCCTCTTCCTCGGTGCGGGCTCGGTGCAGTACGCGACCCACGAGCGCGACCTCGACCACCTGGGCGGGCTCGCGCGTACCATGCCGGCCACGACCGGTGCCGTGGTGCTCGGCGCGTTCGCCGTCGCCGCCCTGCCGCCACTCAACGGCTTTGACGCCGAGTGGCTCGTCGTGCAGAGCCTCGTGCACGGGCTCTCGGGTGCCGACCCCGTGACGACGGTCGCGACCGCGCTCTTCGTGGCCGCGCTCGCACTGACGGGCGGGCTCACCATCGTCGCCTTCGTGAAGGCCGTCGGGATCGGCTTCTTCGGTCGCGCGCGCAGCGAGGCCGCCGAGCACGCGCGCGAGGTGCCCGGCTCGATGCGCCTCGCCCCACTGATCACCGCCGCCGGCTGCGTTCTCTTTGGCGTCGCGCCCAGCCTCGCGATCACCGCGATATCGCGCGCGGCTGGCGTCGTCGCGCCGAACCGGTCAGGACTGACCGCCGCCCTGTCAGGTTTCCACCTCCAGGCGCTGCGCGGGGCGATCGACCCGCTCGCGCTCGCCCTCGGCGCCGTCGCGGCCACGCTGGTCGTCGCGACCCTACGCCGGCGCGGCGGGCGGCGCGCAAGCGCGACGGTGCGGGCCTTCGAGCCCTGGGGGTCGGGTCGGGTCGTCACGAGCGCGCGCATGCAGTACACGGCGACGTCCTTCGCCGAGCCGCTGACGCGGGTCTTTGACGACGTGCTCGCCCCTCAGCACGACCTGGACGTCAGCCACGCCGTGGAGAGCCGCTACTACCTCGAGCGCATCGCCTACGCGAGCGCGAACGACGACGTCGTCGAGCGGCGCCTCTACCGTCCGGTGCTCGCCCTCGCGGCGGCGCTGGGGATACGGGCGCGCGCACTCGGAAACGGCTCGGTGCACCGCTACCTCGCCTACGGCTTCGTCGTGCTCGTCATCGCGCTGGTGGTGGTCTCGTGAGCCTCGCCTCGCTGCTCGTGGGCGCCGCCCAGCTCGTGCTCGTGGTAGCCGGCGGGCCCCTCCTGCTCGGCCTGCTGCGACTCGTGCGCAGCCGCCTCGAGGGCCGCGACGGCCCGCCGGTCGTCCAGCCCTGGCGCGACATCGCCAAGCTCGCGGCCAAGCAGCGCACGCGCCCCGCCGAGTCGAGCTGGATCTTCTCGGTGGCCCCGCTGGTGCTGGTCGCGACGGCCGCCACGGTGGCGGTGCTGGCCCCGCTCGTCACCCTCGCCCCGCCGCTCGCCGACTCGACGGACTTCATCGCGGTGATCTTCGTCCTGCTCGTCGGATCGGTCGCGCTCGCGCTCGCCGCGCTCGACACCGGCACCGCCTTCGGGGGCATGGGGGCGAGCCGGGCGCTCACCATCGGGGCCCTCGTCGAGCCGGCGCTGCTCGTCGCGGTGCTCGCGCTCTCCCT
>JAJYCT010000517.1 GCA_021778125.1 Myxococcales bacterium
GGTCCCGCTGATGATGGCCAGCAGGCCCCGCTGCGCCAGCGTCTCCACCAGGAGGCGGTACTTGGGCAGCAGGCCTGCGTGGTGGACGCCGATGCCGTGCGCGAGAAAGCGCTTGACCTCCTTGCCGTACGGCGTGTCGAAGCGCACGCGTCCGAGCTCCTCGGCGATGGCCCGCTTCTGCTCCTTCGGCACGACGTCGAGGCTCATCAGGTCCTGCGCCGCCTCGGCCGCGGCGCGCTGGGTGAAGTTGACGACGTACACCGGCGCCCGCCCCGCGCGCGTCAGCGAGACGACGGTCTCGTGCAGCGTCGTCTCGCGGTACTCGAAGTCGAGCGGCACCGGGCGGTCGGCCGAGCGGACCGTGACCGTCGGGCGGCGCGTGAGCTTCGCGAGGTCCCTCTCGAACGCCTCGGTCGGCCCCAGCGTCGCGCTCATGAGCAGGAACTGCGCGCGCTCGAGCACGAGCAGCGGGATCTGCCAGGCGACGCCGCGCTCGCGGTCGGCGTAGTAGTGGAACTCGTCGAGCACGACGGCGTCGACGTCGGCGCTCTTGCCCTCGCGAAGCGCCAGGTTCGAGAGGATCTCGGCGGTACAGCAGAGGATCGGCGCGTCGCGGTTGACCGCCGCGTCGCCCGTGAGCATGCCCACGTAATCGGCGCCGAAGTCGCGGCACAGCGCGAAGAACTTCTCGCTGACGAGCGCCTTGACGGGCGCGGTGTAGATGCTGCGCTGCCCGCTGGCGAGCGCGAAGAAGTGCAGGGCCAGGGCGACCAGCGACTTGCCGCTGCCGGTCGGGGTGGCGAGGATGACGTTGCTGCCCGAGAGCAGCTCGAGGATGGCCTGCTCCTGCGCCGGGTAGAGCTCGAGCCCCGCGGCCTTCGCGTGGCCGAGGAACAGGTCGAGCAGCTCGTCGGGGGGAGCCCCGCGGGGCGGCAGGCGGTCGGCGAGGCCGGCCGTCACGGCGCCTCAGGCGACCGCGTGGCCGAGCTTCTTCTTGCCGTCCTGGAACAGGACCTCGATGCGCGTCGGCTCGGCGAAGACGACCATGCCCTTGCCGAACTTGGGGTGACGGATCAGGTCTCCCTTGGCGTAGCGCGACGACATGGCGAAGGGCACGAACGAGCCGTCGGGCTTGGCCTCGACCTCGTCCCACGTGGGCTCGGGCTCGGGCGGCTTCGCCCACACGTCGTCTTCGCCCCCCGAGCCGCGGCCCGAGCCGTTGCTCTTCTGCTTGCTGCGCTTCATCGACATGGCGAGAGCCCCTCTAGCGCACTTCGCGCCGGCCTGCACGACGCGTTCAGGGCGAGGGGCCAGTCGGAACGGCCTTGCCGACCGCGTCGCCGCCGCGCGCCTTGGCGTCGCGCAGGGCGACCGCGGCCCGGCTGCAGAGCTCCTCGGCGGTCTCGCGCCCGTCCCACGTGGCCACGCCGAGCGACACGCGCTGCGAGATGTAGCCCCCGGGCCTGGGCTCCATGGGCTCGTCGCCCACGGCCTTGCGCAGCTTGTCGGCCGTGGCCGCGGCCTGCGTGGGGCTCGTCGTCGGCATGAGCAGGGCGAACTCGTCGTCGCCGCTGCGCACGAGCACGTCGTACCGGCGCGTCTGCGCGCGCACGCGCTCGCCGAAGAGGGCGAGCACCCGATCGCCCATGTCGCGCCCGAACGACTCGTTGACGTGCCCCATCCGGTCGAGATCCATGACCAGGAGGCTGAGCGGCGAGCCGGAGTGCCGCGCGCGATCCATCTCCTCCTGCAGGCGCGGCAGGAGGTAGCGCGCGTTGAAGGCCAGCGTGAGCTCGTCGACGGCCGCCAGGCGCTCGAGGCGGCTGCGCTCGATCGCCGGGACCGAGCAGTTCGACAGGATGCGCGCCATCAGGATGTCGTCGTCGCTGAACGCGTCCGGCTCGGGCGACGACGCGCCCAGCACGCCGATGGGCTTCCCCGCAGACAGCAGCGGCTCGGAGATGATCGACCGGATCGAGAAGCCCTGGCCGACGGCCACGACGAAGCGCGGATCGGACTTGGCGTCGCGCACGTGGGCGGGCAGGCCGTGCTCCATCACCCAGCCGGCGATGCCCTCGCCCTTGGTGAGCGACAGCGAGCGCTGGTCGATGCCCTTGCCCGACCGGGCGCCGGCCAGGAGCGTCGTGCGCGACGCGTCGAAGAGGCGGATGCTCGCGTGGTCGCACGGCAGGACCTGCAGCGCGGCGTCGGTCACCTCGTGCAGCGCGTCCTCGAGCGGTCGGCCGTCGGAGAGGTGCTCGGTGAGCTGGCGGAGGACGGCGAGGTCGCGTTTCGGGTCCGAGGACATGGCGGCGCCTCGGTCGAGTCTATACCATCCGCCCCTGCCCGGATGCTGACCACAGCAGCGCGCGTCTACCGCGAGACGCGCAAGAAGAACGACCAGCTCTTCAATGTCTACGTGATGCGCCCGCTCGCCGCGGGCGTCGTGGCGGCTGTGCACCGCACGAGCCTCACGCCCAACCAGGTCACGCTCGCCAACCTCGCCGTCTTCCTCGTCGCCGCGGCGCTGCTCGTCGCCCTGCCCACCTGGCGGGGGGGCCTCGTCGCCGTCGCCGTGCTCGAGGCGAGCTACTGCCTCGACTGCGCCGACGGCATGCTGGCGCGCTGGAAGAAGCTCGCGTCGAAGGCCGGGCACCTCTTCGACTTCTTCACCGACGAGCTCAAGGCCGTCGTCCTGGCGGGCGCGCTGGCCCTGCGCGCGTGGCGCGCGGGCGGCCTGGGCTTCGACGCCGCTGCGTGGGCGCCGGGCGACGCGCGGTTCCTGCTTGCGGGCATCGCCGGCGTCGCGATCATCGCGTCGGCGATCTCGCTGACGAACTTCGTCCGGAGCCCGGAGCTCAGCGGGAAGGCCACGACCGTCGAGGCCTACTACGAGACGGTCGAGCAGAAGAAGAGCGCGGGCGCGCGGCTCGCGACGTTCCTGCGCTTCCTCAACCACTACCCGAGCCACATCTGGCTCTGGGCGCTCGCCGGGCGCCTGGACGCGCTGCTCTGGCTCTGGCTCGCGCTCAACCTGCTCTACCTCGGGCGCGGCTGGCTCGGGCTGCTGCTGCGCTTCGGGCGGGGCTGAGGGGGCAGGGGTGCGCGCGGCGCTTGCGCTCCTGCTCGTGCTCGCGGCGTGCAGCCGGGGTGCGACGGCGGCCCCTGGCGACGCCGCGCCGCCCGTCGCCGCGCCGAGCGCGTCGTCCTAGGCGCGACCCGCCGGGCC
>JAJYCT010000102.1 GCA_021778125.1 Myxococcales bacterium
TGCGCGCTCGCCTGCGTCGTCGCCTGCGCCGGGGCCGTGCACCTTGCGGCGGGGCCGTCGTTCGAGGCCACATGGACCCGCTGGGCGTGGCTGCAGCTCGCGCTCCTGGGGGCGCTGCTCGCCTTCCTGGGCGACGGGTTCGTCGCCATTGCGGCCGGGTGGGCTCTCGCGTGGGCAGCGGCGTCGTGGCTCGCGTCGTGGGTCGATCCGCGGCCCGGCGTCGCCGCGGCGGCCTGGGGGACGCTGGCGGTCGTGGCGCTGATGCTCGGCGCCGGGCTGCTCTTCTGGGGCCTGGGCGGCGGCTGGGACGAGGACGCGTACCTGCGCGGGGAGCAGGACCGCTACGCCGTCGCGCGGGTGAGCGGCCCCGCGGGCGGCGCGACGCTCTCGATGTCGGCGCCGCCCGGCGCCCTCGTCTACCTCGACGCGTCGCAGAGGGCCGAGGCGCGGGCGCCGTTTGCCGACTTGCCGATTGCCCCGGGGCCGCACGTCGTGCGCGTGGACGACGGCATCGGCGTCGACTCCGCGACCAGGCGCTTCACGGCGTCGCCGGGCACCGGCGTCGTGCTGGTGCGCGTGGGTCCGACGCTGCTCGTGCACGCGATCGCCGACCAGCTCGCGCTGCGCGACGCGCACGGCGAGCCCGCCGTGCGCCGGGCCCTGGAGGACCGCGTCCTGCCCGGCGGGGTGTCGGTGGTCGCGGCGACTCTGCTCGCGTGGCTGGTGGCCGTCTTCGCCTTCGGGATGCTGCGGCTGCCCCTCCGGGGCCCGGGCGCGCTCGCCGCCGTGGCCGCCGGCGGCGCCAGCACACTGCTCGGTCCGGCGCTGCTGCTTCGCGTCGCCTTCCTCCTGCCCTCCGCACTGCACGCCGGGGCGCTCGTGGCGGCGGTGGGCGCCGCGGTCGTGCTGCTCGCAACGTGGCGCGCGCTCGAGCACGACGGGCTGGCCCGCGCGTTCGCGTTTTCCGGCACGCTTCCCCTGGGTCTCGGGTTGATCGCGCTGGGGCTGGGGGGTCCGGCGCGCGCGCTCACCGCGATGATCGTCGTCGCCCTCGGCGTCGCGACGCTGCGCCTGGCCACGGCGCGCCGCGTCTCTCCACGCCCGCCCCGCGTCGAGGAGCACGCCGAGGATCCGCTGCTGGTCGGCCTGGCGGCTCGCCTGGGCGAGCTGCTCGACGACATGGAGCGGCTCGTCGTCGGCGCGATCGAGGGTGCGCTCGCCGCGACCGGCCGCGCGGTGGCGTTCCTCGTGGCGGCGGCCGACGAGCACGTCGTGACGTCGCCCGCGGACCGCGCGGCCGACGGCGTGGCGCGCGTCGCTCACGCCCTGGAGCCCCTCGTCGGCGTCTCGATGGGGAGGCTGGCCTGGGTCCTCGTTGCCGCTGCGGGTCTGGCCGCGCTGGCGCACGCTGTCTGGCCGGGGACCTGAGACGTGAGCCGACGCCTGCTCCGCTGGTTGGTCCTTCTTCTGGCGCTCGCCGCGTGCCTCGTGGCCGGCACCGCGCTCGCGGCGCCGCTGTCGCACGGCGGTCGCATCGTGCTCTCGCTTCCCGGGGGAGGGCGGGGCCCGCTCGTCCTCGGGCCGGGCCAGGGCGGGTGGATCGGCACCATCACGGTGGCCAACGTCGGCGCCGAGCCGCTCGTGGTCTCGCGCATCGCCGTCCGCGGCGACGAGGACGACGTGCGCTCGCCCTCGCACCTGGGCGTGCGCTTCGCCGACGGGGCGGCGACGACGGGGACGCTCGCGCCGGGCGCGTCCCGGGACGTCGTCGTCTCGTGGATGCCCGACCGCGACCCGCGCGTGCGCCAGGCGTTCGGGCACGTGGTGGTGACGTCGACCGACGAGCAGGCGGGCGAGGTGGCCATGGGGTTCCGCGCGGACCTGCCATCAGGCCTCGGCTGGGCCGGCGGGCACGCCCTCTCGCTGCTGCTCGCCCTCCCGGTGCTCGTCGTGCTCCTGGCCGGCGCAGCGCGCCTCGCCGGGCGGCGCGACGATCCGCTGGTCGGACGGGCAGCGCTGGGCGCGGCGATCGCGGAGGTCGCGCTGTCGCTCTGGGGGTTCGCGCGCTTTGTCCCGGACGTCGGCAAGGCCGAGGGCAACGACGGCTTCCAGCTCGTCGAACGCGCCGTGTGGCTCCGCTCCGTGGGCGCCGAGTGGTACCTGGGCGTCGACGGCGCGAGCGTCACGCTCGTACCGCTCGCGGCGGCCATGTGGCTCGTGGCCATCGTCGTCGCCCGGCCGGACCGCCGCAGCGACGCGTACCACGCGGCCCTGGCCCTGCTGGCCGCGAGCGCCATGGGCGTGCTCGTGACGCTCGATCTGGTCGTGCTGTTCTCGGCGTGGCAGCTGCTCTTGCTTGCGCTCGTGATGCTCGTGGGCGGCTGGGGCGGGCCGCGCGGGGAGCACGCGGCCGCCAAGCTCGCCGTCTACGGCGCGCTCGGCTCGGCGTCGCTGCTCGCGGCTTTCGTGGCACTGTCGCGGGCTACCCCCGGCACCTACCTGGTCGACGGCACGAGCGTGGCGCACACGCTGTCGATCCCCGAGCTCGCGCGGACGTCGTTCGCCGCGCGCGGCCCTATCCTCGGCGTCCCGTTCGCGGCGGGCACCTGGGTGCTGCTGTTCCTCGCGATCGCCATCGCGACGCCGGTGGTCCCGCTTCACGGCTGGCTGCCCGAGGTGCTCGAGGAGGCGCCGCCGGGGGCGGCGGTCATGCTCGCGGGCGTCGTCACCGGGCTGGGGCCCTACCTGCTCGTGCGCGTCGGGCTCGGCGCCGTGCCCGAGGGGGCGCGCTGGGCCGGGCCGTGGATCGCGTCGCTCGGCGTGCTGTCGCTGGCGTACGGCGGCCTGACCGCGATGGCCGCGCGCGACCTGAGGCGCTTCACGGCGTACGCATCGATCGCGGGCGCGGGGGCGATCCTCTTCGGCGTCGGCTCCTTCACCGCGCAGGGGCTCGCGGGGGCGCTGGTCGGGACGTTCGCGCGCGGCCTCGCCGGCGCGCTCCTGGTCGGCGCCGCGGGCGCGCTCCACCTGCGCCTGCGCACCTGCCGCCTGGCGCGCCTCGGCGGGCTCGCCGCCGAGGTCCCCGCGCTCGCCGCGCTGACGGCCGTGGGCCTCGCCACGTCGCTGGGCGTCCCGTGCCTGCTCGGCACGTGGGGGCCGCTGCTCGCGCTGCTCGGCGGCTTCGGCAAGCACCCGGTCCTGGCGATCCTGCTCGCCGCGTCGATCGTCGCGTCGGCGTCGGCGCACCTGCGCGTCGCCCGGATGGTCCTGCCCGGCGCGTTCGACGAGGCGTGGCGGCGCTCGCCGTTGCTGCGCACGTACGAAGGGCGCCTGCCGGACGCGACGCCGCGCGAGCGCGCAGCGCTCTTCCCGCTCGTGCTGCTCGCGCTCGTGCTCGGGCTCTGGCCGACCCCGCTCCTGTCGGCGATGGCCGCGGGCGTGCGCGACGTGAGCTCGGTCGTGGAGCCCGCGGACCTGCCCTGAGGCGCCCGGCCGGCGCGGCGCCGGCACGCGGCAGTCTCAGTCCTTGAGCGCCTCGGCGCCGCCGATGATCTCCATGAGCTCCTTGGTGATCGCCGCCTGGCGGGCGCGGTTGTACGAGAGCGTCAGCCTCGCGATCATCTCCTTGGCGTTGCGCGTGGCGGAGTCCATCGCCGTCATCTGCGCGCCGAAGAAGCTCGCCTGGCTCTCGAGCAGCGCCCGGTAGACGCTGATCTCGAAGTACATCGGCACGAGCCGCTCGAGCAGCGCGCGCTGGTTGGGCTCGTAGAGCAGGTCGCTCGGCCCGAACTTGTCGCCCGCCTCGGGCCTGGCGGGGCCGCTGCCGTTGCCGAGCGGCAGCAGCGCCTCGTGCGTCACCTTCTGCGTGATCGCGCTCTTGAACTCGTTGTAGACGAGCGTGATCGAGTCGACCTCGCCCTTCTCGAAGCGCGGCACCAGCCACTTGGTGACCAGACGCGCCT
This sequence comes from Myxococcales bacterium, assembly GCA_021778125.1. Lineage (GTDB taxonomy): Bacteria > Myxococcota_A > Polyangia > Polyangiales > Polyangiaceae > Palsa-1150. The sequence goes on from JAJYCT010000102.1 coordinate 3,963, forward strand.
TGTCGAGGTCGAGACCGTCGTAGATGTGCGTGAAGTCCTGGATGACGTTGGCCCCGCGGCGGCCCAGGTACTCGCGCGCCTTGCGGCCGACGGTCGCGAAGACCACCTCGGCGCCCGCGGCCCTCTTCTCGGCCCAGACGCGCTCGGCGGCCTTGTGGATGTTCGTATTGAACGCGCCGCACAGGCCGCGGTCGGCCGACAGCACGAGCACCAGGGCCTTCTTCTCGGCGCGGCGGGCGAGCAGCGGGTGCAGCGCCTCGCCGCTCTCCTCGTTGGCCTCGTTCATGGTGCGCGAGACCGAGTGCAGGACCTCACCGGTCTTCACGGCATACGGGCGCAGCGCGACGATGCGCTGCTGCGCGCGCGTGAGCTTCGCGCCCGCCACCATCTTCATGGCGCGCGTGATCTTCTGCGTCGCCTTGGTGCTCGCGATGCGCTTGCGGATGGCCTTCAGCGACGGCATGGCGCGTCAGTCCTTCTTGCCGAAGGCGGTGCCGTACTCGTCGAGCGCCTTCTTGAGCGTCTTCTCGGTCTCGTCGTCGAGCGCCTTCTTGGTGCGGATGCTCTCGTAGACGCTCGGGTACTTCTTCTCGATGAAGTCGTGGAGGCCCCTCTCGTACGCGGCGAGGCGGCCGACCTCGATGCCGTCGATGTACCCGCGCGTGCCCGCGTAGATGATGACGATCTGCTTCTCGACGACGAGCGGCACGTACTGGCCCTGCTTGAGGATCTCGACGAGGCGCACCCCGCGCTCGAGCTGGTCGCGCGTGACCTTGTCGAGGTCGCTCGCGAACTGCGCGAAGGCCGCCATCTCGCGGTACTGCGCGAGCTCGAGCTTCAGCTTGCCGGCGACCGACTTCATGCCCTTGATCTGCGCGCTGCCGCCGACGCGGCTGACCGAGAGGCCGACGTTGATGGCCGGGCGCACGCCGGAGTTGAAGAGGTCCGTCTCGAGGAAGATCTGGCCGTCGGTGATCGAGATGACGTTCGTCGGGATGTACGCCGACACGTCGCCGGCCTGCGTCTCGATGACCGGCAGCGCCGTGAGCGACCCGCCCGACTTGGGGTTGCGCAGGACGTGGAACTCGCCGCCCTTGGCCTTGAGCTCCTCGTCGGCCGCGTGCTTGCCGAGCTCGCCCTTGTAGACCTTCGCCTCGCCGTGCTTGTCCCAGTCGGTGACGTCCTTCTTCACCACCACGAACTCGTCGGCCATCTTCGCGGCGCGCTCGAGCAGGCGGGAGTGGATGTAGAAGACGTCGCCCGGGTACGCCTCGCGCCCCGGCGGGCGGCGCAGCAGCAGCGAGAGCTGGCGGTACGCGACGGCCTGCTTGGACAGGTCGTCGTACACGCAGAGCGCGTGGCGTCCGGAGTCGCGGAAGTACTCGGCCATCGTGACGCCGGTGTACGGCGCGATGAACTGCAGCGGCGCGGTCTCGCTCGCGCCCGCGGTGACGACGGTCGTGTACTCCATCGCGCCGAACTGCGTGAGCTTGTCGACGACGCTCGCGACGGTCGACTGCTTCTGCCCGATGGCGACGTAGAAGCAGTGAACGTTCTGGCCCTTCTGGTTGATGATCGTGTCGAGCGCGACGGCCGTCTTGCCCGTCTGGCGGTCGCCGATGATGAGCTCGCGCTGGCCGCGCCCGATCGGGACCATGGCGTCGATGGCCTTGATGCCCGTCTGCAGCGGCTCCTTGACCGGCTGGCGCGCGAGGATGCCCGGCGCCTTGAGCTCGACGCGGCGGCGGTGCGGCGTCTGGATCGGGCCCTTGCCGTCGACCGGCTGGCCGAGCGCGTTGACGACGCGGCCGATGAGCGCCTCGCCCACGGGCACGTCGAGGATGCGACCCGTGCGCTTGACGACGGAGCCTTCCTTGACGTCCGTGACGTCGCCGAAGCACGCCGCGCCGACGTTGTCGGACTCGAGGTTGAGCACCAGGCCCATGAGGTTGCCGGGGAACTCGAGCAGCTCGCCCGCCATGGCCCCCTCGAGGCCATAGATGCGCGCGATGCCGTCACCGACGCTGAGGACGGTCCCCGTCTCGGTCGTGAGCGCGGCCTTCTCGTAGTTCTGGATCTGCTTCTTGATGATCGAGGAGATCTCTTCGGCGCGAAGCTGCATGTTCTTTTGACCTGGCTAGCGGGGGCTTAGGACTGCGGAAGGAGAGCGTCTCGCAGCGACTGCAGGCGCGTGCGCAGACTGCCGTCGAGGATGCGGTCGCCGATGCGCGTGACCACGCCGGCGACGAGAGAGGGGTCGGTGCGCTTGTCGACGACGACCTCGTGGCCCGTCATCTTCTCGAGCTGCGCCTGCAGGCGCGCGTAGTACGCATCGCCGAGCGGCGCGGCGGTGGTCACCTCGGCACGGACGACGCCCTTGCGCGCGTCGGCCAGCTCGCGCAGGTACTGGGCGACGTACGGCAGGGCCTTGGCGCGGCGGCGGTCGACCAGGAGGCGCAGGACGTTGCGCGTCGTGGGCGAGGCGCCGATCTGGGCGCACAGCTCGCCCACCACGGCGATCTTCGCGTCGTGCGCGACGAGCGGGTTCTCGATGGCGTTGCGCAGGTCGACGCTCGCCGACCAGGCCGAGGCCACGGTCGCGATCTCCTCGACCAGCGTGTCGAGCGACCTCTGCTCGACGCCGAGCTCGAGGATCGCCTGGGCGTAGCGGCGCGCGACGATCTGGACGCTCACGACACGCCTCCCGCCGCCGGGCGGCCTTTGGTGCCGAGGTCGTTCAGGTACTCGTCGGCGATCCGCTCCTGATCGGCCTGCGTGACGCGCTTCTTGAGGAGCTCCTCCGCCGCCGCGATGGCCGCCTCGACGGCCTCGCGCTGCAGGTCGACCCGGATCTGCTTCATCTCCTGCTCCACGAGGAACTCGGCGTCCTTGCGCATCCGCTCGGCCTTGGCCTCTGCGTCGGCGACGAGGCGATCGCGCTCGGCCTCGCCGGCGCGCACCAGCGCGTCGCGCGCGGTCTTGAGCTCGTCCTCGAGCCTGTCGAGCTTCGCCTGGTACGTCTTGGCGCGCTCCTCGGCCTCCTTGCGCATGCGCTGCGCTTCCTCGATGTCCCTGGCGATCGAGTCGCGGCGGGCCCGCAGGGCAGCGGCGATCGGCTTCTTGCCGAGCAGGTAGTAGCCGGCCATCAGGATGCCGAAGTTGACGAGCATCGCGGCGAACGGCGGCGTCCGGGAGCCGAAGTCGGCCCAGTTGATGGCGCCGGGGGCCTCGCTCTCCTCGTCCCTGGCGGTGCCGTGCTCGCCACCCTCGCCCTCGCGAGCCTCGGTGGGCGCGGGAGCCGGCGACGGGGGGTGGGAGGCATGGCCGGCCTGGGCGTAGGCCCACACGGACCACGCGGTGCAGAGGGCCATCGCGAAGAGGACCAGGCGCTTCTTCACGACGGCACCTCGCGCCCGAGCACGCGGCTCGCCAGATCGCGGGCCATCGCGGCCGTGTCCGCCTGGAGCACCGCGCGGGCCTTGGCGGCCTCGGCGTGCACCGCGGCCTTGCCGTCCTCGACGGCCTTCGCCGTCGTCGCGCGGACCTCGCGCAGGATGTCCTGCTCGCGGCGCACGCCCTCGGCCCGGATACGGTCGCGCTCGACGTTGGCCGCGGTGCGGGCCTTGGCCATCTCGGCCTCGTAGGTGGCCAGGGCGGTCGCGGACTTCTCGTCGATGTGCCGCGCCTGCACCTTGGCGCCGTCGATGCGCTTCTCGCGCTCCTCGAAGAGGCGGAGCATCGGGTCGAACAGGACGGGCTTGAGCACGAGCGTGAGCCCCACGAAGAGGACGAGCTGCACGATCGACGTCAGGTCGACGTCGACGGTGATGGCGGAGCCGGAGGCGAGGAGCATGCGGTCCAGTCGTTTGGGGGGAGGGAGCGGGCTGCGCCAGTACCACCCCCAGCGTCTCGTGTCCACGGGGGGACGACGCGACGTGAGCGCGCGCAGAAATTGCGGATTTTGGTCGCGCCGGCTGCGCCCGCCAGAGCGGCGGCGTTCGCCGGAGGTGGGGGGGCGGGGGCCGGGGCCGGGCTCGCTTCGCCGTGGTCACAACGCGGACCATCTTGCGCCAGCCGCGAGGCGACGGTGGAGCCGACGCACCCTCGGACGTGCTCGTCGACGTGGGCACGACGCTGGACGGCGCGCTGTGCAGCAGCGGCGTCTTCACGGTGGCGAGCGTGAACCCATCCAGCTCTACCACACGGCCTTCGTGTCCTCGACGAGCATCACGGCGCTCGTGCCGCAGAACACGCCGACGGGGGCGTACACGGCCCTCGTCGTCAACCCCGACGGCTGCGCGGAGCCGGGCCCGACGCTCGACGTCGTGGCCACCCCGCCGCCGATCGTCGACAACGTCTCGCCGGGCGTCGGGGCAGCGAGGTGCTGCTGTCGACCGGCGCGATCTCGGGTTCGACGACGGACCAACGGCGCCATCCTGCTGCTCGGCGGCGGACCGGGGCTCGGCTCGACGGGCAACACCGTCGAGTACGCGGTCGTCGGCGGCGGCACCGGCGGCATGGTGGCGACGGCATGGGCCAGCCCCGGGGGCTTCTCCGTCCAGCGCGACGGATCGCAGCTCCAGGTCCAGAACGGCTACACGCCCACCGCCGACCTGGCGACCTCGACGACCCTGACGGCCACCGGCGGGGGCACCCTGCAGTACGGCAGCTGGTCGAGCAGCACCCTGCAGCTCTCGTCGAAGATCGGCCGCATGGGCGTGGCGAACGACAGCGCCTACTTCTTCGTGATCGGCGGGACCTCCAACGACACCGACGCGCTCGCGACGGTCTACCAGATCCTCGACTGAGGCCCTGGCGACGGCGGTCAGGCCCGGGGGGCGCCTGGCCGCCACGCCAGGGAGGCGTCGTCAGCGCCGCCGCTTCGCCGGGGCGGGCCTTCCAGCCCCGCGCGCGGCCTTCCTGGGGGCCGTTCCGTACGCCCCCTGCGCTGCCGTGCGGCTCGCGACGAGCACGGGGACGCCGTCGTGCATCTCGGGACGCACGCTCGAGAGCCCCTCGGAGCGCGCGAAGCCCCCGAGCTCCCCGGGGTGCTCGTCCATCCAGGCGCTGAAGCGCTTCCAGAACGCGACGGCCTCCTCGTTCGAGAGGGCCTCGCCGTCGACCACCACGCGCAGGGTGCTCACGTCGCCCTCACGGCGCCGCCGAGAGATCGCCCAGGATCTGCTGCGCGTGCACCGCGACGTCGACCTTGCGGTACACCTTGCGCACGACCCCGTCGGGGCCGATGACGATCGTCTGCCGGCGGTGCACGCCCTCGAAGGGCACGCCGAACGACCTGCCGATCGCGCCGTCCGGATCGCTGACGAGCTCGAACGGCAACTTCCAGTGCGAGGCGAACGCCTTGTGCGAGTCGAGCGTGTCGGCCGAGACGCCGACGAGCACCGCGCCCGTCTTGCCGAGGGCGTCCCACGCGTCGCGGAAGGAGCACGCCTCCTTGGTGCAGCCGGGGGTCTCGTCCTTCGGGTAGAAGTAGAGGATGACCGGCTTGCCGCGCAGCGCCGCGAGGTGCACGGCGCTCCCGTCCTGCGCCGTCGCCGTGAAGTCCGGGGCCGGCTTGCCGACGAGGGGATCGACGTCGGAGGTCGGGATCGGGGTCGAATTTGTCGGCGTCGGGGTCGCATTTATCGAGGTCGAGGTCGCGGGGGTACACGCGGCGACGAGGGCCAGGAGGGCGAGGGCGCGCATTGGGAGAGCCTACCCTCAAAGATGCGTCGGGCGCGTCCATCCGCTGCCGGGGTTCGTCTACGGCAAGGTCGACCTTCGCAAGACGCGCGGCGCACTCGAAGTCGACGTCCACGTTCGCGCTCGCACCGGATCGCGCGCCCGTTGCGGCAACTGCGGCAAGAAGCGCGCGGGCTACGACACGCAGGGCGAGCGCCGCTTCGACTTCGTCCCGCTCTGGGGCATGGCCGTGTTCCTGCCGCTATACGCACCGCGCCGGACGTCTTGATCGCCGCCATCGCGCTCCGCAGCGGCCTTCCGAATGGTGCGGGCGCGATGCCCTTGCCGATCGCCGCCCTCGACGCCGCCTGCCGGGCCGCCGCCCGCGGCAAGCGGCGCTGCCCCGAGGTCGCCGCGCTGCGCTCATCCGAGACCGATATCGAGGGTTCGAGGATCAAGGATCGAGGGAAGCGCTGCACCACCGCGAGCCCGCAGCGATGGCGCATTTTGTCATGGAGTCCTGGCGCACCGGAACCCGACGTCGCCGTCGCGATCCGGCGGGGTGCCGCCGTAGCGGCTCGGGGGCAGCAAGAGCGACGCGAGGTAGAGGAAGTAGCCGCCCCGGAACACCCGGGGGGAGGTGGCCGTGAGATAGGCGCAATCCGTGCACGGGTTCACGTAGGTCGCGTACCAGTCCAGGTTCCACTCCGACACGTTGCCAGCGAGATCGAGCTGGCCATAGACCCCGCCGCCCAGCGTCGCGGTCCCCACCGGCGCGATGTTCGTCACCCCCGTGCAGCTGCCCGAGCCAATGGGGTAGTCGCAGTTGTAGATCGCGTACTCGCAGCCCGTGCCCGGACACGCCGTCCCCAGCGCCGCAGTGCCCCACGGGTACTCCCGCTCCTGGCTACCGCCCGCAGCCGCGTACTCCCACTCCGCCTCGCTCGGCAGAAACCCCCCGTCCCAGATGCAGAACGCATACGACTCCCACCAGTTCACGCAGTTGATCGGCAGGTTCTCGTTGCTCCCCGCAGAGGCCGTCCACGTCTGGTAGCTCGCGTCGCACGACAGGTTGCTCGTCGTCGGCGCGATGTTGCTGTCGTCCGAGGCGACCCACCCCGTCTCGTAGGTCCCCGCGCTCCCGCTGTTGGCCAGCCCCTGGCCGCCGTTGAGGTGCGTGTGCTTGCCTGACCCCGCAGGCGGCGTGTAGCCAGCCCCATTGTTCCACGCCGCCACGAACTGCCGGAAACGGCCCACCGTCACCTCGTACTCGTCGAGCCGGAAGTTGCTCACCGTCGCCGAGTCGGCTGTCCCCGTCGGGCCGCTGCCGCTGTTGGTGTACATCCGGGAGTACGTCCCGCCAGCCACCTCCTGGCTCGCGCAGCAGCTGCTCGTACCGGTGCCAGCCGGACAGGTCGTCATGCCCGCGCCACCCGGCGCGCAGCTCGGCGGGGGCGCGGCGCTGCACGATCCGAGGATGCAGTCGGGCGTCGTCCCGCTGCACGCCGCGCAAGCCCCGCCGCTGGTCCCGCAGTACGTGGGCGATGGCGTCTCGCACGTGGCTCCGTTGCAGCAGCCGTGCGGGCAGCTCGCGCCGTCGCAGACAGAGGCTCCCCCCTCGCCATCCGCGGCCGACCGGTCGCGTGACGCGTCGGCCGCCGCGTCGCCCCCCGCCTCGGCCGCGGCTTCGATCGTCGCGTCCCCGTCCGCGCCGCCCGCTTCCTCCGGCACCGGCACGTCCGGGAACCCGATGATGCCCGTGCACGCCGCGACGCCCACGCCGCCCGCGCCGCAGGCGGCGACCATCGCGACGAGCCGAGCGAGAGCTACCGCGGGCACCGCAGGCTTCACCTAGAACCTCCCTTGCCACACGATCCCGCCGCCGCCCGGCCCCACGCTCGGCGTGATCGCCATCGACGCGCTCGCCGCCGGCTGCGCCGCGCCGGACGAGGCAGCCGAGGGAGCCGGCGCCGTGAAGAACAGCACCGCGCCGCCCACCAGCAGCGCCCCGCCTGCGATGAAGCCCACCGTCGAGACCAGCCCATCGGTCATCCCCGCCGAGTGGTCCGACTGGGCCTGCCCGGGGCTGTTGCACGAGGTCGCGCTCGCGCAGTCGCTCTGCTGCCGGCTCTTTTCCGACAGCGTCAGCGCGCCGAACACGCCGCCCGCGGCGAGCCCCGCGACGCCCGCTCCCGCCACCACGAGACCGAGCAGCTTGCGCCCCCCCAGGCCGTGGCTCGCGGGCGCCGGCTCGCCTGCCGCCGGCGCCGCGCCGCCGGCAAGCGTGGTCTCGCCGAGCGGGATCGTCGCGGCCCCCGCGGTCGCAGGAGCCGCCCCCGGCGCCCCCCCGAGCGCGATCTTCTCGCGGCGGTCCTTCTCGCCCTCGAACAGCACCAGCGTGCGCGTCACCGGCGGCTGGCCCGCCGCACCCGCTGCGCTGAACGCGAACACGTGGCTGCCCGGATCGACCGGCAGCGCGGTGCCGTCCAGCCTGTCCACCAGCGGCTTGCCGTCCACCGTCACCGCCACGGCGCTCACGTCGGCGCCCGACGCGTCCTTCACCTGGAAGACCACCGTCGGCTGCACCCGGTCCAGCTCGTCCAGGCGCGTCGTGCAGTCGCCCTGCACCATCGACGGACACGCGGGGTCGGCGCAGAGCCGCAGCTTGTCGCGCGCCTCGGCGAGCTTGCCCGCGCGACGCAGCTCCTGCCCGTCGGTGTCCGCCGCGATGCACTGCGCCTTGCTCGGGGCGGTCGGAGCGGTCGGGGGGTCGGGTGCGGCGGCGGCGCTCGCCGGCGCGAGCGAAGCTGACGCTGACGCGGCGGCGAGCACCAGCACGTGCAGACCCCGACGTCGGGCGAGCTTCACGGCAACCCCTCTCACGAGCGACGATTACAGCACGAGGCCCTGTTCCAGCGACAGCCTCGAGCCGCCCGCGGACAGGCGCGGCCCCGCGCATTTCCCGGCGCTTCGTCGGCTTTCCTCGGCTGCCGTCCTGGCCCGGCCGTTGCGCTTGCGCCGGGCGGACCTACAATCCAGGAGAAGGCACATGGAACCGACGGACATCACGATCGAGATCCTCAAGGGCATCCGCCACGACCTCAAAGAGGTCCGCGACGAGGTGCACGCGACCAACGCACGCCTCGACCAGACCAACGCGCGCCTCGAGACCGGCCTGGCCGACGTCTCGCGCCGCATCGTCGAGTCCGAGGTCCGCACCTCGACGGCCATCGCCGATCTGGCCGGCACCGTGCGCGACATGACCGGCGTGCTGCGCGCCTCGCACGACCTGCGCCCGCGCGTCGAGCGCTGCGAGCGCGACATCGCCGAGCTGCAGCGCACCGCCGGCGGCCGGTAGGCGGCGCAGACGCGCAGACGCGCCTCACATGCACTCTTGCTTGTAGACCTTGTTGCCGTGCGCGTCGAAGTTGTACGGCGGGTTGCAGTTCGCCTTCGCCGGAGGCGCGCCAGACGCGGAAGACGCGGCAGGCGTGGCAGACGCGCTCGCCACGCGGCGGGCAGCCGGAAGCGCGGCGCGGAGCGGCGAAGCGTGTCCCCCAGGCGCCGTCGCAGGCGCCGGCTGCGCGGACTGCGCGAGCGGCGTGAGCTGCGCCACATTGGGCGCCGGTGCGGAGCTCGCCGCGGGCGCGTCGATCGCGCTCGCAGAGAGCGGCGGCGCCGGCTGCGGCTGCGACTGCGGCTGCGAAACAGCGGCCGGCGCGCTCGGCGCGACCCCCGCCGCCGCGCTCCTCGATCCCATCCCACCCATCCTCATGGCGACCACCGTCCCGCCCCCGAGGAGCGCGACGGCCGCCACGGCCCCGATCGCGAGCGCAGCCGTCGCGCTGCGCTTCTTGTCCGTCGTTCCCGTCCGCCCCCACGACGCGTCGGGCCCCGCGGGCGCCGCAGCCGCCCCAGGAATGGGCGTCTGCGCGAGCGTCGTCATCGCCATCGCCATCGCCGTCGCCGCCACGCCCGCGCCGGGCGGCGGCGCCTGCGCCGCACCGCTCGCCTCCATCGTGCGCAGAACCCTCTCGACCGAGCCGCGCGACCGCGCCGGCCCGAAGGCCGCGAGCGCCCGCGCCAGCTCCCCCACGCTCTGCCAGCGGCGCTCCCTGTCCTTCTGCAGGCAGCGCATCACCGCCTGCTCGAACGCCGCCGGCACGTCCGGCCGCGCTGCCTGCAGGCGCGCCGGCTCGCCCGTCGCGATCTTCACCGCCAGCTCCATCACCTCCTCGGCGTCGAACGGCGTCTGCCCGGACACGAGCTGGTAGAGGATGACGCCGAGCGACCACACGTCGCTCCGTGCGTCGACCCGCTTGGACGACTGGATCTGCTCGGGTGACATGTAGAGCGGCGAGCCCATGACGGCGCTCGTGCGCGTCATCGACGAGTCGCCGGCGCCCGGCGCGGTCACCTTCGAGATCCCGAAGTCGAGCACCTTGACCGACAACAGGCCGTCGGCTCGCCGCACGCAGAACAGGTTCGCGGGCTTGAGGTCCCGGTGCACGATGCCGAGCGCATGCGCCTCGGCGATGGCCTCGCACGCCTGCAGCACGAACTCGACGGCCTGCTCGACGGGCATCGGCCCGCGCTCGATGAGCCAGGCCTGCAGGTCGCCGCCCTCCAGGTACTCCATGACCATGTACGGCGCCCCGCTGTCCAGGCGCCCCACGTCGCTCACGCGCGCGACGTGCTCGCTCTTGATCTTGACCGCCGCGCGCGCCTCGCGCTCGAAGCGCGCGAGCGCTTCAGGGTTGCCCAGGGCCTCGGGCAGCAGGAACTTGAGCGCGACCTTCTCGTCGAGCTGGAGGTGGTGCGCCGCGACGACGACCCCCATGCCGCCCTGCCCGAGCACGCGCTCGACGCGGTACTTGCCCGCCAGAACGTCTCCCGCCGCAACGCCCGGCGATGCCGCTTTCACGTCCACGCCGCCTGCCTCCTCGCGACGCCATTATCCGCTGCCGCGCGGGCCACGCAACACCGTAGGACATCGCCGGCAAGGACTCGTCCGACACGAGGCTTCCTTCTTGGCCAGCACGAGCGCGGCTTCGTCGGCCGCCTTGGCCTCTTCGGCCGTCTGGTGCGCCTCGAGGGCGGCCTGATCCGCGGCCAGCTCCGCCTGCAGCGTGGCGAGGCTCTCGTGCAAGGATCGGGCGGTCTTGCAGGTCCCGGGGCGGCGACGCTCGCGCAATCGCTCCAGGGCATGCGCAGCGTTCATCGGCGACGCGGACGCGGGGCATCGCGTGGCCGCGTTCCAGCATTCGGAGCGGGGGGACGTCCGGTTCTTCGCGGGGGATTGGGGCGGGGAGCGAGGGGGAGGAAAGAGGTGGCGGGCGGATCGAGGTCGCGCGCGTCGGGGGCGCGGTCGCGTCGAGCGAGGACGCGGTTTCGACGCCCCGTCACGGATGCTCGTCGCCGCGTCACGGGGGCTGGACGCTCCGGCGCGGGCTCTCGTCGCTGCGTCCCGGAGCTTCGTGGCGCCGTCTCGGATCCGCGTCGCTGCGTTCCGAGGGTTCGTGGCTCCGTCTCGGCTCCGCGTCGCTGCGTCACGGGGTCTCGTCGCTCGGAGACGGGGTCGGTCGCCTGCGTCACGCGATCTCGTCGCTTCGGGGCGCGCTCTCTACGCGGCGTCCCGGGGTTGGGTCGCTCCGGAACGGGGCTTCTCCGCTCCGTCCGGCGATCCCGTCGCTCGGAAGGTCGATCCCGACCAACGGAAGCGCGAGACCAACGCTCGGAAGGGCGCGTCGCTCACTCGGGACCGTGGTTCGGACGCGAGACCTCGCGAGCCGGCGCGTCGGTGTCGCGATCCCGTGGAACGAAAGCGGGGCCTCGTCGCTCCGGAATGCGGTCCCGTCGGTCGATCCCGAGCTCCCTCCGCGCCGTCAG
>JAJYCT010000518.1 GCA_021778125.1 Myxococcales bacterium
CATGGCCATGGCCATACCTCCGGCGGCGCACATGGTCTCGAGGCCGTAGGTCTTGTCGAGCGCCTGCAGATCGTTGATCAGCGTGGTCATGATGCGGGCACCGGTCATGCCGAAGGGGTGACCCAGCGCGATGGCCCCCCCGTGCGGGTTGAGCTGGGCATCGATGTCGACCCCCGTCTTCCGGCACACCGGCAGGACCTGGGCGGCGAAGGCCTCGTTCAGCTCGACGACGTCGATATCGCCGATCGTCATGCCCGCCTGGGCGAGCGCCTTCGGGATGGCCTCGATCGGGGCGACGCCCATGATCTCCGGCCTGTTGCCGCTCACGGCCGATGCCACGATGCGGGCGAGGGGATCGATGCCGAGCGCATGAGCCTTCTGGCGGCTCATGACCATGACGGCGGCGGCGCCGTCGTTCAGGGGGCAGGAGTTGCCGGCCGTGACCGTGCCGCCCTCGGGCTTGAACACCGGTGCGAGCTGGGCCAGGCGTTCGAGCGTCGTGTCGGGGCGGGGGCAGTCGTCGCGGTCGACGACCGTTCCGTCGGGCTTGGTGACGGGGGTGATCTCCCGTTCGAAGAACCCCTGCTGCTGGGCGGCGACGGCGCGATCCTGGCTCAGCTTGGCGAAGGCGTCCTGGTCCTCACGGCTCACGTCGAACTCCTCGGCCACGTTCTCCGCCGTCATGCCCATTGGCATGTAGACGAACGGGAAGCCCTCCTGACCGAGGAGCTTGGGGTTCAGGCCACCTGGGCCCAAACCGAACCCGCCACCGCCACCGCCACCACCCTCACGGGCAGGCGGCAGGGACGTCTTCTCGACTCCGGCGGCGATGTAGACGTCGCCCTCGCCGCAGGCGATCGCGTGGGCGGCGCTACGGATCGACTGGAGGCTCGACGCGCAGAAGCGGTTGACGGTGAGGCCAGGGACCGTCACGGGGAAACCGGCCAGGATGCCGGCCGTGCGGGCGATGGAGAAGCCGGTCTCGCCCGCCTGGGCCACGTTGCCGCAGATGATGTCGACCACGTCGGCCTTGTCGACAGCGGGCACCTTGCTCATCAAGGCGTTAAGGATGTCGGCCATGAGCTCGTCGGCCCGCACGTCGACCAGCGAGCCTTTATTGGCCCTTCCGATGGGCGAGCGTGCGGTGGCGACGATGACGGCTTCGTTACTCTCGGACATGGTGCGGCTCCTTGGATCCGTGGCCTGTGCTCACCGCCACGGCCCGGCACCGGGGGGTCGGCTCCTGGCGTCGGTTGGTGAGGCGGAGCCACACTAGACAATGACCGTGTGGTGCGCCATTGCCGGCGAGACGCTCGGTACGCAGGGGCCAGCCAGCGCGGGCGCTGGCGACAACGGCTACCGTCCGGGCCGTGGAGCTGTGGCACAACCCCCGCTGTTCGAAGAGCCGCGCTGCCAAGGCGATTCTCGACGAGCGACGGGTCGCCTACGTCGAGCGGCGCTACCTCGAGGACCCACCGGACGCCGCAGCTCTCGACCGATTACTGACCGCGCTGGGCAAGGAACCGTGGGAGATCACCCGGATGGGTGAGCCTGCCGCCAAGGCGCTGGGGCTGGCCGGCAGGCTGCACGATCGCATGGAACGGCACGATCGCATGGAATGGATCGCCGTGCTGGTGGCCAATCCCGTGCTGATCGAGCGACCCATACTCGTCACCGACGACGGGCACGCCGTCGTCGGCCGCCCGCCCGAGGTCGTGTCCGAGCTCCTCTGACCCAGATCCTCGACTTGGCCAGTTCCTGACCCTTCCTGGGAGCCGAAGTATGTGAATGCGGGGATGGACGTTCCCGTCGTCGAGCTGTGGTCGGCTCCGGGGCGTGCGAGGTGAGAGGTCCGGGCAATTCGTGTGGTTGGTCTGCCGGCCAGGGCACGGTGGCCAGTTCGAACTGGTCGTTCAGGGGCCGGCGTAGCTCGCCATCGCGCCGAGCGTGGACCAGGCGTCGGCGAAGACGCCGTCGCGGTGCTCGGGGGCGACGCGGAGAACGAGGGTGCGCGTGTGGTGCAGCACCCGGGCGGGGACGACGATGAGCTCGCGCCGCAGCCGCTTCCCGTGGGCGCGGCCGTGCCGGCCGGCATCGAGACGGCAGAGGGACTGGAGCCATGTGGAGATGTTCAGCGCGATAAACGCCGACCACATCCAGGTGCGGTTCACCGTGGCGAATCCCGACGGAAGGTGGCGGAGCGCTGCTCCGAGCTTCGCGTCTTTGATCTTCTCTTCGACGAGGGCGCGCATGCGGAACCACGCCTCGATCTCGATGGCGTCCCAGTCGAGGTTGGTGAGGATAAAGCTGTAGGCGTAGGCGAAGCCCACCTCGCCGGCTTCTAAGAGCGTGAGCTGGTTCGGGTCGATTGTCCTTCGACGCCGTGACCGGGGGTCGCTTTTCAGCTCGTCGTGGTCCACACGCACCCGTCGCACGACACAGCGCGTGTCCTTCGGCCAGCCTGCAGGCCGGTAGCAGCCCCAGGCGACGTCTGCGTCCATTCCCGCGGCAGGCTGCCAGGGGATGCCTCGTCGATCTCCCGGCACGCCCGCCACGTCGCCGAGCTGCGCCTCGCGACGATCGCGAAGTCTGCGTCGTTCGACAGTGCAGCAACAGCGACGTCTTTGTCGAAGAAGCCCGAGTCGCATCGGATGATCGGACGGAGGAGCCCGCCGGGGAGCGCGGCGATCGCCCGGGCGATGAGCGCGGGCGCCTGGGGGCGCGGATCGCTCGTCCCCGAGCCGAGGTCTGCGGCGAGCACGACGCCGGCCTCGGCCCACACCGCGGGGTGCGGGCGGCCGACACGCTGCCCGGAGTGGTTCCAGGCGACGCCTTCCTTCCTCGTGCCGTAGGTCTCGACGTCGGTCGGGTCCAAGTCGACGCTCGGACGCGCGGCGACGAGCTCCTCCCGCCGCTTCGCCGAAAGGAGTGCGAACCAGTGCCCGACGAGCGTCGCGTTCGCCTCCTCGATGCCGGAAAAGACCTTCTCCCCGAACCCCTTCGCCCGGCCGAGGAACGTCGTCGAGGCGGGGATCTTCTGCACCGCTCGCAGCGGGGCGCCAGCCGCATCGACACGCTGGTGGTCGAGGTCAACGATGAAGTCGCCACCGGCGAGCATCGTCTCGGCCATCGAGACGACGAGCTCCCCAGCCGACAGCCCGCGAGCGTTGGCTGTCGTCGGACCGACATGACGGTCGAGGGTGGAGGTGATCCCGAGGA
>JAJYCT010000103.1 GCA_021778125.1 Myxococcales bacterium
TGGTACCCGTTCACGGGATCGGCGTGACCAGAAAGGAAAGCCAATGCACCCCAGCGAGTGAAAGCCTCGACACGGTAACGGCCAGGGAGCCGTGAAGCTGAGGAGACGTTTCGCAGGCGAAAGCCGGGGACGGTACCTCCTGACAAACCCGGCGCAATAAGGCCGGGGAGCGACGCTGCGGGCCGCAGGTATCGAACGTCGTGCAAGCCTCGTGAGAACATCTCCGGAAGCCCAGCCTCTCGATCACAGGCGAAGGCAGCATCGGTTGCGGAAGAACGCTGGCTGACAGCCGCAGCCGATTTCGGCGGGGTCCATCTCGGCCGGACGCGACGTCCGCGGCGGGTGCATGAGACGTGGGCGGCGGACGCCCAAGGTGGGCCGGATTTTTGCACGCTGCGAGGTCTCGTCGGGGTGACCCCACGAGAGCGAGCGAACGGCAGAGTCTCCAGACCACGCCCTTCGCTCATCATCAGCATCAGCGCGCGGAGACCAGCCACCATGTACTCATCGAGCCCCCCGAGACCCCTGCGAGTCCTCGTCGCTGACGACGACGACGAGATGCGAGCTTCCGTCACCGCCACCTTGCAGGCCGATGGGTGCTCGACCGTGGAGGCGCGCGACGGACAAGAGCTTCTCGATCTGCTTTGCAACGCGCTCGACGAGGCGAATCTGCGTCCTGACGTAATCGTCGCAGACGTCAAGATGCCGGGCCTCTCGGGCCTCGGTGTTCTCGCCGCGTTGCAGCGCACGAGGTGGGAACTGCCCGTCGTGCTCATCACGGCCCTGACGGATGAGTCGATTCACACGGTCGCAACGCGACTGGGCGCCGTAGGCATTCTGCGCAAGCCCTTCGACCCCGACGATCTGACGACGGCCGTGCGCAACGCAACCGCAATCCGGGAGCTTCGCGCATGTCGATAGAAGGGAGGCCCTGTGCCGAACCGCGCCACACCGCCCAGCCCGGAGCGTGAGCAGACCGACGAGAGCCTGCGTGTCGAACGCGAGAAGGCGGACGCCGCGATGGGCGACGAGCCGTCGGTCACGGACGCCGTCCTGGAGAAGGCGCGCAGACGCGCCGACGCGGTGCTCGCAGAGGCGCGCAAGAAGTCGGACCTGCGGACGGGCGATCCCGTGCTGGAGGCGGCGTCTCCCGAGGTCGTCGAACAGGAGAGAATGCGGGAGGACAGGACTGTCCGGAGAGAGCGAGCCAGCGCGGACGCAGACCTTCGCAAGGAACGCGCCGAGCGGGCCGCCGGAATGGCGGTCGAACGCGACGAGACCGACAAGAACCTGTCCCGTGAACGCGCCCGTTCTGACCACGCAGTCGGGAGGCGGGACGAGTTCCTCGCGCTCGTCAGCCACGACCTGAGGAACATGCTCGGCTCGATGATCGGTTTCGCGGGGCTCATCGCGAAAGAGGAGTCCGTGGACGACCGTCGGGAACGTGTCCTCGGGTACGCTCAGCGCATCCAGCGCGCCGGAGGCCGGATGAACCGGCTCATCGGCGATCTGATCGACGTCGCCAGCATCGAGGCGGGCAGGCTCGTGGTCTCGCGCGAGATGGGAGACCCGGTTGCCGTGGTGACGGAGGCGGTCGAGGCCTTTCAGGCGCAGGCGGCCGCCATCGGCGTCTCGCTCGAGACGGAGATTGTCCAGCCCGTGCCGCGCATCTCCCTCGATTCTCCGCGGATCCTCCAGGTGCTCATCAACCTGCTCAGCAACGCCGTCAAGTTCACGCCGCGAGGGGGGAGCGTCGTCGTCCGCGTCGAGCGCGTGGGACCCGACCTGTGCTTCTCGGTCCGCGACACGGGTACGGGGATTCCGGCCGACCGGCTGGACTCCGTGTTCGAGCGCTTCGTGCAGGTCCGCCCGGATCGGCGCGGGATGGGGCTCGGCCTCTACATCTCGAAGTGCATCGTGGAAGGGCACGGCGGTCGGATCCGGCCCGAGAGCACGCCCGGCCACGGGAGCACGTTCCTGTTCACGCTTCCCCTCGAGGAGGCGTCCTGACGCCGCCGCGCATCGTGCACCGCTACGGCACGTAGCGAACCCGACGCCCGAAGAGCCGGATGCGGGAAATCTGCACGTCCGGATCCGTGGGGGCCCCGGCGGGCGACCGCCGGGGCTACCCAACCAGTCCAGGGGCCTTCGGCGCGGCTTGGACGCGGATCGGGCCTAGCTTCGCCTACTCGCCCTACTCGCGGTCCTTGACGTCCGCCCCCCGCTTCGACCGCCTTCTCTCCCGGGGCGGTGGGGCATGTCGCCTGGCTGGAGCTCCTCCGTCACCGATCCCGGCGCCGACAGCGCGCCCGCGCTCGACGTGCTCGTGGTCGACGACGAGCAGGAGTCGCGCGAGGTGCTCGCGGTGGCCATCGGCGCGCTGGGTCACCCGGCTCGCGCGGTGGGCAGCGCCCACGACGCGCTCACGGCGCGTCGTGCGCACCCGGCCGACGTCATCGTCAGCGACTGGGCGATGCCCGGGATGGACGGGATGGAGCTCTGCCGCCGCATACGGGATCTCGACGCCGGCGGGGGCACCTACACGTACCTCCTGTTCACCAGCGGGCGCGCCAGCAAGCGCGACTTCGTCGACGCCGCTCGCGCCGGAGCCGATGACTACCTCACGAAGCCCATCGATCTCGACGAGCTCGAAGCTCGTCTCATCGCCGCCGAGCGCGTCGTGCACGCCCACCGCGCGCTCGCCCGCACCAACGCGGGCCTGCGGCGCGACAGCCAGATGCTGTACCGGGCGGCGCGCGTCGATGCGCTCACGTGCGTCGCCAACCGGCTGCGCCTCGAGGAGGACCTCGCGCTCTGGCAGGCGTCCGTCTCGCGTTACGGCCGGCGCCTCTCGGTCGCCATGTGCGATCTCGATGCGTTCAAGAGCCACAACGACGCCCACGGTCACCTCGTCGGCGACGACGCCCTCCGGCGCACCGCCGCGGCGATCGAGGGCGCGCTGCGCCGCGGTGACGTCGTCTACCGCTACGGGGGCGAGGAGTTCCTCGTCGTGCTGCCCGAGCAGGGCCCCGACGAGGCCGCGCAGGCGATGGAGCGCGTGCGCGAGGCCGTCGAGGAGCTGCGACTGCCTCACGCGCCCGGCGCACGTCATCCCGTGCTCACCCTGAGCGTCGGCGTCGCTGCAGTCGCCCCCCGCGCCGAGCCGTCCGTGCGCGAGGCCATCGCCGCGGCAGACCGCGCGCTCTACGGGGCGAAGGCGGCCGGGGGGAACGCCGTGGCCGCGGCGGCGGAGTGAGGCACCCCTCTCGCGGACGGAGGTCCGTCCGACTCGACAAGCGTGCCGTCTCTCGCGGACGGGGGTCCGTCCGACTGGATGAGCGCCCTGTCTCACGCGGACGGAGCGCTCCTCACGAGAGACGCCCGGCTTCTCGCGTGAGACGGAGCTCTGCTCGCCCCAGACGCGGCGCTCCTCGCGTCGGACGCCGCCTTCCTCCCTGCGCGTTCGGGTACCTCGGAGGACCCTCTCTCTGCGCGATCTCGCCGCACCATCGACAGAGTGCGTCACGACCTCGACGCCTTTGCGCGCGACCTCCGCCTTCGCCCGGCATCGAACGGAGTCCGGAGGGCATCCCATGAAGCTCTACATGAACCCGCTGTCTCCCAACGTCCGCCGCGTCCGTCTCACGGCGGCCGTGCTCGGCCTCGCGCTCGAGGAGAAGACGCTCGAATTCGCCAAGGGTGAGCACAAGAACCCCGAGTACCTGGCGCTCAACCCGAACGGCGCGGTCCCCACGCTGGTCGACGGCGAGTTCGTCCTGACCGAGTCGCGCGCCATCATGCAGTACCTCGCGTCGAAGAAGCCCGAGTCGGGCCTGCTGCCGCGCGACGAGCAGGCACGCGCCGACGTGACGCGCTGGCAGTTCTGGGACGCGTCGCACTTCTCGCCCCAGGCCGCCACGGTGGTGTTCCAGCGCCTGCTCAAGCCCATGATGGGCATGGGTGATCCCGACGCGGCCAAGGTGGACGAGGCCCTCGGCAACTTCCGCCGCTACGCCGCCGTGCTCGACAAGCGCCTCGCGGGCAACAGGTTCGTCGTGGGCGACACGATGACGCTCGCCGACCTCACGCTGGCGTCGACGCTCATGTACGCGAAGCAGACCGAGTTGCCGCTCGCCGACTTCCCGAACGTGCAGGCCTGGCTCGCGCGAATCACCGAGCTCGAGGCGTGGAAGAAGACGGCGCCGTGAGAGGGTGACAGGGGAGGGGAGGACGGTACGCCGGTCCTCCCCTCCGCCAGGGCCGCTAGGGGCGCGCGCGTTCGAGCGCGAGCCCCGCGAGCAGCACCGCCAGGTAGGCGTTCGAGACGAGGAACGTCCGCCAGGCCCACGACGAGCTGGGCGAGGCGCGGCGCCGCAGCGCGGTGAGCAGCAGCCCCGCGCCGGCGAGGCACGTCGTCGCGCCGTACACGACGCGGCCCAGCCCCGTCGCCAGGAGGGCGAGCGACGCCGCCACCGTGAGCAGCGCCCCGACACGCACGACGTGCTCCGCCGCCTCGCGCCCGCGGGCCACGGACACGACGACGAGGCCGGCCTGCTGGTACTCGCGCTCGCGTACGAGCGCGATCGCCCCGAAGTGCACCAGCTGCCATGCGTAGAGGAGCGCGAAGAGAAGGAGGCCTCCCGCGCCGGCGCGTCCGGCCGTCGACGTCCAGCCGAGCAGCGGTGGGATCGCGCCGGGGACGGCCCCGACGTAGAGGGCGAGATCGCTCCGGCGCTTGAGCGGCGTGTAGGCGCCGACGTAGAGCGCGAGCGCGACCAGCGCGAGCGCCGTCGTGAGGGCGCCCGCCTGCGCCAGCAGCGGCAACGCAAGCGCCGCGAGCGCCGCGGCGAACGCGAGCGCCGCGCCGGCCGAGAGACGCCCGGAGGGCAGGGGACGCCGGCGCGTGCGCGCCATCCGGGCGTCGACGTCGCGCTCGAGGACCATGTTGAGCGCGTTCGCCGCCCCGACGATCAGCGCCGTACCCGCGACCGTCGTCGTCGTGCGCGCCCATCCGGCGCCCCCGGGCGCGACGTAGGCCCCCGTCGCGGCCGTGGCGACCACGAGCAGCGTGAGGCGTGGCTTGGTCAGCTCGACGAGGTCGCGCAGGCGCACACGAGCTCGCGGCGCGTCGCGGGGGACGCCGCAGGCCGGATGCTCGCTCGCCACGGCCATGACGTCACCTCCAGCGGAAGCCGTCCACCTTGTCGAAGGTCACGACGTGAGACGTGTGCGGCGCGAACGCCAGGCGCCGTTCGTCGACGTGGTTCCACGCGCCCTCGTCGCTCGTATCGCCCAGCTCGACGCGGACGACGTGTTCGCCCGGCGAGACGGGCACGCGCTCGATCGCCAGGCTGTTGCCGTCGTCCCACAGTCCGCGTGGCTCGTAGCGGCCGTCGACCACGCGGACGCCATCGACGTACCCGCGCATGCGGACCCAGACGCGCCGCCGCTCGCAGACCTGCTTCTGGCGCATGTGCGCCGGCAGCTTCTGAAGCTCCTCCGGCGTCCGGTCGCGGCAGCGCTGCTCGACGGCCCCGGGGTGCTTGAACGACAGCACGAGCGTCGAGCCGTCGCTCGGCGGGAGCGCGTAGCCCACGCGGCTGACCGCCGTGAGGGCCACCCCGAGCGTCGCGGCGATCGCGGTGGCCGCCGCCACGCGACGCAGCGTCGTGCGGCCGCGCGACGTCGTGGCGGCCCTGGCGCGGAAGACCGCCGCCTCGCGCGCGAGGCGCTCGGGGGCTCCCCGCGCGAGCGCGAGAACCCGGACGCGAGACGGATCGCACTTCGTCGCGTCGAGCGCGGGCTGCCGCGTCGCCGCCATGCGGTCCTGCGTCCAGATCCCTCCCTCGCGGTACATCTGGCTGCCGGCGCCGCACGAGACCACGAGGACGCCGGCCGCGCCGTGGCGGAGCGCGCGCTCGACCGTGAGCGCGTGGACCCACCCGGCGCACGGGACGAGCATGACACGGTAGCCGGGGAGCTCGGGGCACGTGCCGTCGGCGTCGACCCGCAGCGAGCGGCCAGCCGACTCGGCGCAGGCGAAGGCGACCAGCGGGGGCGCCGCCCCGGTCGCGCGCGCGCCGTCGAGGAAGGCGTCCATCTGCGCGCGCTTGCGCAGCACGTCGAACCAGGGCAGGCCGATGCCGGCCGAGTCGCACGAGCCCGCGCAGATGCCGCAGCCGAGGCACTTGCTCGCGTCGACCTGCGCCTGCGAGGAGAAGGCGCGGCCGTCGGTGCGCGGTACCATCTGGATGGCGTCGTAGGGGCAGTCCTCGTAGCAGCGTGTGCACCCGTTGCACCGCGAGACCTCGACCTCGGCCACGCGGGCGCGGCGCCGCACGAGCGTCCAGGGGACCGTCCAAACGAGCAGGCCGCCGACGAGCGCGCCGGCCCACAGGGCGCCGGCCCCGAGGCGATCGGACAGCGTCACGGGCAAGAGGAACCAGGCGTCGAGGCGGAAGGCCTGCGGCGCGACGGTCATGTGCGCCTCGTGCGCGACGTCGGCGGGCGCGACGAGCGACACGACGACGAGCGTCCCGGCGACCCAGGCCGTCATCGGCAGGCTCGTGAGGAAGCGGGAGCGCGACAGGCGCGTGATGTGGAGCCAGAGCGCCACGCCCATCGCCAGGGGGATGAGCATGTGGACGAAGAAGACGACGAAGAAGAGGAGCGAGCCGACGTCGTCGTCGGTGAGGAACGAGCGCGACAGGGGGTCGGCGAAGATGGGGAGCGCGTCGAGCATCCGCGCCGTCCCGAGCGCCACCTGACGGGCGCGCTCGTCCCAGACCAGCCAGTACCCGAGCCACCCGACGAGCCAAAGCGTGCCGACCAGGAACGCCCCGGTGATCCAGGCGAGCCAGCGCGCCCCGCCGAAGCGCCGCTGGAAGAAGAGCTTGAGCGCGTGCAGCGTCACGAAGAACATGCACGCGTCGGACGCGTAGCGATGCAGCGATCGCACGAGCTGCGCGGTCCACGGCGACGCGGCCATCGCGCGCACGGAGCCGTAGGCCAGGTGGACGCTCGAGCTGTACCAGACGAGCAGGAGCACGCCCGAGACCACGGCGACGAGGAAGGTGGTGTTGGCGATCGCGCCCGCCTGGGCGAACGGGTTGAGCGTCTCGGGCAGAAAGCGGTCGACCAGAGCGTCGAGGCGCACGAAGAGCGCGTCCACCGCCCGCAGTCCGCGCTCGCCGAGCACCGGCGGCTCGACGGCCGCTTCGGAGGACGGGCCCGCGACGGCTGCGGCCCCTCGCCCGGCGGGCTCGGTGAACGTCGTCTGCGACACCGGCGAGGCCACGGCTCAGGCTCCGGCCGGCGCGCTCTCGCGCACGAGCAGGCGAAGCGCCTCGCTCAGCCACCGCTCCTGGACTGCCCCGAGGGCGAAGCGGTACGCCACGTGGCCGGCGCGGTCGACCAGGACGAAGACGCTGGCGTGGTCGATGACTCCCGTCGCAGGATCCCGCGTGCGTGCGATGGTCAGGCCGTCGAGGACCGCGTCGACCTCCGGCGGAGGTCCCCACGAGAGCCGGAAGAGGGGCGCCTCCACGCGCTGCGCCTGCGCCATGCGCGACAGCGACGCGCGGTCATCGTGCTCGGGATCCAGCGTGACCGCGACGACGGTCACGTCGCGTCGCTCGTCGACGCCCAGGCTCGCGACGGCGCGCTTGGCCTGGCCGAGGATCATGGGGCAGGCGTAGCCGCAGCTCGCGTACACGCCGGTGAGCACCACGACCCGCCCACGGAGGGCGTCGAGCGACACGTGCGCCCCGTCCTGATCCGTGAGCTCCACGCGCGGCGCCGGCAGCGACGTGCGCAGCGCGCGGGCCGGAAAGGGCAGATCGTCGGCCCGCGTCTCCTTGCGCAGACCCAGCATGGCGGCGGAGCCCGCCGCGACGAGCGCGAGGGCGAGGCCGACGTAGGGGAGCGTCGCGCGGGGGCGGGCGCGCAGCACGCCCCGGAGCGGCCGCCACCACACGCCGACGATGATCAGGCCCAGCACCAGCGGCTCGGCGAGCGTGAGGCCGACGTACGCCGTCTGCAGCGTCCCTCGCGCCGGATCGTAGCCGAAGCACCAGATCTTGAACTCCTCGGCGAACGCGCCGAGCCCCGCGGGGGCCACGGGCACCAGCAGCATCAGCAGGGCGAGGAGCTTGAACGCCAGCAGAACCGACAGCAGCAGCGCCGGGAACCGCCATGAGCTCACGAACCGCTGCACCGACTCGACGGCCCCGACGCTCACGGCGACCTACCGGACCTGCCAGACGTCAGCGAGCGCCTTCCAGTTCGCGAAGTAGTAGACGGCGAAGGTGAAGAGCAGGACCAGCACGAGCACGAAGGTGCCCGGCGCGTGGTGGTCGCCCTCCTCGCGGGCGTGTTCGCTGCGGATGACGTCGGCTACGGGCTTCTCGGGGGACATGGCGTTCTCGCTCTCTCCACGCGGGGGACGACTCACCAGGCCGTCATGGCGCGGCCCTTGTTCGACGGGCCGAAGAAGACGGCGGTGACGGTGAGCAGGATGAACGTGAGCAGGCCGACGAACGCCAGGGTGCCGCCCAGGCCGAGCAGCCCGAGCATGACGTGCGCTCCCGGGTCGAACCCGTGCGAGAACTGCGCGCCCGTGAACTCGATGTCCCAGTGCCGCCGCGGGACGCCGTACGAGCCCGCGAACGACATACCCATCGACATGAGCACGATGCCCGCCGCGAAGATGTACGGCTGCAGGCGCGCGACGGCGCGCGCGCGGTACTCGCGCTGGAAGATGAGCGGCACGACGTAGTACGTGAGCCCCATGAACGCGAGCGTGGTGCCGCCGACCACGGTCGCGTGGAAGTGACCGGGGATGCGCAGCGTGTTGTGCGCGATGATGTTGATCTGCTCGGTGCCGAGGGTCACGCCCGTGATGCCGCCGATGAAGCCGAAGATCGCGAGCGACAGGAAGAACGCGCTGAACCCCGGGTTCTTCCAGGGCGCCGCCGCGAGCCAGCCGAAGAGGCCCTTGGTGAAGCCCTTCTTGCGCATCGCGACCTCGACCGAGGCCGGCACGGTGAAGCCGTGGATCATCGACGCGAGCACGGCGAGGTACATGGCGTACGAGGTGTTCCAGATCTTCCAGCCCGCGTTGACGCCCGGGTCGACGAGCAGGTGGTGCGCCGACGCGAGGTTGATGAAGAGGATGTAAAGGACGAACGCCCCGCGGCACACCGCCTGGTTGAGCGGCTTGGCGCCGGTGGTGATCGTCGCGAGGAAGTACCAGACGCTCACCATGGCGGTGACGTTGACCTGCTGCGACTGGTGGCCGAGCCCCCACCAGACCAGGCGGTACCAGGCGGCGTCGGGCTGGTGCATGAGGTCGAGCGACCAGAGGAAGGTCGGGATGGCCACGATGGCGCCGTGCAGGAGCGTGACCGTGGCGATGATCCCGGCCGCGAGGGCGCCGAAGGTCACCAGCGGCATCGACCCCTCGTACGTCCGGTCTCGCTTGGCGATCCAGAGGGTCGCGAAGAAGTTGAAGACGCCCGTGAGCGTGCCGACGGCGACCAGGATGATCCCCAGGTAGAAGAGCGGATCGCCCCGGAGCGGCACGTACGACGTCATGAGGACGTCGGCCTTGCCTTGCAGGATGGTCACGTCGACCATCAGCGCGCCGACGAGCATCAGTGCGAAGCCCGCCCACGCGACGCCCTTCGAGGCGAGGCGCGAGTTCAGGAGCGAGGTCGACGCGAAGTAGAGGATCGCGACCTCGAAGAAGAGGATCCAGAAGATGAGCATGTTGAGCCCATGCAGCGTCAGGATCCGGTAGTACCACTCGGCCGGAAGCAGGTGGACCGCGGGCCAGCGCGTGAGCGCGAGCAGGATGGCGGCGATCCCGCCGACGAGCAGGAAGACGACGGCGACGACCGCGTGCAGCTTGATGAACTGCTGCGCCACGAGGCAGACGGGCAGTCCGGTGGTGTCGCACGTTCGCAGCGCGCCTGCCGGGTGATTGCCCGCGGGCTTCTGCGGCGCGGCCGCTCCTCGCGACGCGTCGCCCGGGGCGAGGCCGATGTCGATGGTCCCGGTGGTCATGGTGGTCCTGTCCTCCTCGCCTACTCGTCGACGATGATCTTGCCGGTCATCGTGTGGTGACCGATGCCGCAGTACTCGTTGCAGATGATGTGGTACTCGCCGGCCTCGGTCGGCGTGACCGTGAGCACGTGGTCGTAGCCAGGCAGCACCTGGAAGTTCATGTTCACCGGCTGCAGCGAGAAGCCGTGCTGCAGGTCCAGCGACGAGATGTGGAGCCGGTAGGTCTGCCCCTTGCGGAGCTTGAGGATGGGGCTCCAGCGCCACATCTGCGCCTGCAGGTACGCGTCGCCGCCGGGCGACGGCTCCACGACCGCCGTGCCCATCTCCTCGCCGACCTTGTTGGTCTGGACGAACCGGTCCACCCGCTCCATGAACTTCATCGGCTCGACCGCGTACGACTCGCCGGTCGAGTTCTGCTTGCCCTTGAAGTGCCAGTACGGCATGGCCAGCGTCAGCACGACGCACCAGAGCAGCGCGAGCCCGATCCACGCGCGCTCGCCGCCCGAGGGGGCCTTGAACCAGTCCTGTGCGGGGGAATAGATGCTCATGGCCGGGCCCTCACGGCAGGGTGGCGGGAGGCGTGCCGGCGATCTCGAACCAGCCCCACACCGTGTACGAGAGGAACGGGACGACGACCCCGAGCACGAGGAGCAGCCACGGGTTGTCCATCAGCCTTTGGATCGGATGCTTGCGACGCTCTGGTTCCATGCGGGTCTCCAGGTGACGGGTCGGGGCTCGGCGCCCGCCGTGCGCGGGCGGCCGCGCAGCGACGAGACGACGAGGACGAGGAAGAGGACGCCGCCGACGACGGCGCCGAGGCCACCGACGCCCATGACGACGAGCCCCGCGGTCGCGGCCCCGTCGCGCACGTGCTGCTCGGCGCCGTAGGCCTTGCGCGCCATCCCGTGCTCGCCGGCGAGCGCGAAGCCGACGGCGAAGACGAGCTGCCCGACGCCGTAGACGACGGGCTGGATCCGGGCGAGCGCGCGCGCGCGCGGCGTCCGCAGCGCGTGGCCCAGGGCCGCGAGCATCGGATACGCGAGCGTCATGAACGCGGCGGTGACGGCCCCGATCGACGCGTGGTAGTGCGCCGGAACGGTCGTCGTGGAGCCGCGCACCAGCGCGCCCAGGACGGCGCCGCCGACCGAGAGCGCGCCGCTGGTCGCGAACCCGAGCACACGCGCGTCGCGCAACCCGATCCGCGCCCGGACCACGGCCGCCGCGCACGCGCCGAGCGTGACGAGGACGGCGGGGAAGAGCCCCCACTGCATCAGGCGCGTGAAGGCGGTTCGCCCCTCGACGTCCTGGATGCCGCGCGCGGCGAGCAGCGGAGCCGCGAGCCAGGGGAGCACCAGGGCTGCGAACAGGGCGGCCGTGGCGCCGCGCGACAGCGGCGCGCGGCCGAGCGGACCGCCGAGCAGGATGATCCACGCCGCGAGCATCGCGCACGTGCTGGCGAGCTGCAGCACGTGGCCGCCTCCCCAGTTGGCGAGCTCGAAGAGCGTCTCGGGGGCCAGCCCCGCAGGGGCGAGGCTCCACGACGTCGCGAACGTGACCGCGGCGAGCACCAGGGCGATGCCCGTCGCCCGGAGGCCGGGCACCGCCGCGTCCGGGACGCCCAGGAACCCGCCGTCGGTGGGCGTGCCGCCGAGCAGGCGTGCGTCGACGACACCGAGGACGACCCCCGCGCCGAAGGTGACGACGCCCACCT
Organism: Myxococcales bacterium; assembly: GCA_021778125.1. Taxonomy (GTDB): domain Bacteria; phylum Myxococcota_A; class Polyangia; order Polyangiales; family Polyangiaceae; genus Palsa-1150. The sequence goes on from JAJYCT010000103.1 coordinate 11,777, forward strand.
CGAACGCCAGGTGGTCGATCATCGGCACGTAGTTCGCCAGGATCGGTCGCGCGCCCGTCGCCCAGGCCGAGGCGACGACGGTCGCCACGCCGACCCCCGCCACGAAGGGCGCGAGCCGCGACCGGAGGCTGGACGTGCCCGCGCGCGGCAACGTCGACAGCAGGGCGGACGCGTAGGCGTAGAACCACACGACGAGCGCCAGGACGACGTGGACGACCAGGCAGCGACGAAAGAACAGCGGGTCGCGCACCAGCGCGTCGAACGGCGGTACACGCCCGACCAGGAGCATCAGGGAGAGGACGCCCGCCGCGACCAGGGCGCCCACGGCGAGCACGAGGAAGCGTCGCGCGGTCGCGGCCTCGGGCGTGCGTGGCGGTGCGGGGGTGCTGCGCATCGGTAACCCGTCCCTTCGAGCTGTCAGTGGATATAGACATCGCTTGAAAGACGAGCGCAACCGCCGATTTGCGCGTGCTGATTTCGGTCAGACGTCGCCATCGCTCCCGAAGAAATCGGGAGCAAGGGTATGTCAGGCGATGCCCATGTCGTTCATCGTGGCGCCGGGCGTCACCGACGCCGACGGAGGATCGTCCGCTCGATGAGGCGTCGCTGCGACGAGATCTCGATCGACGTCGTCCCCAAAGGTGGGTGGAGACCGCGCCCGTGCGCGACGTCCTCGCCGGCCTCGGCTGCGACCTCCCGCAGGGCTACCTGTTCGCGAAGCCGCGCCACTCGTTCGACGAGCCGCGCCGGAGACGCCGCGCGGGCGACGGGGTCGCCGTCGCCCGCGTCTTCACATCGAGCCCATGAACGGCGTGCAGTCCGTCGGCCAGTAGCTCGCCGAGGGGAAGTTGGTGATGGCGTTGCAGTCCTCGCTCTGCAGGGCCTGCTGGCACGTCGAGACCATCCCCGCGGTCGCGCACGAGCCGGCGTCGCACGCCTCGACCGCGCACGGGCAATGCGTGATCGCGTCGGTCAGGCACGCCGCCGGATCGATCGAGATGGCGCAGCGCTGCCCCTGGGCGCAGTAGGTCAGGAGCGCAGCTTGAAACGACTCGTGGACGCCTACGAGATCGGCGCGATCGAGATCGAGGATCTGAAGGGGCGCAGCGAAGCGGTCCGAGCGCGCGTCGAACGCGCACGACGGGACCTCGCCGATGCGGAGCACAGGCTCCGCGACGCCGTACATCTGCGCGAGGTCGTCGCGCGGCTCGACGACTTTTCCGCGCGTGTCCGCCAGGGGCTCGACACCCTCTCGTGGCTCGAGCGGCGCACGATCATCCGGACCCTCGTCGCGAAGATCGAGCTCGACGAGACCGGTGCCATCGTCGTGTACCGCCTCCCCTCGGCGCCGCGGGCGCCTGCTCCGACCGACACCGATCCGCCGACCGAGGCTGCCTCAGGGGCCGGCAACGGGGCGAGTTGTCGATTGCGTTCACAACGTGAACGGTGTGTGACTCTGCGGACAGATTGAGCCGTCGTGGGCTCGTCTCACTCGTGTGACGCGAGCCGCCTCCGCCCGCCCATCGGCACGCGCTCCGAGTCGCCCAGGCCGTAACGCGGCGTGTACCAGGTCGGTCCGCTCTTGAGGGGCAGCAGGTCGCCGCGTCGATCGACCCACCACGACAGCGCGGGGTCGCGGTCGAACTTGCGCTGCTCGCGGGTGAGCACGGTCGGCTCGGGGCGCGGCGCGTCGAGGCGATACGGATCCGCGAACGGGTTGGCGTACCCCCGCACGGCCCTGGGGGTCGTCGGCGCGGCCCAGCCCCAGGCGCCGCAGGTCGCGCACCGGAAGATGAGCGTCCCGGGAACGTGGCCACGGCGGCCGTGCAACGCCCAGGTGTGCGCGCGCCCCTGGCTCGTGCAGGTGGCGTTCTGGGGCGTGGAGGGGGCGACGGGCGTGAGGGGGGTCGGATCGGAGGGATTCATCGTCGTTGCGCTCCTGATGGGTCCCTCGTCGGCGCGAGCCGGAATCGGAAAGAAATCGTCCGCGGGTCGATCGCTTCCTCGCCGGAGGGGCCGATCGGGGGGCCGTCCCCCCGCCACGAGCTCGCCGCGATGGCGAGGACGATTTCTTTCCGATTCCGTCGTGCGCCGACGAGTGCTCGGTCAGGAGGGGCGGAGTGTCTTGCGTCCCCGCCCCGAATGAGGGAGAGAGCGATGAACCTGCCCGTGTCCCGCGACGACGACGACCGCGAGTCCGCCGAGACTCTCCCCGCGGAGCCCGAGGCTCCCCCCGTCCCGACGACGGGCCCTCGCGCGACGCTCGAAGAACGCACGCGGATGCTGCGCGACAAGGAGCTCGAGAAGAAGGTCCGCTACGTCCTGCTCACGCGGGGTGTGCGCGAGATGGACGTGGAGGACCTCACGCAGGAGACCCTCTGGGCCGCGTACGACGCGGCGGACCTGCCGGGGGGGGAGGGCAAGGTCCGCCTCAACTACGTCCTGGGCATCGCCCGCAACAAGGCGGCCGAATACCACCGCAAGGGCGGGCGCAGCGTCGAGCTGGACGAGGAGGCCGACGTCGAACGTGTCCAGCCGACCGCCCCGGTCGCGGATCCCGTGGCCGATCGTGACCTCCTCGGGAAGATCCTGGAGGTCGACGTCAGCGAGACCTTGACCCTCTACTGCCTCGCTCGCAAGTGGATGGGCGAGAAGCTGGTCGACCTCGCCGAGGAGGTCAACGTCCCCTACGACCGCCTCCGCAAGCGCATCGACGAGCTCGAGGAGCGCCTCAAGGCGAGGGCTCAGCGCCTCCGCAGGCCGCGCAACCTCGGCGCCCTGTTCGTGCTGCTGCTGGCGCTCGGGTTCGGCGGACGGGAGGTGTCGCGCCTGGCGCCGCCGCTCGGCCCCGACGCGCCCGGGCCCGTCGCGCTCCTCGAGCCGGCCCTCTCGACGCACAGGGCGCAGAGCGACCCCACGGATTGGGCGCGCGTGCTGCGCGGTGAGGCGTTCCGCGCCTGCATGGACGGGAAGTGGATGGAGTGCCTCGGCGGGCTGAACGCGGCCGCCGAGCTCGATCCGGCGGGCGACCGGGATCCGATCGTCGCGGCGGCACGCAAGGACGCCCACGACGCGTCCATGGCCGGGCTCAAGCCCGGTGGCGCGTGGCATCCGCCCGCCGTGCGCCCGTACGCGCCCTTCGCGTCGCGCTGAAGCGCCTCACGTTCCGCTCCGATTTTCGCTCCGGCCGACGAGTGGACCTGGTGAGAGGACGGCGCGACGGGTGCGCGTCCTCCACCAGGAGGGCCGGAGATGAGAGCGAAGATCAGCGCGCACCGCGGCAGCGAGGCCGAGACCCAGCTCACGCACATGCACCTGGGGCGCCGCGTCGGCGACGTCCTCGTCGGCCTGGAGGCGGACGAGGAGCTGACGTGGTTGTTCAACCGGGCGGCGATGGAGATCGAGCCCTCGTGCGCGCACGGTGCGCTGTATGGCGAGCCCCAGCCGGGCAACCCCGAGGCGGTCCTCGCGCGCGTGGAGGCGCTGCACGCGGCCCGCAAGATCTGGGGCCGGTTCGAGACGATCCCCGTGCACGACGGCCGGGTGCTCGAGGCGCTGTACACCGAGCGCTGGTGGCCGCGGGCGCTGGTGCGGCGCCTCGGGCACCTCGTGGGCGTCGTCGAGGCGCTGGCCGCCGTGCGCGCCGAGCACCTCGCCGCGCGCGAGCAGGGGCGCACCGCCGCGCCGGACGCCGCCGCGTGGCTGGAGGAGCTCGCCC
>JAJYCT010000519.1 GCA_021778125.1 Myxococcales bacterium
GTGGCGCGGTCGCGCGAGGCCGCGCGCCGGGCGGAGCTGCGCGCGCAGTCGACGCGCGTGCAGGTGCTCGAGCGCAGCCTGTCCATCAAGGAGGCGCGCGAGCACGAGATGGGCGGACAGCTCGAGGGCTCGGTGGCCGCCGGTCAGTACCGCATCGTGCGGCGCATGGGCTCGGGCGCCACGGGCGTCATCTACGAGGCCGCGCGCATCTCGGACGGCATGCCCGTCGCCGTCAAGCTGCTGCGCGCGGCGGCGGCGCACGAGGCCATCGCGAGCGACCGGCTGCGGCGCGAGGCCGAGGCGCTCGGCCTGTCGTGGCACCCCAACGTCGTCGAGGTCCTCGACGAGGGGCGCCTGCCCGACGGCACGTCGTACCTCGTCATGGAGCTTCTGCGCGGCGAGACGCTCGGGGCGCGCCTGCGGTCGCGCACGCGCCTGTCCCCGCGCGATCTGTTGCCCATCGCGATGCAGGTGTGCGACGCGCTCGCGGCGGTGCACGCCGCCGGCGTCGTGCACCGCGACATCAAGCCGTCCAACGTCTTCCTCGCGGTCGACCGCGACGATCCGGCGGGGCCCGAGCGCGTCAAGCTGCTCGACTTCGGCATCGCGCGGGTCGAGTGGGAGGAGACGCGCATCACCAACACCGGCGGCCCGCTTGGCACGCCCGGGTACATGAGCCCGGAGCAGGAGACGGGCAGCGCCGAGGTCGACGGGCGCAGCGATCTGTTCGCGCTCGGCGCGATGCTCTTCGAGTGCCTGGTGGGCGAGCCGCCGCCGCCGCGCGCCTCGAGCGGCCCGACGCACACGAGCGAGAGCATGCCGCTGTCCTTCGACTCGGGCACGCACCGGGCGGGGAGCCTCGTGCCGCCCCGGTGGCGCGCCATCATCGAGCGGGCCATGCAGCCCAGCCCGGCGGACCGTTTCCAGGACGCGCGGGCCTTCGCGCAGGCGCTGCGGGCGGTGCGCGAGGATCTCGCGGCGGCGAAGGCTTCGTCCTAAGACAGAGGCATGAACCGCGAGACGGGACGGCGGGGAGGGCTGCTCTCCCTGTGGATCGTGCTCTCGTCGTGCGCGCCCGAGGCGCAGCCCGCGCCGCAGGCTCCACCTCTGCAGTACGCGCCGCCGCCGTACGGGTATCCGCAGGGCTACTACGGGGCGCCGGCGCCGCCGCAGGGCTACGGGGCGCCGCCCGCGTACGGCGCGCCGCCGCAGGGCTACGGCGCTCCCGCTCCCGCGCCGGCTCCTGCTCCGGCGCCCCCCCCGGGCCACCCGCTGCTCGTGCCGCTCGTCGGCGCCGTCATGTGGCAGGCCGAGACACGCGCGGTGCTCGAGGAGCTCAAGGCGCACCTCACACCCGACAAGGTCGCGCTGGTCACCGGGATCCCGCTCGTCTTCGATCCGGATCCGACGCAGGTCAACGCCTTCGCCGGCTGCGACGACTCGGGCGCGCCGTTCATCGCCGGCACCGAGGGCTTGCTCGAGGCCATCGACGGCATGTCGCAGACGAAGGCGACCGACGAGCTCTTCGGCACGCGCACGTACGACACGTACGCGCAGGTCGCCGCCGCGGCCCTCGTCTCGCCGCAGGGCGGCAGCGCGCGCCTGCCCATGGGCATCGTCCCCGCGCAGCTCGTGCCGGATCTACGGCGGCTGTCGCGCGCGCACGAGATCTTCGACGAGATCGTCGCGTTCACCTTCGGCCACGAGCTGTCGCATCACTACCTGGGCCACACGGGGTGCGCGCACGGCCAGCCGGCCGGCATCCCCCCCGCGGTGAGCGATCTGGGGCGCCTGGCCTCTTCGGTGGTTCCGCTCTTCAACCAGCCCAACGAGATCGCCGCCGACTCGGCCGGCTGCATCAACGTGCTCGACACGGGGCGGGCGCGCGCCGGCGTCGCGTACCGCTGGAGCGAGGAGGGCGGCCTGTGGCTGCTCGACTTCTTCTCGCGCCTCGACGCCGCCGCCGGCGCGAGCCCGCTGCTCGGCTTCCTGCGCACGCACCCGAGCCCGGCGCTGCGCATCCCTGTGGTGCAGGGCGTCGCCGCGACGTGGCGGTTCCAGCATCCGGGGTGACGTCCCGGACGCGACGGGCGGCGGCGCCCGCGCGCGAACCGCGCCTCACACCACGCGAAGCCGGCGCTCGGGCAGCACCTCGTTGTGGCTCCCGGTCCGGTAGCCCTGCAGATCGAGCGTCACGAACGAGAACCCGAAGCGCTTGCCCGCCTCGACGACAGAGTCGCGCGCGTCGAACGCGTGGAGCAGCTCGTCGCGCGCCACCTCGATGCGCGCCATCGCGCCCTTGGTGCCGGCCGCGTGCCAGCGCACGCGCACCTGCCGCAGCCCGAGGCGCCGCAGCTCCGCCTCGAGGCCGCCGATCTGCGCGAGGCGCTCGCGCGTGACCTCGGTGCCGTAGGGGATGCGGCTCGACAGGCACGCGCTCGCGGGCTTGTCCCAGACACCCAGGCCGATGATCCTGGCGCAGCGCCGCACGTCGTCCTTGGTGAAGGCCGCCTCGACCAGCACGCTGCGCACGCCGGCGTCCTTCGCGGCCTCGAGCCCCGGCCGGTGGTCGCCGAGATCGTCGACGTTGGTCCCGTTGACGATGTGCTCGAGGCTCCAGGCGTGGCGCTTGGCGGCGGCGATCTCGTAGAGCTCCGACTTGCAGTGGAAGCAGCGGTCAGGCGCGTTGGCGACGTAGCCAGGGCGCTCGATCTCGTGCGAGTCGACGAGCTCGAGCCGGGCGCCGATCTGGTGCGCAACGGCGACGGCGGCTTCCCTCTCGAAGGGCGCCAGGCTGGGCGAGACCGCCGTCATCCCCACGGCCCGGGCCCCGAGAACCTCGTGGGCGACCGCCAGAACGAAGGCGCTGTCGACGCCCCCCGAATAGCAGACCAGGACACTGCCCATCTCGCGGAAAAGACTGCGGAGCTGGTCGAGCTTTGGGTCGCGCACGGGGCTCTCTCTAGCATCGCCTTGCGCGTCCTACCTGGTAGCTGTTAGCTTGTTCAGTATCGGTAATGGCTGCCGCGCACGACGTCGAAGCTCTCCTCGCCCAGCTCGGGTCCCGCCTCCGGCTGGCGAAGGAAGACGAGGGGCCCCGGCCGCTGCCCCTGGGATGGCCGGAGCTCGAGGCGGCGCTGCCCGACGGGGGGCTGCCGCGCGGGGTCGTCGAGCTCTCGGCGCCGCGGGCGCTGGGGGGGGCGACGA
>JAJYCT010000104.1 GCA_021778125.1 Myxococcales bacterium
GAGCTCCGCGCCGATCGGCAGCGCGCGCCCCGACGTCACCGAGGGCCCCGTCGCAGTCCCGGCGCCGGTCCCCGCGCGCCCGCGCGACGACGTCGACAGCGATCAGGAGGTCGCCACGACGATCCGCTCGCTCGTCCACGCCAGCACGGCGGGCGGCGCCCCGGGCGAGGGCCGCGGCGGCGCGGGGGGCGGCGGCGGCGATCCGGGCGCCGGGGGCCTCGAGGGCGGCGGCTCGCGCGCGCGCGCCATGGGCGTCGGCGAGGGCGACGTCCTCGAGTACTGGACGCGCGACCCGCGCCTCGTCGCGTACTTCCGGCAGCTCCACGCGCGCATCGATCCGCTCTGGGCGCACGCCTTCCCCAGGCGCGCGGTGCTCGACCTGCGCCAGGGTACCGTCATCCTCGTCTTCACGGTGTTCTCGGACGGTCGCGTGAGCGTCCAGTGGCCCCCCGCCCGCCCCAGCGGCGTCGACGAGTTCGACCGTAACTGCGCCGACGCGATCCGGCGTGCTGCGCCCTTGCCGTCCATTCCGGCGTCGCTCGGGGCGTCGTCGCTGACGATCCGGGCGCCGTTCGTGGCGAGCAACCCCGCGGTGAAGTGACCGCTCGTGATCCCGTGTCACGAGGGCGACGACCTGCCGCGAGGCGTGCGTCACGACCCGGGCACGGGGCGGTCATCGGACTGGAGCGAGCAGTGCTCGTCCTCGTGGGGCGGGGCGGAGACCCACCGGGCGAGCATCTCGGCCGCGAGGTCCGCGACCACGTCGAGCGAGGCCATGCCCATGTCGTCCACGAGGATGCGGCCCACGCACCACCTGCGGCCCGCGCGCACCGCGTACACGTCCACGGCGCGCCAGTAGTTCGGAAGACCGACATCGATCTGCGCGATCACCACCGCGTCCTTCGGGGGGACGACGCGCATGTTGCGGCGTTCGAGCTCGCGGCGCAGGCTGTCGCGGAAGAACGGGAGATTGCCCGGGACGTAGAACGGCGGCTGCGGGTCCATGGCGACGGGCAGCGATCCGGGGCCGGGCACGAGGGTCGGCGGCGGTCCCTGGCACGCCGGGATCGCGGCGAGGAGGACAAGTGCTGCGAGGGTGCGGCGCATCGGGTCCGCCGGCGCCGTCACTGGCGTGTCTTGGCCCTGAGCTCCTCGAACGTCATCACCAGGGCGAGCTGGCGCCGCACCTCATCGGCGCCCGCGCGCGTCGTGCGCTCGAGCTCCTCGAAGGCCTCGGTCACGCGCGCGTAGAGGGCGTGGCGGTCGTGCGCGTCGAGGAGCTGCTCGGCCATCGCCTTGAACTGGGCGCGCTCGGCCTCCGGGAAGCCGGCCATCAGCACGGGGTTCTGGATGGCGCCGCGGAGCTTCTCGTAGTCGATGTCCCACTCCTCTCTTTCTTGTGCTTCCTCCGCCTCGCCTCCGTCCGCCTCGCCGTCCCCGCCTTCGTCGTCGTGCTCGGCGGCGGCGTCCTCGGCGGCTTCCTCCGCGGGGTCGCCCTCTCCGGCTGCGTCCGACTCCGCGGGAGACGCCGTCGCGGCCATCCCCGGGAAGAGCGCGTTGACCTCGCTGCAGAGCGAGGCGATGCGGTCCTTGGCGCGCTCGGAGCGCTCCGGATCGCGCAGCTCGTCCTGAGCGAGCTGCCGCGCGACGCGCAGCAGCTTTTCGGCCTCCTCCACGCGACGGCGTAGCTCGTCGAGCGGCATCTTGGGCGCGGTCGGCTCGCTCACGGGGGCCTCCTCGGCTCCTTCGTACACCGCAGTGGCCGATCGCGCACGCCGAACGCTCTAGTCGGCCGGAGGCGACGCGGAGGGACGACGTCGTGCCCGCCCTCCCATCCGTCCGATCTCGGCCATGTGGGCCCGGTCCTGGCTCACCAGGTCTCCGCCCTTCCGGCCGGCGACCCGTCCTTCTTCGCTCGTGAATCGATGCGCGCGGCCAGTCGCCTGGGCCGCCCGCCCTCCCTGGGACGCGATCTCGCGCCGCTTGGCAGGGTCCATCGCACCGAAGCCTCTCTTGCTCTTCACCATCGACGCCTCCGTGTCGATGCAGGCCATTCAAACCGCGTGCCGGTGCGCTGCTGCGGGCGATCTCGCGGTCCGACGGGTGCGGGTCGAGCGGGGCACGGAGAATTTCCGTGGGAATTAATTCCGGCCACGGGGTCGGGATGCGCCCGCGGCGGGCAGCACCCGCCTCCCGCCTGCTACTCTCTCTGCCGACGTGCGACGACGGGTCCAGAGCCTCGAGGTGATGGTCGTGCTCGCGGTGACCGTCGCGGTCTTCGCCTACCAGTCGTCGCTTGGCGTCGTGGAGCGCATCGTGTTCGAGGAGCGCTACGCCGCCGTGCCCTCGGCCATGTGGGAGGCGTGGCGCACGTTCCGCGAGGACGGCCTCTCGCGTGACGTCCTGCTCGGGACGCTGCCGCTGCTCACGGCGAACTTCCTCCACGCCGACGTGATGCACCTCGGCATGAACATGGTCTTCTTCTGGATCTTCGGGAACGTCGTCTCGCAGGTGACGGGCCGAGCGCTCTTCCTGGCCCTGTACCTCGCCGGGGGCATCCTGGCGGTCCTCGTGTACGTGCGGACGAGCCCGGGATCGGATGTCCCGATGGTCGGTGCGTCGGGGGCGATCGCCGCGCTCGAGGGCGCGTACTTCGTATTCTTCTACCGGTGGGAGCTCCCGCACGCGACCGTGTGGCCGCTCGACGGGCCGCAGCCCCCGGCGCGCCTCGGGCTCGTCGCCCTGCTGAGCTTCGGGCTCGACGCGCAGGCGTTCTTCGGCAGGTCCGGCGGCAACGTCGCCTACGGCGCGCACGTCGGTGGCTTCGTCGGGGGCGGCCTGCTCGCGATGGTGGTCTCGAGCCTCTGGCGCCCCCGGTTCCGGGCCTGAGGGACGACGGGCTCGCTCGCGAGGGTTGACGCAAAGGGCGTCATCCCTATTATTTCGCACGCGAAACATCTCGCCGAAGGAGCGCGCGTGCCGAGCGGGATTCCCTCCGACATCAAGACCGAGGTCGACCAGATCCTGGAGGCGATCCTCTACCTCTACACGGAGAGCCGCCGCATCACGAAGGAGCTTGCCCGCAGCGTGCTGCTCACCGGGCCGCAGCTCACGGTGCTCAAGATGCTCGAGGGCCTGGGCGACCTGTCGCTGTCGGAGCTGTCCGAGCGCATCCGCGCCCAGAACAGCACGGTGACCGGGATCATCGACCGCATGGAACGCGAGGGCCTCGTCGTGCGTACGCGCTCGACCGAGGACCGGCGCGTCGTGCTCATCAAGCTGACCGACAAGGGCTTGCGCATCGCGCGCGAGGTGTCGGTCGAGCCCATGGAGATCCTGCGGGCCGCGCTCGACAGCCTCTCGGCGGCCGAGATGCGCGACCTGCTGAAGATCCTCACCAAGATCGCGCGTCGCGTGCAGAGCATCGTCAAGCGTGAGGTGCCGAGCGGCGCCAGGGAGTGAAGCCATGACCTCGTCCAAGCGCAACCCCGATCTCTGCGTCGTCACCTGCGCCCTGAGCGGCGTGCTCGCCAACCGCAGCCAGTGCCCTCACATCCCGTACACGCCCGTCGAGATCGCCGAGGAGGCCAGGCGCGCCTACGACGCGGGCGCGGCGGTCGTGCACATCCACGCCCGCAACGACGACGGAAGCCCCACGTTCAGCCCGGCGGTCTTCGCGAAGATCAAGGAGGAGATCCGCAAGCGCTGCCCGATCATCCTCAACTTCTCGACGGGCACGAACCTCGAGGACGTCACCGATCAGTGCACGTACGTCCGCGAGAGCCGCCCCGCGATCGCGGCGCTCAACATGGGCACGATGAACTACTCGAAGTACTCCGAGAAGCGGAAGAGCTTCGTCTTCGACATGGTCTTCCCGAACACGTACGGCAAGATCGTCAAGCTGCTCACGGCGTTCAACGAGGCGGGGGCGAAGCCCGAGCTCGAGTGCTTCGATTCGGGCCACACCCACGGCGTCTGGCCGCTGCTCGACATGGGGATCCTCAAGGCGCCGCTGCAGTTCTCGTTCATCGTGAACGTGCTCGGCGGCATCCCGCCGACCGTCGAGAGCCTGCAGCTCCAGAAGAAGATCGCGCTCGATCTCGCACCGGACAGCGAGTGGGAGGTCATCGGCATCAGCAAGTGCCAGTGGCGCATGCTGGCGACGGCCCTGGTCCTCGGCGGCAACGTGCGCGTGGGGCTCGAGGACAACTTCTACCTGCCCGACAACACGACGATGGCCAGGAGCAACGGGGAGCTGGTCGACGTGGCGGTTCGCATGGTGCGCGACACGGGGCGCAAGCCGGCCACGGTCGAGCAGGCGCGCGAGATCCTCGCGCTGCGAGCGGACGCGTGATGCGCGAGTACGGGCGCATCCGGGTCTCGCGCGACGGCGGCGTCGAGAGGATCACGCTGTTCAACCCCGACCGGCGCAACGCCATCGGCCCGCGCATGACCAACGAGCTGCTCTGGGCGCTCGAGGACGCGCGCGGCGCGTCCGACGTGCGGAGCGTCGTCCTCACCGGAGAGGGCAAGGCGTTCTGCGCCGGGGGCGACTTCTCCGAGATGACCTCGGGCGGGGCCGCGGCGGAGCTGCCGCCCAAGGGCGACTACGCCGACCTCCTGCTTGCGCTCGCGAAGAGTGACAAGCCGGTCGTGGCGCGCGTCCACGGGCACGCGATGGGCGGGGGCCTGGGGCTCGTGGCGGCGAGCACGTTCGCCGTCGCGTCGACCGAGGCGAAGCTCGGGACGCCCGAGATCGATGTCGGGCTCTTCCCGATGATGATCATGGCGGTGCTCGCGCGCCACGTGCCGCGCCGGCGCCTGCTCGAGATGATGCTCACGGGCGAGAAGCTCTCCGCCGACGAGGCGGCGCGCCTGGGCCTGGTCAACCGCGCCGTCGCGCCCGACGCGCTCGACGCCGAGGTGAAGAGGATCACCGACGGCATCGCGAGCAAGTCGCCGATCACCGTCGCCCTCGGGCTCCGGGCCTTCGCCGCGCAGGACGACCTCGACCTCGAGGCGGCCCTCCCGATGCTGCGCGACCGCCTCGCCGAGTGCCTCGCCACCGACGACGCGCGAGAGGGCCTCATGGCCTTCCTGCAGAAGCGATCGCCCCACTGGACCGGGAAGTGAGAGACGAACATGCCGAACATGCGTGACCTGGTGGCCGATCTCGAGGCGCGTCGCGCGAAGGCGCGCGAGATGGGCGGCGCCGACAAGGTGGACAAGCAGCACGCCCGCGGCAAGATGACCGCGCGCGAGCGCGTCGCGGCGCTGTTCGACGACGGCGTGTTCTTCGAGATCGGGATGCACGGCACCCAGATGGGGCTCGCGGCCGGGCCCGACGGCAAGGACAAGCCCGCGGCCGACGGCGTCATCACGACGTTCGGCAAGGTCGACGGGCGGATGGTGTGCTGCGCCGCGTACGACTTCACGGTCAAGGGCGGCAGCATCGGGTACACGGGCGAGGAGAAGGTCACGCGCCTGCGCTCGATGGCGCTCAAGGGGCGCTGGCCGATGGTGTGGCTCATCGACTCGGCCGGCGCGCGCATCGACCCCGGGTCGGGCCACCCGGACATGATCTCGCAGTTCGCGGGCACCGGGCACCTGTTCCGCGAGCAGGTGGTCATGAGCGGCGTCGTGCCGCAGGTCGCCGCGATGGTGGGGCCGGGCGCCGCCGGCACGGCGTACATCCCGGGCCTCGCCGACTACGTGCCGATGGTCAAGGGCGTGGGCTCGCTCGCGCTGGCGGGGCCGCCGCTCGTCAAGGCCGTCACCGGGCAGGAGATCACCGAGCAGGAGCTCGGCGGCTCGAAGGTGCACTCGGAGGTGAGCGGCGTCGGAGACGGCGAGTTCGAGAGCGACGCGGCGTGCCTCGCGGCGGTCAAGAAGTATCTCTCGTACCTGCCGTCGAACTGCGACGACGCGCCGCCCGAGGTGCCGTGCACCGACCCGATCGACCGCCGCGACGAGGCGCTGCTCGACCTGCTCCCCGACTCCACGCGCAAGCCATACGACATGTACAAGCTGATCCGCGCGATCGTCGATCACGGCGAGATCTTCGACATCAAGCCGCGCTTCGCGCGCAGCATCGTCACGTGCTTCGCGCGCATCGGCGGCAAGAGCGTGGGCGTCGTGGCCAACCAGCCGATGCACCTCGGCGGCATCCTCGACAACGACTCGTCCGACAAGGCGGCGCACTTCATCCAGATCTGCGACGCGTTCAACGTGCCGCTCGTCTTCCTGCAGGACGTGCCGGGCTTCATGGTCGGCTCGAAGGTCGAGCACGCGGGCATCATCCGGCACGGCGCGAAGATGCTGCACGTGATGAGCGCGGCCACGGTACCCAAGCTCACGGTCGTCGTGCGCAAGGCCTACGGGGCCGGCTACTACGTGATGTGCGGGCGCGCCTACGAGCCGGACCTGCTCGTGTCGTGGCCGACGGGCGAGATCAGCGTCATGGGCGCCGAGGGGATGGTCGGCATCGCCGCGCGCAAGCTCTTCGGAGCCGAGGAGCCGCCGCCCGAGGTCAAGAAGAACATCATCGACATGATCCAGAAGAACATCGACGTCTACAAGTCGGCGGGCTGGGGGCTCGTCGACGAGGTCATCGATCCGCGCGACACGCGCCGCGCGCTCGCCTGGGGGCTGGAGCTTGCGCGCCACAAGCGCGTCGAGCGGCCGGCCAAGCGGCGCGGCGTCATCCCGGTGTGATCAGGGCGACGGCGGCGGGTCGGCCGCGGGGCGCACGAGCCGCGGCTGGCTGGTGCCGTGGTGCAGGCGCACGACGACCGGCGTCGTGGCGATGACCTCGCCCGAGAAGGTTCGCACGTCCAGCGCCTCGCCGCCGGCCTTGCGCGTGTCGAGCTCCGGCCGCAGCACGACCAGGCCGGGGGTCGCGAAGAGCTGCCGGGGGCAGTAGGCCGACACCAGGACCGAGAGGGTGTCGCTCCCGCCGGGCCGGAGCGTCGTCAGGGCCTCCCGCATCGCGGCCGACGGGGGGACTGGCCACGGGCAGCGGGCGGTGCCCGCCGACGTGGTGACCTCGAACCGGAGCGTGTCCGGGCGGAAGCGCACGCACACGGGGCGGGCGCCGTCGTTGCGCAGCGTGACGTTGACGGAGATGCTCTCGAGGGAGTCGGCGTCGACGGAGCGCGAACCCCTGAGGTGCAGGTTCGCGGGCTCGGCGTCCTGCGCCGAGGGCGTCGCCACGGCAGTGGGCGTGGGCGTCGGGTCGTCGTAGAGGGCCACGGGGGCGGACACCAGGGAGGGCAGGGACGAGCGCGCAGGCTCGACGCCTTCGAGCGGCCAGACGGCCTGGCGCGTCCCGTCGCGCGAGGTGGGGGGCCAGCCGAGGCGGGCCACGACGATGGCGCCGGGGACGAGGGCCCCGAGGCCGCGCTCGCCGAAGCAGTAGAGGCGCGGCTCGAACGCCTCGGTGTACGAGCGCCCGGGCGCGAGGACGAGCGCGCGATCGAGGTTGTCCGCGGGGCGCATGTCCGCGGGCAGCTCGCACCGCGTCGGCTTGCGCTCCCCGCGCGGCGTGATCTCGAGCGACAGCACGCGAGCGTCGGCCGCGATCGCGACGGGCACGTCGCCGGCGTTGGTCACGTGGAGCGTCCACGTCCCCTGAGCCGTCGGCGCGTCGAGCGACAGCCTCACGTCCGGCGCGGGAGCGGACGGCGGGGGAGGGCGCTTCGGCGGCGCAGGTCGCCTCGGCGCAGCGGCCGGCCGTGGCGCCGCGGGCGTGGGCGCCGGGGCGGGCGCAGGCAAGAGAGGTCGCGGCATCGCGCGAGGCGGCGGGATTCGCGGCGGCAGAACCGGCGGGTCCGCGGCAGCGACCGGCGCGGCGAGAAGTGCCGCGAGCGCCACGTGCAACAAGGAGACTCGCTTCATCGGGACCCACCGATCAGCCGTGCGACCGGCACGTTGCCCACCACGTTGCGGAGGCGCTGCACGTGCCGCGGATCGACCGGCCCGCGGATCTCGACGCGGGCGTGCCCCCGGTCGCGGACGATCCGCACCGTGGCGCTGTCGATCCGCGGCCTCGCCGCGACGTCGCGCAGATCGGCGAGGACGCGCGGCGGGAGCCGCCCGCGCGTGACCTCGACCGACCCGCCCTCGATGCGCAGCACGGCGATCGTGACCGCCGCCCGCGCGCTTGCCCACACGAGCAGCAGCCCGATCGCGACGCCGATGGCGCACGCAACCAGGACCGCCATCGATCAGCCCCGCAGCGTCTCGAGCAGCTCGAGGTCCGGGATCGACACGGACAGCCGCGTCTTCACCACACCGACGTCGAGGTCCTCGAGCAGCTTGCAGATGCCGATGCCATCGTAGAGGGCGACCGGCGGCGCACCCGGCGCCGCGGCCTCCTCCCGGGCACCCGAGAGGCACTGACCCGTGGTCAAGAGCCACCCGGCGCTCGCCGGCCCGTAGTGGTGCAGCGCGCCACGCAGGTCGGTCACGCGCTCGCGCCCGATCTCGCGGCCGTCCTTGCGAACGACGATCGCCGTGGGGATCGCGTCGCCCCCGGACTTGTGCAGCGCGGCGAAGTGAGCCTCGCCGCCCGGCGAGCCGGCGCGCTTGACGGCCCTGAGGTTCGTCATGCCGGAGCGCTCGAGCGCCAGCAGCACGAGCTCCGTGAGCGCGTGCCCGGGCAGCTCCTGGAGCTTGCGGAGCATCGCGCGGCGCGAGGCCTCGCGGTACCGCTCGATCGCGGCGACGGCTTCCTGCTCGAGGCGAGCGAGATCGCCCCCGAGCGACCAGTCGGTCAGCGCGACGCGGCCTCCTCCGGCGAACCGGAAGCGCGGCCGCTGTCCGCTGGCCCCGCGGCGAAGGTTGTCCGCGCGCATCGACGCGGAGGCCTGGCTCGCCGCGAGGGCGGGGTCGCCCTGCAGGCGCCCGCGCCGCATCAGCGCATCGGCCACCGCGCGTACCGGCACCGGGCCGGCGTTGCGATCGAACGACGCGAGGACGATCGACGCGGCGTCCGCGAGCTCGCGACCGGCGAGCTCGTCGCCCTCGGCCAGCGGGATCTCGATGCCCGTGGGCGAGCCGCCCGCCATGATCTGCTGGCGGTCGCGGACGACCGGGCGCGGCGGCGGGCCGCCCTCGCGGACCTCCACGCTGCCCTCGCCCTCGACCGACACGATCGGCAGGGGCTGGATCTGCCCTTCGACGCGAGGCTGCGACGGCTCGGGGCGGGGCCCGCCGAAGCGCGCGTCGCCCTCGCCCTGTCCACCCCCACGCCCGCGACGGCGGCGGCGGCGACGGCGGCGGCCCCCGTCGCCCGGCTGCCCCGGGGCCGCCTCGGGCTGCCCCAGCGGCGCCAGGATGGGCTGATCGTCGTCCTCTTCGTCGTCGAAGAGCTCGGCCCCGCTGGCGGCGAGATCGGCGCGGCGCGCTTCCTCGCCCGAGACCGGGGTGATGCGCCCCTCCTCGCCCTCGCCGGGCTCCTCGTCGTCCTCGTGCCCGGCGCCCGTGCCGCGCAACGCAGCCTCGATCTCGAGCGCGTTGACCTCGACCCCCTCTTCCTCGGCCTCGCTGCGCGCGGCCTCGGCCTCGGGTGCCGGGGCGCCCTTCTTGCCCTTCTTGCCCTCCCACTCGCGGAGGGCGAAGACGCCCGGCTTGACCTTCACCAGCGGGACGTCCTTGTCGTCCTTCTTCACGGCGGCCGTGAGGCGGTGGCTCATCGTGATCTCGGGCGTCTTTCCGACGTGCGAGAGGAGGTTCTTGGCGATCGCCAGCTCGGTGATCTCTTTGTAGTGCAACGGCTTGCCGGCGTGGCGCAGGACCTCGGCCGCAGCTTCGATGAACGTCATGTTCGCTCTTCGCTTGGCCCCTCGGGGCCTCTTCTTCTTGGAGAGGCGCGTGGCGTCGCCCCAATGGCGTGCCCGCTGCCCTATCTGTCTCGACTCTGCGGGTCGGCGCCAGCCCGGCAACCCCTGAGGGAGCCGCATGCCGCACCCGCGCGTCGCAGACGCATTACCCCGGGACGGGGGCCCCGTCAATGAGAGGCAGAAGGGGCAGGGGCCGCGGGCACGGCCGGGGCCGCGGTGGGGGCCGCGGTGGGGGCGGGCGTAGCCCCGGCGGAGTCGTGGGCCCCGGAGGGCCTGGCCTGCTCGAGGAGCTCCTTGAGCTGCTTGAGCCGCGTCGCCTCGTCGACCCCGGCGCCCACCTTGCTCAGGTCGAACGTGAGGAGGGGGAGCTGGCCTGCGTTGTACTCGGGCAGCTTCCCGTCCCAGTGCTCGAGCGCGCGGTACTGAAGGACGGCCGGCGTCGTCGACAGCCGGATGATCTCGTTGGCCTGCGCTTCGGCTCGGGCACGGATGAGCAGCGCGTCGGCCTCGCCCTCGGCCTTCTGGCGGGCGGCTTCGGCGGCGCCGTGCGCCTGGGTGATCGCCTGCTCGGCCTCGGCCTGCACCTGCGCCACCCGGTTGCGGCTCTCGAGCGCCTTCTGCGTGGCCTCCATCGCGCGGTTGATGGCGTCCATCACGTTCTGCGGCAGGCGCAGCGTCCCGTTGATCGTGAGCTGATCGATGACGATGCCGTCCTTGCCGAAGACGTCGTGGCATTTCTGCGTCACGTCCCCGAGCATCTTGCTCTTGCCTGCGCCGTAGATGTCCTGCACGGGCAGCTTCGAGCCCACGTCGTTGAAGGCCTCGCGCACCGTGTTGCGCATGTATCCGTCCGAGAGCTTCTCGAGGTCGTTCAGGCGGAAGCGGCCGTAGAGCTTTGGCGCGAGGCTCGGCTCGATGTGGAACGAGAGGCCGATGTCGGCGTTGACGTTCACGCCCTCCGACGAGCTGAACGTGATCGACTCGTCGAAGGCCTTGCCCTCGTGGGCCGACTGGGTCCACACGACGTTCTGGACGCTCGTCGGGAAGAGGACGATCTGCTCCGTCAGCGGGTTGTAGATGACCCACCCCGTGACGACGGGCATGTCCTGGATGCCGCGGTCGCTGCCGGCGAGCTTGACGCGGATGCCGACGTGCCCGGCGTCCACGCGGGTCGTCGTCGAGCAGCCGACGTAGAAGACCACCACGGCCGCGACGGCCAGCATGAAGAAACGCCGCACCGAGCGCCCCGCGCTCGCCGCGTCGAAGGAGACCATCCGGGCCATGCGGATGGAGTACCAGGAAAGCGGGTCGACGCGCCGGTCGAATGTGGGCTAACGGTGGCGCCGGATGCGTCCCGCCGCTGCCGCGCTGCTCGCCGTCGCCGTCGTCGTCACGGGCACCGCCTCGTACGTCGCGTTCCTGCCGCAGTTCTCCGGGCGCCCCGCGTTCTGGGCGCTCGCCGGCGGGCCCACGCTGGTCCTCGCGCTCGTGGCGGCGGCCTGGGCGCAGCGCGAGGACCTCTTGCGCGAGTGGCTCGCGCCGCGCTGGGGCGATTTCTCGCGCGGCGTCGTCGGCGCCGTCCTCTTCATGGCCGCGGCGTGGGGCTTCTCGCGCGTCGTCGCGCCCGTCGGGTCGCCGCGCGAGATCTGGCTGGTGACCCTCTACGGGCAGATCGGCAACCCGCGCGTGCTGCAGCAGCACGGCGCCGAGGTGGCCGCCGCGATCGTCAGCGTCGCCCTCGCCGAGGAGCTGCTCTGGCGCGGCCTGGTGACGCAGCTCCTGGCCGACCGCGTGGGCTCGCGCACGGCGTGGGTCTGGGCGGCCGTGCTCTACGCGCTCGCGTATGTCCCGACGGCGTGGGCCCTTCGCGCCGGGGGCGGCGGCCTCGCGTCGCTCGACCCCGTGCTGCCCATCGCCGCGCTCGCGGGCGGGCTGCTCTGGGGCGGCATGGCGCGCGCGTTCGGACGGCTCGCGCCGGGCGTGCTCGCGCACGCGGCCTTCGACTGGGCGATCGTGATGATGTTTCCGCTATGGGGGCCGAGGTAGGGGGAGCTTTTCCCGAACCCACGCCCGCGCGAAGCGGCTCGAACCGGTACCACTGAGTCTCCGTGCGTCCCGGGACGCCTCCCGGGCGGGAGGTAGCCATGCCTGGCGCGGTTCAGAAGACGACGTCGTTCGTGAGCAAGCACCTGACGAAGCTCATCTTCGGGGTGATGCTCCTCGGGCTCCTCAACAGCTATGCGTTCGGGGGCATCCCGTTCAACCTGGCCATCTGCGCGTCGGCGTCGTTCCTCATGATCTACCCGATGTTCGTGAACCTGAAGATCGGCGACATCGTCGAGATCAAGAACTTCAAGGCCGCGGTCGGGCTCAGCCTCGTCATCAACTTCGTGATCTCACCGGCGCTCGCCTACGGGCTCGGGCGCGTGTTCCTCGCCGACCAGCCGTACATGGCCCTCGGGCTGATGCTGATTTCGCTCATCCCGACGAGCGGCATGACGGCCACGTGGACCGAGCTGGCGAAGGGCAACCTCAAGGTGGCGCTGTCGATCATCGCCACCAGCCTGCTCGTGGTGATCGCCACTCTCCCCCTCGTGCTGCCGCTCTTCGCCGGAAACCTGATGAGCGCGGGGCCGCTGTTCATCTTCCAGCGCATCCTGCTCGTCATCGTGATCCCGCTCGTGCTCGGCGACGTCACGCGCCGCGCGATCGTGAAGCGCAAGGGGCAGCCCTACTACAAGAGCCTGAAGCCCGTCTTCGCCGGCCTCAGCTCGACCGGGCTCCTGTTCGTGCTGTTTCTCATCATGTCCCTCGACGCCAACCGGCTCCTCGTCGAGCACCCGGCGCTGGTCCTCAAGGGCCTCGTCCCTCTCGTCGTCTACTACGTGACGATGTTCGCCGCGAGCTCGGTGCTCGGGTGGGGGTTCGAGTATCCGATCCGCGCCGCGGTCGTCTACGGGACGTCGGTGCGCTACCTGGCGCTCGCCCTGGGCATCGCCGTCCCGCTGCTCGGGAGCGGCTCGAGCAGCAGCCTGGTGGTCCTGACCGTGGCGCTCGCGTTCTTCGTGCAAGTGCCGCTGTCCTCGCTCTACTCGAAGTTCATCGTGCGCTTCGCCGCGCCGACGGCTGCAGTGGCGCCGGCACCCGCGCGCTGAGCCGGGCGGGCGCACGGGGCCGCCGGGCTTGCGTCAGGATGTGCACGGTCGTGGCGTGGGGCCCCGGAAGGCCCCGGCGTGCCAGCCTGGCTCGCCGGTTGCCTGTCGTGCGCCGGCATGTCCCCCCCGCTCTCTTCGTACGGCGTAGCGCTCCTCATGACGGCCCTCGTCGCGTCCGGCTGCGGAAGCAACCAGGACCAGGCAAGCGGCCCCGATGCATCGCGGGACGTCGCCGCCGAAGGCTCGATGCGCGAGGCGGAGGCGCCCGACGCCCTGGCGGCTCCGGTGGATGCGAGCGCCGACGCGGCGGATGCGAGCGACGCCGGCTCGCCGCCCCAGGGCGTGGTGTCTTCTTCCCCGCTCACGGCCTTCGAAGCGGAGACGCAGCTCGCCGTCGCCCCGGACGGCACCATCGCCATCGTGTGGATCGGCAATCCCAGCGCGACGAGCTCCGCCGGACAGCTCGTCGGCTACACGTTCTGGACGCCGGGGGCTGCCGCGTGGAGCACGGTGCAGACGCTCACCCATGGCCCCACGGACTATGCGACCGACCCCACCGTCGTCGCGGATCCTGCGGGCAACTTCTACGTCGCATGGTTCGGGCTGGGGTCCGATCAGGTGCCCCACGTCTGGCTCGCGAAGGCGCCGTCCGGTACGACGACATTTGGCGCGCCGACGCTGGTGTCCGATCCCGCGGTGGACGCGAGGATGACGATCGACGACAAGCCGTGGCTCGCGGCGACGAACCGAGGGACCCTCCTCGTCAGCTACAACCCGGTCGCGCTGGACGCGAACGGCAACCCGATCGAAGCGTCCATCGTGGTCGCCCGGAGCTTCGACGGCGCGGGCACCTGGACGCGCACCAGCGTCCCGGGCACGGCGTCCGCCAGCGTGGCGTACCTGTGCCCTCCCACCGCGGGAACCCGGACGTACCTGGTCGACGCCGAGGGCGGCGGCGGGGCAGACGGCGGCGGGGCCGATGCCGGCCCGGGTGACGGGGGCGACGCCGGTGCGGTGCCGGCGTACGTCGGCGTGCACGTCAGCGACGACGGCCAGACGTGGTCCGGCAGCAACGTCACCCTGACGACGCTCGACGATGTCGGCATCCCGTCGTGCGCCGCCGAGGGCGACGATCTCTGGGTCGACTACGGCCTCTCCAAGACGCCGTTCGCGGGTTCCTCGAATCCGGATTACGTCATGCGCGTCGCGCACTTCGGCGGCGGAGGAACCACCCTCCTGGGCGACGTCGCCGCGTCGGCTGACGAGACGGCGCCGCTGTTCCTGGACGAGCAGATCGTCCGGCGCCCGAGCGGACAGCTCGATCGCGTGTTCTTCGCCGGCCAGTCGGACGGCGATCCCGCGGGAACCTTCCGTCGCACGGCGTCGACGGACCTGGGGGCCACCTGGCCCGCGAGCACGACCGTCCATGCGCCCGAGCTCTTCACCATGGTCCGCCATCGCGGCCCGTGGCTGGGCGACTACGTCGGCCTCCGCGCCGTCGGCGCCGCGCTGTACGTGGCCTATCCGCGCAACAGCGAGACGGGCAGCTCGCACGTCGCCTTCCAGATCCTGCCCTAAACGCCGCCGGCTCGACGCCTCACGGCCCGACCACCAGCGTGCCGAACGCCTCGGGGACGTGGAAGTCGGGCCTGGGCGTGCGCGGTGGGCTCCAGGCGAGGTACGCGCGCGGCTTGACGCCCTCCATGCGGTAGAGCGCGAAGGGAAGGCGCGCGCCGGCGCGGAGCGCGCCCGCGATGCCCGGGGCGGTGAGCTCGGCCTCGATGACGGCCGTGTGCGCGGCGGGGTCCTGCGTGGTGGCGATGCGCGCCCCGCTCGACCACGACGTGTCCGAGACGTGCGCGTCGCGATCGATCGCCACGTCGAGGAAGTGCCCGAACGGCCCGATCTCCGTCTCGAAGTAGCGGTGCGGGCGCGCCGGATCGGGCGTGAAGAAGAGCTCGACGCAGTCCTCCTCGTAGAGCCCGGGGCGCGGCACGTCGGTGGGGCGGGTACGGTCGGTGTGCAGCCCCGCGCCCTGCAGCTCCCAGAGGCCGTACAGACCGGACGCCGAGTGCAGGAACCGCGCGCGCGTCACGATGCCGGTGTGAACGCCCGCGTAGTCGGTGTCCCACGTGACCGGCGCCGCGCGCGCCCAGGCGGCTTCGTCTCCCTTGCCGTCGAGGACGACTGCGTCGCTCCCCAGCGCGGCGGAGTGCGCGACGGGCCGGTCCGCGTAGGTCGGCGGAGCGCCGTCGCGCAGCGCGCCGATCTGCGCGGGCGAGAGCGGCGGCGTCGCGTCGGAGTGGATCGCGAAGCCCGCCATGCCGACGAGGTGCGCCGGGCGCGGCGACGAGAGCAGCGTGGCCCCGTCGCCCGCCACCGCGGGCGCCGTGAGGTCCACGCCGAAGCGCTTCGCGGCCGCCTCGAGCAGCGGGGAGGTC
>JAJYCT010000520.1 GCA_021778125.1 Myxococcales bacterium
CGGCGCTCGAGGCCTCCGGCTCGCGCTGGCGCGTGCACCTCGAGGAGCGCGACCTCGACGCGGACGCCGTGGTCGTGGCCACCGGGGGCCTGCTCGGCGGCGGCCTCGAGTACGCCCCGTCGGACGCCGCGATGGCGCCGGCGCTGCCGCGCGCGCCCCGCCTGCCGTTCCGTGCGACGATCGACGGCCCGCTGCCGCTCGGCGCGCACGGGCGCCTCCTGGAGATGCCCGGCACCCTCTTCGGGCCCGCGCCCGAGACGCTCGCCTGGCCGTTCGTGCGCGATCCGCTCATCGAGCGCGTGGGCGTGCTCGCCGGCGAGGGCGGCCGGGTCGCCGCCGCGCTGTACGCCGCCGGCGAGATCGTGGCCGACGGCAAGCGCACCTGGCTCGACGCGCTCGAGAGCGGCGCGCGGGCCGGCGCGCTCGCCGCGCGCGACGTCAGGGCACCGGGCGCTCGCCCCGCATCACCCGGTGAAGCACGTCCCAGCCGACCCTGAGCATCGCGTCCGGCCCTCGCGACGGATCCTCCGCGACGCTGGCCTCCTTGCGGGTCGCCTCGACGGCCTCTGCCCCCGCGTCTCCGTCCACGGCGACGACGACGCTCCGGGGCGCAGGCGCGGCCTGGCCCCCGCCCTGCGCGGCGAGGTGCCCCTCGAGATCCTTCTCGCGGAACGAGACCGGGTCCTCCTGCTTGCGGTCGACCACGACGTCGGGGTGCACGCCGTCGGCCTGGATCGCGTGCCCCCCCGGCGTGTAGTAGCGCGCGACGGTCAGGCGCATGCCCGCGCCGTCGGGCAGGGGCAGGATGGCCTGCACGCTCCCCTTGCCGAACGTCTGCTCGCCCACGATGGTGGCGCGCCGCTGGTCCTGCAGGGCGCCGGCGACGAGCTCCGACGCGCTCGCCGTCCACCGGTTGACGAGCACCACGCACGGCTCGCGCGCGAACGCGCCGCCCCCGCGCGCCTGCACCTCCTCGACGATCTGCCCGCGGTGGCGCGCCGTGTAGATGACGCCCCCGTCGAGGAACTCGTCGGCGACGTCGGCCGCCTGGTCGACCAGCCCCCCGGGATCGGCCCGCAGGTCGAGCACGATGCCCGCGAGCTGGCCCCCGGCGCGTACGCGCAGCCGGCCGGCCGCCTCGAGCAGCTCCTCGTGCGTCCGCTCCTGGAACTGCTTGACGCGCACGTAGGCCACGCCGCCGGCCAGCAGCTTCGAGGACACGCTCGGCACGTGGATGATCTCGCGCACCAGGTCGAAGGGGAGCACCTCGGCCACGCCGGCCCTGCGGATGGCGACCTTGACGTGCGATCCGGGCGCCCCGCGCAGCTGCCTGACCAGCCGGTCGAGCGGCACCGACCCGGGGTCCTTGCCGTCGACGCCGACGATGAGGTCGCCCGCGAGCACGCCGGCGCGCTCGGCCGGCGAGCCCTCGATGGGCGCCAGCACGACGAGCTGGTCGCTGCGGCTCTCGACCTCGATGCCGATGCCGCCGAACTGGCCCGCCGTGTCGCTCTCGAAGGCCCGGAACTCGTCGGGCGGCATGTAGCTCGAGTGCGGATCGAGCCCCTCGACCATGCCCTTGATGGCGCCCTCGACGAGCTTCGACCGGTCCACCGGGTCGACGTAGTCGTCCTCGATCTCGACGAGCACGCGGCCGAGCTGCGCGACGGCCGCGAAGGGGGCGTCGCCCCGCGCGCTCGGGCCCCCGCCTCCGAGGGTCGTGGCGCAGGCGCCGCCGGCGAACGCGCACACGCCGAGCAGCAGGGGTCGGAGGGCGCGCGAGGCGCCGCGGGCGAGTCTCATCGACGAGGAAGCTACTGCGCCTCGGCCCCGGAGGCGATGTGGGGCGTTCGCTCAGCTTGATCCCCGGCGTAAGGCGTCCGACAATCGCCCTGCTCCCGTGAAGGCGCCCCAACGTTGCCCCCCCACCTTTCGCGCGAGCCCCCCGAAGGAGGTTTCCCTTGGCGAGTGACAAGGAATCGACGGCCAACCTGCCCGGCTCGAAGACCGACAAGCGCAAGCAGAGTCTGTACTTCCCCGAGTCGATGCTCCAGGAGATCAAGGAAGAGGCCGCCCGCCTCGACCGGTCGCTCTCCTGGGTCGTGCAGCGGGCGTGGAAGATCTCCCGCACGGAGATCAAGAAGCTGCCCAGCGTGAACGACGTGGAAGGCGACGACGACGAGGGCTGACCCCTGGACGTCAACGAGAACGGGTCGTTCGCGCTCGGGCCCGACGGCACGCGGCTCTACACGCACCGCAGGCCGGGCGCCCACGTCCCGGGCGACGTCCACGCCATCCTGAGCGACGGCATCCTCTGCGACGGCTTCATCTGGAAGTACGTCTGGGACGATCTGGCGCCGCTCGTGCCCCTGGTGCACTGGCACTACCGGGGGCATGGGCGCAGCGCCGCCCCCGCCGATCCCGACCGCCTCGACATCGCCGCCCACGCGGCCGACCTCGGGGCCGTCCGCGCGCACGTCGGCGATCCGCCCTGCGTGCTGTTCGGCCACTCGATGGGCTGCCAGGTCGCGCTCGAGGGCTACCGGCAGAGGCCCGACCAGGTGCGCGGGCTGGTGCTGCTGTGCGGCTCGTTCGGCAACGTCACCTCGACCTTCCAGGGCATCCCGCTGCTCGATCTGGTCCTGCCCAGGCTCGTGGACCTCGCGCACAAGGCGCCCGACGTCGTGCGCGCGGTCTGGAGCCGCCTGCCGCCCCGGCTCGCGCTGAGCCTCGCGCTCAAGGCGGGCGAGATCGATCCGGAGCGCGTGCGCGCCGAGGACATGCTGCCGTACCTGGCGCACATGACGCACGTGGACTTCCCCATGTTCCTGCGCATGCTGCGGGCGGCCGGCGAGCACACCGCCGGCGACCTGCTGCCCGCGGTCGACGTGCCGGTGCTCGTCATCGCCGGCGAGCGCGACTCGTTCACGCCGGCGTTCCTCGCCGCGGCCATGGCCGAGACGCTGCCCCGCGGCGAGCTGCTCATCGTGCCCGGCGGCACGCACGTGGCCCCCCTCGAACAACCGGAGCTGATCGATGCGCGCATCGGCGCGTTCCTGCGCGACCGCGTGCTGTAGCGCGCTCGCGCTCTGGGGCTGCTCGCGCGCCAGCGGGGCGACCCTCGCGCCGGCCGCCTCCGCCGCGCCGCCGATCGAGGCGCCCGGCCCGGGCGCTCCGGCCGCCGCGCC
>JAJYCT010000105.1 GCA_021778125.1 Myxococcales bacterium
AGCGCCGCGAGCGCCGCGAGCGCGTCGTCGGGATCGCCGCCGCCCACCTCGGTCGCGAAGCGCTCGAGCGCGAGCGGCTGCGCGCCGCCCGCGGCCGCCGCGAGCGCGCGCTCGATGGCCAGCCGGCGCCCTTCGACCGTGTCGACGTCGACCCCGCGCGCGGCCCACGCCAGCGCGAGGTGCGAGGCGTCGGGCGCCGTCGCGGCGGCAGCCTCGAGTTCCTGGACCGCCCCCTTGCGGTTCCCGGCGCGCCACATCTCGAACCCCGCCTCGAGGTGCAGCGCCGCGGAGAGCTCTGGATCCTGCGTTGCGGTTGCCGCGTCGGCGGCCACGCGGGCCGCCGCGGCGTGGTCGCCGGCCGCGCGTTCGAGATCGCCGAGGAACGTGATCACCACGGAGTCGGACGCATCGCGCTCGGCGAGGTCGCGCAGGTGCTTGCGCGCCCGCTCGGCGTCGCCCAGCGCGAGCGCCCGCATCGCCGCGACGAGCGCCAGCCCGCGGGCCAGCTCGACGTCGCCCTCGAGGCTCGCGAGCTCCTCGAGCGCCGCCAGCGCGCGCTCGCCCTGGGCGCGCGCGTGCGCCGGATCCGCGCCGCTCGCCGGCGGTGCGGCGAAGGCCTCGAACGCCCGGGCGAGCCACGTGCCCCGCGGCAGCGCCGCCATCTCGGCGATCGCCCTGGCGATGCCCTCGCCGTCGCCACGCGCAGCGCGCGACCGGATCAGCTCCACGCACAGCGCAACCGCGTCGCCCTCGGCGCCGGCCGCGAGGAGGCGCTTGGTCGCCTCCTCGTACCAGGCCGCGTCGCCGGCGATGCTCGCCAGGGCGCGCGCGAGCCTGCCGGTCACCGTCGGCCCCACGCCGTACATCGCGGCCTGGCTCAGGGCGGCCTTGGCGCCCGCGGCGTCGTTCGCCCGCGTCGCCCAGACGTACGCCGCGAGCAGGAACGCGCGCCCGCGTGCCTCGTCGGTCGCCAGGTGCTCGGCGAAGGCCTCGAGCTGCGCGGCGAAGGCGGCCGGATCGGCCCCGTCGGCGAGCATGTCGAGCTGCAGCGCGCGCGCAGGCAGGCACCCCGGATCGCTCTCGATGGCGCGCCCGAGCGCCTCGAGCGCCGCTCGTGCGTCACCCTGGGAGGCTGCGTGCTCCGCGACGCGCAGCGCGAGGGCCGCTGCGAAGCGGCCGTCCTTCTCGACGGCGAGTCGCTGCGCGGCGAGGCGCGCAGCCAGGCCCCCGTCGCCCGCCTGCTCGGCGACGCGCATACGGGCCTGCGCCAGCGCTGCGTTCGCGAGCGCCGCCGCCTCGCCCTGGAGGCCGGCGGCGTACGCGAGAGCCCGGTCGAGCGTCTCCGCGGCCCGTTCGATCTGCCCGCACCGAACCCGGGCCTCCGCAGCGCGCAGCCAGAGATCGACGAGGTGCGCCGGATCGCGGGCCCAGTGCGGCACGCCGTGCGAGTCGCCGCGCGCGGGGTCCCACAGCGCGTCCTGGATCATCGAGGCCAGTGCCTCGAGCGCACCGGCGTGCACGTCGGCGCGCTCTGGCGGCGCGTCGGCCGCAAGGCTCGCGTCCTGCGCGACCCTCTCCAGCTCGGTCGTCGCGGTCCACGTCGCCTCGGACGCGTTGCCGCTCGCCTCGCGTAGCAGCCCGAGGGCGCCCTCGACATCGCCGCCGCCTGCCGCGAGCCGCGCCCGGTCGACGAGGAGCAGCGCCCGCCAGTGCGCCTGCGACGCGAACGCCGAGCGGTGCGCGAGGGCCTCCTCGCGCACGGCCGGATCGGCCGTTCGCCCCGCGAGAACCTCGAGCGAGAGCCACGCGATGGCCTGCTCCGCCGTCGCCGCCCCCTCGACCTCGGTGGCCTCGCGCGCGCACACCTTAGCCTCTGCCGTGTCGGCCGACACGTCGGCGAGGTAGGCCGAGCGCATCAGCAGGGCGCGCACCTTCTCGTCGGGCGTCACGGCCACGCGCGCGAGGGCGTCGACGAGCCGCCCCAAATTCTTGAAGCTCCGGCGCTTTTCCAGCAGCCGGATGAGGCCCTCGAGCGGCTCCCGGTACGTGGCGTCGGCGGTGTACGCGGCGAGGTAGTCGCGCGCCGCGGCGGCCTCGTCGCCCGCGCTCTCCTCGGCGTCGGCGATCTCGGCGAGGAGGCGAGCTTGGCGGCCCTTGTCCTGCGTCGCCGCGAGCTCGTCGCGCAGGCGCTTGACGGCACCGTCCGCGCTCGCGGGTGCGCCCGCAGAGGGGGACACGGACGCGCGCGACGGAGAGGGAGAGAGAGGCTCCGGGGGCGGGCTATTCGAGGTCGTCTCGGACATGCGCAGGGGCGGCGCGTGCGACAGCGTCTACTCGGCGAGGCTACCGCAGTCGGCCGCCCTCCAGCATGACAAATCGCGCGCCTCGAGCGGGGCGCACGCGCCTCGCGCGGCTCAGAGAATCTGCGCGAGCTTCTCGTGGACCTTCGCCTCGACCGTGGACTTCAGCATGCGGAGCAAGAACGGCAGGTCGATCTGCACGCGCACGTCACCCTCGCCCACGTCGACCGAGCCCCGCGTGCCCTTGGCGGCGCCGCGCGGCGCCTCGAAGACGATGCGGTCGCCCTCCCAGCGCCACTCGAGCTCGAAGCGCTGCTGCATCGTCTTGGCAAAGTTTTCGGCCCGCTTGTGGGCCTCGTCCTTGGGGAGCGAGTGGCTTCGGTGGATGTCGATCGTGGCCATGATTCTCCGCTACTCCAGCCGCTTGACGATCCAGAAGCCGCGCGGCGTGTCGATGGGGCCGCCGATCGCGTCCACGGGAAGGGTGAAGAGGACGTACTCTGGGCCGGGCTCCAGGATCCCCAGCTTGACGCGCCCGACGTCGTCGGACGACCCGGGATCGCCCTGCTGGACCGCGGCGTGGAAGTCCTGCGCGGCGCCCGAGGCGAGCTTCTGCGCGAGCGCCAGCGCGTCGGCCTTGGGACGTGCCGCCGGGTGCAGGCCCGTGGCGCTCGGCTGAGCCCCCGCGTACGAGACGAGCACGACGCCGAAGCGGATCTGGCGCGGCACGTCGAGCGGCAGCGGGGGCACCGGACCGCCGTCGAGCAGCGTGGCGCCGACGCGCCCCTCGGCGCGCGGCTCGCCCGTGAGCAAATCGCTTACCAGCAGCGGCCCGCCGGCATCGCCGGGGGGCGCGGCGGTCACGGCGGCGCTGGCCGAGGCCGTGGCGCTGGCGGCAGGGTTGGGGTCCTTGCCGATCGCCCTGGGGGGCTCGAAGTCGCGGGCGACCAGCCACACGGCCAGCGCGACCACGGCAAGCCCCACGAGCGTGCTGGTCCACCGCTGCATGTTGGGCTACTTGCTCTCGTCCGAGGCCTGCGGGACCTCTTCTTCGGGAGGCGGCGGCGAGGGCCCGAACTGCTCGTACGGGCGCTGCGTGGCGAAGGGCGGGTCCCCGTAGAGCTCGAGCTGGACGGCCAGCCAGTTCTCCCGGGCGATGAGCACCTCGCGCTCGGCGCGCGCCTGCGCGGTCGCCGCGTCGGCGGCCTTGGCGTCGGGCGCCGCGATGGGCACCGCCTCGAGCTTCTGGAGCTGTTGCTGGACCTCGGCGAGATCCTTGCGCACCACGACTGGATCGACCTTCTCCCGGTCCGCGTACTCGTCGGTGAGGATGACGAGCTTGTCGGGCCCCGCCTCGGCGAAGCCGGCGCCGACCGCGCAGCGCTTGGTTTCGCTGCCCTCGCGGTACGTGACGAGCCCCGTGCGCAGCGCCGCGAGCAGCGGCAGGTGGCCCGGCAGCACGCCGAACTCGCCCTGCACGCTGGGCGCGGTGACCTCGTCGACCGACGCTGTGAGCGCGCGGCCGCGGGGCGTGACGATCTCGAGGGCGATCTTGTCGGCCATGGGCAGCTCTGGCTCTCAGCCCTTGGCCGTCAGCTTGGTGGCCTTCTGCTTGGCCTCTTCGATGTTGCCCACCATGTAGAAAGCCTGCTCGGGCAGGTCGTCGAGCTTGCCGGCGACGATCTCCTCGAAGCCGTCGATGGTGTCCTTGAGGGGCACCTGCTTGCCCTCCATGCCGGTGAACTGCGCGGCGACGGAGAACGGCTGCGACAGGAAGCGCTGGATCTTGCGGGCGCGCGCGACGACGAGCTTGTCGTCCTCGCTGAGCTCGTCCATGCCGAGGATCGCGATGATGTCCTGCAGGTCCCGGTACTTCTGCAGGATCGACTGGACCTTGCGGGCCACGTCGTAGTGGCGCTGGCCGATGACGTTCGGATCGAGCAGCGTGCTGGTCGAGTCGAGCGGGTCGACGGCCGGGTAGATGCCGATCTCGGTGAGCGCGCGGTTGAGAACCGTCGTCGCGTCGAGGTGGGCGAACGCCGTGGCCGGCGCGGGGTCGGTAAGGTCGTCGGCCGGCACGTAGATGGCCTGCACGCTCGTGATGGAGCCCTTGGTCGTCGACGTGATGCGCTCCTGAAGGGCGCCCATCTCCGTCGACAGCGTGGGCTGGTAACCGACGGCGCTCGGGATGCGGCCGAGGAGCGCCGACACTTCCGAGCCGGCCTGCGTGAAGCGGAAGATGTTGTCGACGAAGAGGAGAACGTCCTGCTTCTCCTCGTCGCGGACGTAGCCGGCGCCGGCCAGCGCGCGCAGCGCCGCGCGGGCGCGGGCGCCCGGCGGCTCGTTCATCTGGCCGTAGACGAGGGCGGTCTTGCTGATGACCGACTCGCCCGAGCCGAGCTTGCTCTCGGTCATTTCGATGAAGAGGTCGTTGCCCTCGCGCGTGCGCTCGCCGACGCCCGCGAAGCACGACACGCCGCCGTGGGTCTTCGCGACGTTGTTGATGAGCTCCATGATGAGGACCGTCTTGCCGACGCCAGCGCCGCCGAAGAGGCCTATCTTGCCGCCCTTGCGGTACGGGGCGAGCAGGTCGATGACCTTGATGCCCGTCTCGAAGATCTCGACCTTCGTCGACTGCTCGACGAACGTCGGGGGCGCCCGGTGGATGGGCATCCGCAGCTTGGTCACGACGGGCGGACCGTCGTCGACCGGATCGCCGATGACGTTGAGAATGCGGCCGAGGCACTCGGGGCCCACGGGCATCGCGATGGCGGCGCCCGTGTCGCGCACGGCCATGCCGCGCACGAGGCCGTCGGTCGTGTCCATCGCGACCGCGCGTACCGTGTTCTCGCCGAGGTGCTGCGCAACCTCGAGGGTCAGGTTGTCCCTGGCGCCGGAGATCCCGGGGTTGGTCAGCTTGAGCGCGTTCAGGATCTTCGGCAGCTTGCCCTCGGGGAACTCGACGTCCACGACGGGGCCGATGACCTGAAGGACCTTGCCATTTCCGGCGGGCGAGCCGTTGGAGCCGAGAGGGAGGGCGGACTGGGACATGGGACCTTTCACCTGGGCGCCTGGGCTCGTAGCACGGGCGCACGTCGCCTAATGGGGCTGCCGCGCGCGGGCGGCGGAAGCGGGACGCGCCTCTACCACGGGGTGAACGGCAGTTCAATGCGCGCTCTCGCTCCCCCGCCGACGGAAGTCACGGAGGACGGCCAGCGTCTCGTAGAAAGGGCGAAGACGGCGCGAGCGACCGCCTCGGTGCCGCTGCCGGACGGGCCCACGCCGATGGTGCGGCCGCGCAGGTCCGCGAAGTCGTGGATCGCGTCGGCGCCCTTGCCCAGGAAGAGCACCGACTCGGCCTCCGCGAAGCGCCCGACGAGTTCGAGGCCCTCCGGCCACGGCAGGCTGTCCTGCACGAGCCCGAACTGCACGGCGCACCCGCGCCCGGCCTCGGCGAGGCGGCGCACCGTCCCGACCGAGCCGGCGCTCTCGACGCCAGCGACCGAGCCCCGGCGAACCGCCGCGATCGCCGAGAGGCGCCCCACGCGCGCCGCGTAGCCGCCCCCCGGGGCGCCCGACAGCACGCATCCGGCGCAGGTCGTGGCGGAAGTCGATCCGCGAGACCAGGAGCGCGACGAGGCCCACCGCGAGCGTCACGGCGCCGAGGCGCAGCGAGAGGGCGCGCACCGCGTGGCGGGCGTGGCGCTGCGCGAGCGGGCGGTCGAGGGGGCTGGGCACGGCGCGATTGTCTCACGAGCGCGGCCCGTCGACCGGCGCGCGCCGCCGTGCTTGTCTCCCGGCCGCATGCCCTCCGCCCGCGACGTCCTCGGCCCCGGCTCGCCCCTGGCGACCGCGCTTCCGGGCTGGGAGCAGCGCGACGGGCAGCTCGCCATGGCGCAGGCGGTCGAGGTGGCGCTCGAGGAGGCGCGCCACCTGCTGGTCGAGGCGGGCACCGGCACCGGCAAGACGCTCGCGTACCTGGTGCCGGCGGTGCTCTCCGGCCACAAGGTCGTTGTCTCGACGGCGACGCGGGCGCTGCAGGAGCAGATCTTCGTCAAGGACGTGCCGCTCGTCGCGCAGGCGCTCGCGCCCTTCGGCGTCCCCGTGCGCGCGGCGCTCATGAAGGGCCTCTCGAACTACGTGTGCCTGCGGCGCTTCGAGGAGGCGCGCGCGAGCGGCGCGCACGGCAGCGACAGGGACTTCGTGCGCATCGAGGCGTGGCTGCGCGAGACCGAGACGGGCGACCGCGCCGAGCTCGCCGACCTGTCCGAGGACGCGAGCGCGTGGCGCGAGGTGGGCTCGTCGAGCGAGACGCGCATCGGCGCCGGGTGCGAGCACCACGACCGGTGCTTCGTCACGCGCATGCGGCGCGAGGCCGAGGACGCGCAGATCGTCGTCGTCAACCACCACCTCTTCCTCGCGGACCTGGCGCTGCGCACGGGGCCGCGCGGCGCGCACGCGAGCGTCATCCCCGCCTACGATGCGGTCGTCTTCGACGAGGCCCACCAGATCGACGACATCGCCACCGACTTCTTCGGCGTGCGCGTGTCGAGCGCGCGCGTCGAGGCGCTGCTTCACGACGCCGAGCGGACGCTCGCGAAGGCCAACGCGCTCGAGGCGCTCGCCAGCGGCCCTGTGCGCGGGACGCTCGAGCAGGCGCGCGAGGCGAGCAAGACGTTCTTTGCGCGCCTCGTGCGCGCCGCGCCGCAGGGCGGGGAGGGGCGCAAGGTGCTCGGCGAGGACTCGCTCGCCGAGGCCGTGCATGACGCGCACGCGGCGCTCGACCTGCGCCTGCAGGCCCTCGAAGCGATCGCGCTCATCCGCGGCGAGGAGTCGGTGCGGATGCTCGGGCACCGCGCCGGCGAGCTGCGCGACTCGCTGCGCGACATCCTGCGCGGCACGCGCGTCGACGAGGACGGCGAGGTGGGCGACGTGGTGCGCTGGCTCGACGTGCGCCCGCGCAGCGTCTCGCTCGGCGCGAGCCCCGTGGACGCGGGGGCCACGCTGCGCGCGCGCCTGTTCGACCGGGTGCCCACCGTGGTCTGCACGAGCGCCACGCTCGCCACCTCGGGCGCCTTTCATTTCGCGCGCTCCCGCCTCGGCGCGCCCCCGGGCACCGACGAGATGCTCGTGCCGTCGCCGTTCGACTTTGCGTCTCGCGCGGCGCTCTACCTGCCCGAGGACCTGCCCGAGCCGAGCGATCCGCGCTTCGCCGAGGGCGCGGCCGACCGCATCGCCGACCTGGTGACGATGACCGGCGGCGGCGCATTCGTCCTCTGCACCTCGACGCGCGCGATGCGCACCCTGCACGCGCTGCTGCGCTCGCGCACCAGGCTGCCGCTCCTCTTGCAGGGCGAGCGGCCCAAGCACATGCTTCTCTCGAAGTTTCGCTCGAGCGGGCATGCGGTGCTCGTGGCGACGATGAGCTTCTGGGAGGGCGTCGACGTCCCCGGCTGGGCGCTGCGCCTGGTGGTCATCGACAAGATCCCTTTCGCCCCGCCCGACGATCCGGTCCTCGCCGCGCGCAGCGCGCGCCAGGAGCGCGAGGGGGGCAACGCCTTCGCCCAGATCCAGGTACCGGCGGCGGCGATGACGCTCAAGCAGGGCTTCGGGCGCCTCATCCGCTCGCAGGATGACTCGGGCGTCGTCGCGATCCTCGACCGGCGCATCGTCAAGAAGGGCTACGGCAAGGCGCTGCTCGCGAGTCTGCCCCCGGCGCGCCGCGTCTCGCGCCTGGACGAGCTGCGCGCCGTCTGGGAGGGCCTCGCCCCGAAGGCGGAGGGCCGCGGCCGCTGAGGGCCACCGGACGGGCGGACCCTTGCGTTTGGCCAAGCGCGCCATACCGGTAGTCCCATGAAGACCTTCCAGCAGCACGTCGACGAGGTCCAGCACTGGTTCGACGGCCCGCGCTTCCACGGGCTGCGGCGGCTGCACACGGCGCGCGAGGTCGTCGAGCAGCGCGGCAGCATGCGCCAGGACTACACGGTCGCGCGCACCGCAGCCGAGGCGTTCCACGCGCGCCTGCGCGAGCTCTTCGCGGCGGGCCAAGCGATCACGACGTTCGGCCCGTACTCGCCCGGCCAGGCCGTGGCGATGAAGCGCGCGGGCATCGAGGGCATCTACCTGGGCGGCTGGGCCACGAGCGCCAAGGGCAGCAAGACCGAGGACCCGGGCCCCGACCTCGCGAGCTACCCCCTGAGCCAGGTCCCCGACGAGGCGGCCCCGATCGTGCGGGCGCTGCTCACGGCCGACAAGAACCAGTTCTACGCGCGCGCCCGCATGACCGAGGAGCAGCGCAAGGCCACGCCCGAGGTCGACTACCGCCCGTTCATCATCGCCGACGCCGACACCGGGCACGGCGGCGACGCGCATGTGCGCAACCTCGTCCGTCGCTTCGTCGAGGCCGGCGTGCCCGGCGTCCACATTGAGGATCAGAAGCCGGGCGCCAAGAAGTGCGGCCACCAGGGCGGCAAGGTCCTGGTCTCGGAGGACGAGCAGATCAGGCGCCTGTCGGCAGCGCGCTTCCAGCTCGACCTCATGGGCGTCCCCGGCCTGCTCGTCGCGCGGACCGACGCCGAGTCCGCGACGCTGCTCGACGGGCGCAGCGACGAGCGCGACCAGCCCTTCGTCCTCGGCGCGACCAGCCTCGACCTGCCAACGTTCAAGGCAGCGTTCCTCGCGCTCCTGCGCCAGCTGCGTGTCCGCGGGTTCGCCGAGCTTACCGGCGACGCGCTCTACGCGACGTCCACCGACGAGCTCTCGGAGGCCGACGCGTGGCTCGAGCGCTCCGGCGTGCACCAGGCGATCGCGGAGGCGGCGAGGCTGCACAAGGGCGGCATGGTCCTCGACGACGCCTTCGAGAAGGCGTTCGATCGCTTCGTCGACGTCTGGCAGCACGAGGCGGGCGTCAAGACGTACGGCGAGGCCGTGGCGCAGGCGATGGCGTTCCGCGCGGCCGAGGGCCACGCGCTGCCCATGACGCAGGAGCAGTGGGCGGCGTTCGCGACGCGCGCGTCGCACTACGAGATCCGCGCGAAGGTGCGCGCGATGCGCCTGTCGGTGACGTGGGACTGCGAGCACCCCAAGACGCCCGACGGCTACTATGCCGTGCGCGGCGGGATCGACTACGCGATCGCCAAGTCGCTCGCGGTGGCGCGCTACGCCGACCTGCTCTGGATGGAGACCAAGACCGCGGACCTGCACGAGGCCGCGCGCTTCGCCGACGCGATCCACGCGCAGTTCCCGGACAAGATGCTCGCCTACAACCTGTCGCCCTCGTTCAACTGGGATACGACCGGGATGACCGAGGAGCAGATGCGGCGGTTCCCCGAGGAGCTCGGCAAGCTCGGGTTCGTTTTCAACTTTATCACGTACGGCGGCCACCAGATCGACGGCCTAGCCGGCGAGGAGTTCGCCGCGGCGCTGCGGGAGGACGGGATGCTCGCGCTCGCGCGCCTGCAGCGCAAGCTGCGGTTGCTCGAATCGCCGTACCGCACGCCGCAGACGCTCGTGGGAGGCCCGCGTGCCGACGCGGGGCTGATGAGCGTTTCGGGGCGCACCTCGACGACCAAGGCGATGGGCAAGGGCTCGACGCAGTTCCAGCACCTGGTGGCGACCGAGGTCCTGCCGCGCGTGCTCGAGGAGTGGTTGGCGCTCTGGGCGCGGCGCCACGACGGCGCGGGCGCGCTGCGCGTCTCGCTCCGCCCGCACACCGCGGGCTCGGACGTGCTCGAGCTGCGCGTGCTGTCGGCCGGCGGCGAGGCCGTGGCCAACGTCGTCTTCGCGCCGATCCAGGACCGCCGCGGGCGCAGCATCCTGTCGGTGCGCGACCAGAACACGTTCGACGCGCGCCTGCGGCGCAGGCGCCTGATGACGCTCGCCCAGCTGTTCCTGATGCACCGCTACAAGGCCGACGCGGTGCACTTCGTCACGCCGTCGGAGGACAACCACCGGCAGGCCGAGGCGATGAAGGCGCGCGGCATCTTCGGCGCCGTCGACGACGAGGTCGGCGAGATCATCGTCGCCGAGGTCGACCGCGCGCGCGTCCAGCAGCTCGCGGCGCCCGACCACGCCGCGCTCGAGGCGCTGCTCGCCGAGCCGTGAGGCCCGCCCCGCCCGCGGCCCTCTCCTCGACGCGCGAGGAGGGGGCTGCAGCGCGTCGTCAGCCGGCCGCGGGCTTGGGCGGCGCCGCAGGCTTCTCGGCCCTCTTGGTCGCCACGGCCTTCGCCGCCGCCTCCGCCTTGACGGCGACCTTCGTCCTGGCGCGCCTTCTGCACGGCGGCCCGGTAGTCGGCCAGCGGGGATCCGTCGATCGACGTGTGGGATCGGGCGATCGCCGGCCGGGATCGCGCGATCGCCCGGCGGAGTCGACCCGACGGCGAGGGGGCGCGTCCGTCGACCGTCGCCGTCGGTCCGGGCGTGTGGCACCCTGCGCCTCCGGAGACCGTTCGCCATGACCTCTGCCGCCCCCAAGACCCCGATGAAGCGCGTGGGCATCCTCTTCTCCGGCGGCCCGGCGCCCGCCGCCAACGCCGTCATCTCGGCCGCGGCCTCGGCGCTGCGGCGCGCGGGCTGCGAGGTCGTGGGCATCCGCCACGGCTACGGCGCCCTGCAGGAGTACGACGCCAAGACGCGCCCGCTCGTGCCCGAGGAGGACTTCCACGTCCTCGAGGACCGCGATCTCTGGGGCCTGCGCCACGCGCGCGGTGTCCTGGTGGGCACCGGGCGCGCCAACCCGGGCAAGCCCGTCAAGAGCGCGCTCGACATGAACGATCCCGGGCGCACCGACGGCCTGCGCCGCGTCGTCGAGGGCCTGCTCTCGCTCGATCTCGACGGCCTGGTCTCGATCGGCGGCGACGATACGCTGCGCACCGCGAATCTGCTCTACCTCCTGCAGCAGAAGATGCCCGAGGGCGCGCGCCGCGTGCGCATCGTCCACGTGCCCAAGACGATCGACAACGACTACCGCGGCATCGACTTCACGTTCGGCTTCTTCACAGCCGTCGACTTCATGGCGACCGAGCTCCTGAACCTGCGCGCCGACGCGATGGCGACGAGCTCGTACTACATCGTCGAGACGATGGGCCGAAAGGCCGGCTGGCTCGCGTACGGCGTGGCCGTCGCGGGCGAGGCGCACCTGGTCGTCGGCGTCGAGGACGTCGTGGGCGACCTCGCCGTCGAGGAGCGCATCGTCGATCCCGACGGCGGCCTCCCGCGCGTCGAGACGCGCCTGTCGCTCGACCGCCTCACCGAGCGCGTGGTCGACCTCATCGTCGCGCGCGAGAAGCGCGGCAAGCGTTACGGCACGGTGGTGCTCGCCGAGGGGCTCGCGGAGCTCTTGCCGGAGTCGCTGCTCAAGGACGTTGCGCGCGACGAGCACGGGCACGTGTCGCTCGGGCGCGTGAACCTCGGGCGTATGATCGCCCGCGACGCCGCCGCGCGGTACGAGGCGCGCACCGGGCGCGCCAAGAAGCTCACCGGCGTGCAGCTCGGCTACGAGTCGCGCTGCGCGCCGCCGCACGCGTTCGACGTGCTGCTCGGCAGCCAGCTCGGCGTCGGCGCCAAGAACGCGCTGCTCGACAGGGGTCTCGACGGCCACATGGTCTCGGTCGCCGGGCAGCTCGAGCTGCGGTACGTGCCGTTCGCGGACCTCGTGAACCCCGCGACGCTCAAGACCGAGGTACGCTTCATCGAGCGCGGCAGCGACTTCCACACGCTCGCAACCCAGCTCGGCACGCGCCTGTAGCTTCCGTCATCGCCCCCCGTGCCCAACGGCGCGAAGGTCTGCTAGACCGGCGGCGCCATGAGCGAGATCCAAGCCGTCCACGCCCGCGCGATCCTCGACTCGCGCGGAAACCCCACCGTCGAAGTTGAAGTGCAGACGTCTTCGGGCCACGGCCGCGCCGCGGTGCCGAGCGGGGCGTCCACCGGCGAGCACGAGGCCCTTGAGCTGCGCGACGGCGACAAGAAGCGCTGGCTCGGCAAGGGCGTCGACAAGGCCGTGCAGAACGTCCTGTCGGCTCTCGGCCCGTCGGTGGTCGGTATGGACGCGCTCGATCAGGCCGCCGTCGACAAGGTGCTGCTCGAGACCGACGGCACGCCCAACAAGAGCAAGATGGGCGCGAACGCCATCCTCGGCGTGTCGATGGCCGTGGCGCGCGCCGCGGCCGACGCCATGGGCCTGCCGCTGTGGCGCTACCTCGGCGGCATCCAGGCCCGCACGCTGCCCACGCCGCTCATGAACATCGTCAACGGCGGCGTGCACGCCGACAGCGGCCTGGAGATCCAGGAGTTCATGATCGCGCCGGCGGGCTGCCCTACGTTCGACGAGGCGCTGCGCGCGGGCGCGGAGATCTTCCACACGCTCAAGAAGCTGCTCAAGGACAAGGGGCACACCGTGTCCGTCGGCGACGAGGGCGGCTTCGCGCCCAGGCTCGCGTCCAACGAGGAGGCCATCCAGTTCGTCGTCCGGGCGGTCGAGGCGGCCGGCTACAAGCCGGGCAAGGACGTCTTCGTCGCGCTCGACTGCGCCGCCAGCGAGTTCTTCGACAAGAAGACCGGCAAGTATACGTTCGACAAGAAGCCCGTGACGCGCGAGGAGCTGGTCGGCATCTACGAGGGCCTCGTCGCGAAGTACCCGATCGTGAGCATCGAGGACGGCTTCGCCGAGGACGACTGGGACGGGTGGAAGCTGCAGACGCAGCGCATGGGCCAGAAGACCCAGCTCGTCGGCGACGACGTCTTCGTCACGAACGTCGAGCGCCTGCGGCGCGGCATCGAGGGCGGCGCGGCCAACGCGATCCTCATCAAGCTCAACCAGATCGGATCGCTCACCGAGACGCTCGACTGCATCCGCTTCGCCGCGCAGCACGGCTACCGGTCGGTCATCAGCCACCGCTCGGGGGAGACCGAGGACGCGTTCATCGCGGACCTGGCCGTCGCGACCAACGCGGGGCAGATCAAGACCGGCAGCCTGTCGCGCGCCGATCGGGTCGCCAAGTATAATCAGCTGCTGCGCATCGGCTTCGAACTGGGCGATGGCGCCGTCTACGCCGGCGCGGGCGCATTCGCTCGCCGCTAGGCAGTCCCCGCGCTGCCTCGCGCGCCCCCCCCCGTCGCTCGCGCCGGCCCCGCCCGCTACGGCGGAGGCGGGCTCGATACTTTCGCGTTTGCGATTACGTTCCCAGGCAGGAGAAGGTGATGGCGAAGTCCAAGGTCGCGGTCCTCAAGGTCAAGCCCGAGTCGATCCTCAAGGACACCGAAAGGCTCTGCGAGCTCGCGGGGATGAAGCAGGCCCTGGCCTCCGGGCACACGACGATCCTCAAGGACAACATCTCGTGGCACTACCCGTTCCCCGGCGCCAACACGACACCGTGGCAGATGGAGGGCACGATCCTCGCGCTGCAGCACGCGGGCCTCACCGACATCTCGTGCGTGCAGAACAAGACGGTCGTCACCAACGCCTTCAAGGGCGAGGACCTGAACCACTACCTGCCGCTCTTCCGCAAGTACGACATCCCGGTCCTCTACAACTTCAAAGAGAGCGACATGAAGTGGGTCGAGTACCGGCCCAAGGCGCGGATGCACGTCCTGCACAAGATCTTCCACGACGAGGGCATCCGCATTCCCGACTACTTCTTCGACAAGAACATCGTCCACCTGCCGACGGTGAAGTGTCACATCTACACGACGACAACGGGCGCGATGAAGAACGCGTTCGGCGGCCTCCTGGCGACCAAGCGCCACTACACGCACTCGTGGATCCACCGGACGCTCGTCGACCTGCTGGCCATCCAGAAGGAGATCCACTCGGGCCTCTTCGCGATCATGGACGGCACGACGGCCGGCAACGGCCCCGGACCGCGCACGATGATCCCGGTCGTGAAGGACTACATGCTCGCGAGCGCCGACCAGGTGGCCATCGACGCCGTCGCCGCCAAGATGATGGGCTTCGACCCGATGTCGCTCGAGTACATCAAGGTCGCGCATGACGACGGCCTAGGCGTGGGCGATCCGCGCGACATCGAGATCGTGGGCGACGACGCCGACCAGGTGCGCCACGAGAGCTGGGGCTTCCACGTGGGCGACAACGGCGCGAGCGTAGTGGGCGACCTCATGTGGTTCGGCCCCATGAAGCGCTTCCAGAAGCTCTTCTTCCACACACCGCTGGTCAACGCCTTCATCTTCGGCAGCGAGGCGTACCACGACTACTACCGATGGCCGCTCAAGGACCGACGCACGTTCGAGACGTGGAAGGCCGAGACGGCCTGGGGCCGGCTCTTCGGCGCTTACGAGCGCGGCGAGGCCGACCGGGTGACGGGCGGCCGCGGCGCGGCCGGCGCCGGGAACGGCGGCGGGCGCGTACAGTCGAGCGCCGAGTAGCCCTTCGCGCGTGTATCCTGGGGGGTGGTGAAGCCCCTCTCCGAGATGTTGCAGGAGCTGGCGCGCCCGGAGGTGACCGAGTTCGCCGTGGTGAGCGACCGGCTGCCCTGCATCCGGGTGGGCGGCAAGTATGAGCCCGTCGACGAGTACGCGGCGTCGACCGACGTCATCCTGGGCTTGCTCGTGGCCTCGGGAGGGCAAAGCCACGTCGGCGACCTCGCCACGAGGCCGGTTACGTGGGCCACGCAGGTCGATGGGATCGGGACGGTGGCCGTCCAGGCGATGCAGCGCGACGGCAAGCTGCAGGCCCGCTTCAGCGTGATGAAGCGCGCCGTCGCGGGGCAGGGCGCCGCGCCCGCGGCGGGGCGCCGCTCGGTGCCCGCGATGGCTGCGCACCCGGCCGGGCGCAGGTCGCCCCACCCGCCGCCGCGCAAGTCGGTGCCGCCGCCGGGGCGCAGGTCGGTGCACCCCGGGGCCCGGCCGCACAAGAGCATCCCGGTGATGCGCGCCGCCGACGTGCGCGCCCTCGACGTCGCGTCCGAGCCGCTGCTGCGGCCCGCGGTGGTCCTGCCGCCCGCGCGTCCTGCGGGCGCGCCCGGATCGCTCGACGCGCTGCTCGCGACGGCGCT
>JAJYCT010000106.1 GCA_021778125.1 Myxococcales bacterium
GCTGCGCGGCAACCACGAGGAGGCCTGGCTGCGCGTCCTCGAGCGCGGCTGGCCCGAGTTCGTCCTGCCGCCGGGCAACGGGTGCCTGGCGACGCTGCGCTCGTTCACGGGCGGCAAGCCCCCGGAGCCCGACGAGCCGCCCCGCCGCGACGAAGAGAACGCGCTGCTCTCGGGCCGCTTCTTCCCCCCCGACGTCGTCGGGTGGCTGCGGGGGCTGCCCTACTTCTACGAGGACGACCACGCCATCTACGTCCACGCGGGCCTCCCGCGGGGCGCGGGCGGCTTCGTGCACCCGGCGCACGTGCAGAACCCCGTCGCGCTCCTGTGGCTGCGCGACGACGACTTCTTCCGCAACTACCAGGGCAAGCTCGTGGTCTTCGGGCACACGGCCACGGCGTACCTGCCCCCCGAGATCTCCACGTACACGCCCGAGGATCCGCTCGACATCTGGGCGGGCCCCTGCTGCGTGGGCCTCGACACCGGCGCGGGCAAGGGCGGGTTCCTGACCGCGATCGAGCTGCCCAAGATGCACGTCTACGAGTCGCGCTAGCCCGGCGGCCCCGCCCCGGGGGGCGGGGAGGTCAGCCCTCGTCGCCGCGCACGAACCGCCGCGGCCCGTCCGCCTGCCACGCGAGGAACTCGGCCACGGGTCCCGACGCGGCCGGGTGGATGACCAGGTGCGTGCGCGCGGCGCGGTAGGCGCCCGGCTCCTGCGGCGTGCTGGGCTCCGCCTCGTGCCACGAGCCGACGTTGACGTACGTCGCGCCGCTCGCCACCGGCACCATCGCCGGCTGGTGGGTGTGCCCCATCACCACGAACGCCGCGGGGAAGAGCGTCGCGAGCTGCCCGGCGCGCTCGACGAGCGCGGCGTCGTTGTCCAGGTGCTCGCCGAACCAGCGCTTGCGCCGCGCGCTCAGGTACCGGTGCGCGAGCAGCCAGCCGCCCGCGACGGCGGCCGCCGTCGGCGCGACCCACGGGTGGCGCAGGCTGAGCAGGCCGAGCACCGCGAGCAGCGGGACGGCCACGATCCCCACGGCGAGCCGGTCGAGCAGCACGCTCGCGAGGATCTTGGACACCGACCGCGTGACGGGCGGCACCTGCAGCGCCGCGAGCGCGCGCAGCCTCTCGATCCCCAGGCGCGTGCGCTCCGCCAGCAGGGCCATCTTGCGCTCGTGCTCCTCGCGCAGCGCGCGCGCCGCGTCGCCGAGGTACGCGCGGTGGACGCGGAGCAGCTCGAAGACCGCGCCGAAGAAGCGCGTGAAGAGCAGGAAGACCCCGCGCACGCCCATGCGCACGCCCAGCATCACGTAGTCGAGCATCCCGAGCTTGTCGTGCCCGTACTCGGGGACGCCCCGGGTGGGCCGCACGACCCAGCGCAGCAGCACGTCCGAGAACGTGCGCGCGATGCGGCGCGGATCGCGCGGCGACAGCGGCGCCATCACGTGCTCGGTCGAGCAGAGCGTGTCGTACTGGTGGCCGTGCTCGACGTACGCGACGCCGCCGACGTAGTAAAACCAGGGCGCGAACTCGATGCGCGCGCGCAGCGCGTCGGGCTCGGCGACGCCCGCGAGCGACACGAGCAGCTCGCGCAGCTCGTCCTTCACGCCGTCCCAGTGGAACTCGACGTCATGGTTGCCGTGCACGATCGTCAGCGCGTGCCCCGCGCCGACGAACGCCGCGAGCGCCTCGAACACGAGCCGGTGGCGCACCGCGACCGCGCGCAGCTTGAGGCGCCCGTGATCGGACGTGTTGCCCAGGCCGTGCGCGCGCTCCTCGTCGCTCGTGTCGCCGGCGGCGGCGCGATCGGCGGGCAGGATCGTCATGCCGATGAAGTCGATGAAGTCGCCCGCGATGACCAGCCGCCAGCGGCGCCCCGAGGGCGGCGTGCGCCGGTAGTGGGCGAGCAGGCTGGCCAGATCCCGGTCGACCTGCTCGCCGCGGTGGGTCGCGTCCGGCGCGAGATCGTTCAGATCGTTGCCGAGGTGAACGTCCGAGAGAATGAGGAGGGACTCGTCGAACGCTTCGGCCACAGTGGATCTTGAAGCGCCGAGCGGGGGTGCCGCAAGGTGGGCGGAGCGGGGTGACGCGACCATGACCCGCATCGAACATAGCGTCGTCGCGTACGATTTCAAGGCATACGCGTACGACAACGGCGCGATCGCGTGAAACATTGCCCAAGTTTCTTCACGCGACGCCACGTCCGCGTTCAACGACACATTGGCAGCGTACGACAACGCGGCGTCCGCGTTCCGCAACGCCGCGTCCTCGCCCTGCAGCGCCGCGTCCTCTCTCCGCAGCGCCGCGCCCTCGCCCCGCAGCGCCGCGCCCACGTACGACGACGTGGCCCGCGCGGCCCGCATCTCCATCGCGTCGGTCGACGCGCCCGCGCCCGCGCGTCGCGGCGCCTCGTCGTTGTCGAACGGGGCCGCCGCGGCTACCGTCGCCGCCACGAGGACCTCCATGGCCAAGACGAAAGCATCCAGCGCGAAGGTCGCCCTGAACCTCTCGCGCCTCACCATCTCGCAGAAGATCTCGCTCGCGCGCACGATCAGCCAGGCGATGGCGGGCAACGCCAGCTTCCCGGCGCCCCCCGTCGCGCCCGCGGACGTCGCGAAGGCCGCCGACGCGCTCGACAAGAGCGAGGGCGACGCCAAGGCCGCCCGCCAGGCGGCGCTGCTCAAGACCAGCCAGCGCGACGACGCGGCGACGGCGCTCGAGGGCCTGCTCGCGCAGCTCGAGGCCTACGTGCAGATGCAGGGCAAGGGCGACGCGGCCCTCATCGCGTCGTCGGGCATGCCGCTGCGCGGGGCGACGGTGAAGACGACCAGCGCGCCGGCGGCGCCCGGCAACCTCGTCGCCGACTCGGGCGCCAAGGCGGGCGAGGCGAAGCTCAAGTGGGCCAAGCCCGCGGGCGCGCGCAGCTACGTCGTCGAG
Source organism: Myxococcales bacterium (assembly GCA_021778125.1). Taxonomy (GTDB): domain Bacteria; phylum Myxococcota_A; class Polyangia; order Polyangiales; family Polyangiaceae; genus Palsa-1150. The sequence continues at coordinate 2,935 of JAJYCT010000106.1, forward strand.
CGGACGGCCAACCCCAACGACGCGACGAGCTGGGCGCACATCGGGGCGACGACCAAGACGCGCTTCGTCGCCGCCGGCCAGCCGGCCGGGCGCGCCTGGTTCCGCGTGGCGGGCGTCGGCGCGCAGGGGCAGGGCGCGTGGAGCGATCCGGCGACGTGCATCGTGCCGTGAGCGGGCCGCGCGGCGCGCGGTGATCCGGGCGGGGCGAGGCGGCGCTACGGGCAGTGGAAGTCGGCGTTGGTGAACGCCGGCACGGCGCCGCCCGGCGCCGCCCGGAAGACGCAGGGGTTGTTCGACGGGGTCAGCAGGGTGCTCACGGGCGCCGTGATCTGGCCCTCGAGCCCGGCGCACGCGGTGCCGTCCGCGAACAGCCGGAGGTCCACGCCCAGGTTCGACGCGACCACGTCCTGGCCGCCCACGGGGTTCGCCGCGGCCGGGATGGTGGTGGTGCCGGGCAGCAGCAGCCTCGCGGTCCCGTCGGCGGCCACCTTGCCGGAGGAGAAGTGGAAGACGTCGCCGACCGGGCCGTCGACCGTCTTCGCGCCCACGGGCAGAGACTGGGCCTGGAGCGTCGCGGTGCCGCCGCCGCCCGCGGACGGCGTGAAGGTCATCGTGGCGACGAAGAGGAACGCCTCGGCGGCGCTCTGCCCGAAGGTCGTCTCGCACGCCATCACGTAGCGGGTGTCGTTGACGGCGGCGTCGGGCGGGTGCAGCAGGGCCGCGTCGACGGCGCTGGCCTCGACGACGCCCGTCGACGAGGGCGGCCCCTGCGCGTCGGCGGCGCGGGCCAGGTAGTCGTTGAAGTCCTGCTGCGGGTTGACGCACGAGGCCGCGCCGAGCACGAGGGCCGACGTGGCCCCGAGCACGACGAGCGGCAGGCCGAGAGCCGCCCAGCGCGGCAAGGATCTCTTCGACATCGGCATGGTTTCATGGATACCATCGCACGATCGCTCCCGCCCCTCCAATGTCGAACCGCCTACCCCGCCTCGCGCTTCGCCTCTCGGCCCTCTCCATCGTGCTCGCCGCGCCCGCGGCGCACGCGACGGGCTTCCTCGTCGACCAGTACGGCGCCGACGAGGGGCAGCCCGCGCTGGGCAACGCGTACTCGGTCTTCTTCAATCCGGCCGCCATGGCCGGGGCGCAGGGGACCGATCTCATGATCGACGGCATGGCCTTCGGCAGGCAGCTCTCGTTCAACCGGTCGTCGGCGGCCCTCTCGCCCAACCCGGCGACGCCCGCCGGGCAGTCGCCCGATCCGACCTACGTCGCGGCGAACACCGGCCAGGCCCAGCTCTTCAACGTCCTGGCGGCGCCGTACCTGGGCATGGTGACCGACTTCGGCGGCTCGCACTGGCGCCTCGGCATCGCGGGCTACGTCCCGTTCGGCGGCACGGTGAGCTGGTCGAAGAACCAGGTGTTCCAGAACTACCCCGGCGCGCCGGGCGCCTACGACGGGGCGCAGCGCTGGGCGACGATCTCCACCAACTCCGCGTCGATGTACGGCACGGCGGCGCTCGCGTACCGGTTCGAGCAGGCGCACCTGGGCATCGGCGCCAACGTGAGCGTCATCCGCACGACCATCCAGGACACGCGCGCGCGCAACCCGGACGGCTCGGACAACGTGCTCACGCCCGCCAACGGGATCGCCGAGGGGCGGGCCACGATCGACATGAGCGGCGTCGAGGTGGGCGCCGCGCTGGGCGCCTACTGGGAGCCGACGTCCGCGCTCCGCCTGGGCGCGTCGTACACCAGCCAGCCCAACTTCGGGACGATGCGCCTGAGCGGCACGTTCCACCAGTGGAACCAGGGCGCGGACGGGGGAGTCGAGAAGGCCGACATGCTGCAGGCCTACCCGGACGTCATCCGGCTGGGCGCGGCGTGGCGCGTCGCGAAGGACGCCGAGTTGCGGCTCGACGGCTCGTGGCAGCGCTGGAGCCAGTTCAAGGACCAGTGCATCGTACTGGCCGGGTCGTCGTGCAACGTGGACGCGACGGGCGCGCAGCTTGCCGGCTCGCAGATCGTGGCCAACGTCCCGCGCAACTTCCAGGACGCGTACAAGATCCGCCTCGGCGCCGCGTACTGGCTGCAGCCGCAGACCGAGATCTTCGGCAGCGGCGCGTTCGAGACGTCGCCCGTGACGAGCGCCTACGAGGACCCGCTGCTCTTCGACTCCGTCCGCCTCTACGGCACCCTCGGCGTCCGCGAGTCGTTCACGCCGCACTTCTACGCGATGGCCGCGTACACGTACGTGTACATGCTGCCGGTGACGGTGACCGACAGCGCGTTCAACACGTACAAGGGCGTGTCGAGGACGCCGGCCGAGGACGGCTCCTACTCGTCGGACCTGTTCATCTTCGACCTGGCGCTCGGCTACCTCTTCTGAGCGGGGCGCGGCCGTGCGGGTGCACCAGGCGACGATCGCCGTCCCGACGCCGGGGCGGGGCCTGACCGACGTGACGGCCGGGATCGCGCGCGTCGTGGCCGAGTCGGGCGTCGGCACGGGCCTCTGCACGGTGTTCCTGCGCCACACGAGCGCGTCGCTCGTCATCCAGGAGAACGCGGATCCAGCCGTGCTGCGCGATCTCGGCCGCTGGGTCGAGGGCGTCGCGCCGGAGTCCGCGGGCTACGAGCACGACGACGAGGGGCCCGACGACATGCCTGCGCACCTGCGCGCCGCCATGACGCGGTCGAGCGAGTCGATCCCGATCACCGAGGGCCGCCTGGCCCTGGGCACCTGGCAGGCGGTCTACGTCTGGGAGCACCGCCGCAGCGCCCACCGGCGCGAGCTCGTCGTGCACGTCACGGGCGTCTGAGCCCACGCGTCACGGGTGGGGGACGCTGCGCAGCAGGTCGGCGGCGGCGCGCAGCTCGGCCCGGTCGTCCTCCGCGAGCGCGTCGCCGGAGTCGGCCACCGCCCGGTCGATGGCCACCGCGAGGGCCGCGAGGTTACCCGGCCACGACGCGCGCACGTTGGCCTTGAACTGCGCCCGGGCGATCTCGAAGGCCGCCTCGTGGCGCCCGTGCGCCGTCAGCCGGTCGAGGACGGCCTGGATCCGGGAGAGCGCCTGCCCCACCACGTCGACATCCGCCATGCGCGGCAAGCTTACGAGGCTGGGTTCGAATAGCACAGGCTCACGTCGCCTTCGGGGCCAGGGCGGTGGTAAGCTGAGAGTAGGGTCATGGTTCCGCGTCACGAAGAAGACGGCGGCGTGTTCGGCGAGGAACCCAAGTCGCGGACGGGGCGCTTCCACGTCCAGCACCGCGGCGGCACGCGCGTCGAGGTCGGGGAGCCCATCAACATCGGCGGCGAGCGCCCGTGGATGTGCGCGGTCAAGCTCGTCGGCCAAAAGCGCGACGTGCCCGACGATCCCGACCTGCCCGAGCCCACGCAGACGCTCCTGGTGCGCACCGGCCGCGGCGAGACCGCCGAGGACGCCCGCCGCGACGCCCTCTCTCAGCTCACGCTCGTCTACGGCAGCCCCGTCGCGCCGCCCCCCGCCGCGGTGATCCTGCAGAAGCCGAGCGATCCGCCGCCGCCCTCGGCGCCCCTGTCCGCGCCCGCGGCAAAGGGCTGGTGGGGGCGGCTGCTTGGGCGCCTGCGCGGCGCCTGAGCGGCGTGTGGGACAAGGGGCCGGGCTATCGCAGCTTTGTGCGTCGCCACTGCGCACAAGGTGACGACTGCGTCACGAAACGGATCCACAATCGACGCGGTGAAGATCGGCGTCATCGTGGCGTGCCTGGGGGTGGCCGCGTGTGGCTCTTCGGCAGCGACGGGGGCTCCGGGCGACGGGGCCGAGGCGGGGGCCACCGACGACGGCGGCCCGAGCACGCAGGGCGACGGCGCTCCGGCCCAGAGCGACGGAGGACCGTCCGACTCCGGCTCCGGCGGCGCCATCGACGCCTCCGTGGACGCTCCGCTCGACGCGCCCGCGTGGTCGCCGGTCGACGGCGGGCCCCGGAGCAAGATCGCGCACGTCGTGCTCATCGTGCAGGAAAACCACACGTTCGACGCGTACTTCGGCGCCTACTGCAAGGCCGCGTCGGGCTCGAACCCGACGTGCACGAGCGGCCCCTCGTGCTGCGAGGCCGCTCCCGCGAAGGACCCGTCGGGCGCCTCGCCCGTCACGCTCGACGACTCGGAGAACGCGACGTACGACCCCAACCACACGCAGCCGTGCGAGCTCGGCGAGATCGACGACGGCAAGATGGACAGGTTCGTGACGGGCACGTCCTGCTCGAGCGGGCAGAACTTCGCGATCGCGCCGGTGCAGGTCGCGCAGCCGTACTGGGACCTGGCCTCGCAGAACGCGCTCGCCGACCGCTGGTTTCAGCCGATCGCGGGCCAGTCGTCGTCCAACGACATGTACTTCGCGACGGCGCACTGGGTGTTCACCGACAACGCCTACCAGCCCGCCAGCAACGGCCACGGCTGCGAGCTGCCGCCCACGCCGACGATCGAGTACTCGGGGCAGACGACGATCGGCGATCTGCTTCTCGCGGAGGGCCGGACGTTCTCGACGTACGCCGAGGGCTACGCGGCGATGCTGGCCGCGCCGCTCTGCCCGTCGCCTCCCTCGGACTGCACGATGACGCCCGTGCCCCTGCCGACGCCGCCGTGCGTGTACCAACCCGACGACATCCCGTTCGAGTACTACGCGCAGTTCGAGGACAAGGCGCAGGTCGAGCGGGACCTGGCCGATCTGGTGACCGACCTGCAGGCCGGCACGCTGCCGGACTTCGCGTACGTCAAGCGCGTGCAGTACAAGAACGAGCACCCCGGCTACGGGACCAAGATCTCGATGGGGACCACCGCCGTGCAGCAGGTGGTCGACTGGGTCGCCGGCTCGCCGTACGCCGACGACACGCTGGTGCTCGTCACGTGGGACGAGGGCGGCGGCTTCTTCGACCACGTCGCGCCTCCGCCGGCCAACCCGGCCGACGGGCAGCCCTACGGCACGCGCGTCCCAGTGCTCGCCATCGGGCGCTTCGCGGCCAAGGGCACCGTGTCGCACGTCGTCATGGAGCACTCGTCGATCGTGAGGTTCCTCGAGTGGAACTTCCTCGGCACGACGGGGCAGCTCGGCGCGCGCGACGCGAACGTCGCCAACATCGGAAGCCTCCTCGATCCGGCGCAGACGGGCTCCGTCGTGCCGGCGAACTGAGCGCCGCGTCAGGCCCCGCGCGCGACCGAGCGCGCGAAGTTGCGCAGGATGTCGCGCCCGCGCGTGCCGTCGTGGACGGCCGAGAGTAGCGCCTCGGGATCGCCGCCCTCGGCGCGCACCAGGTGCCCGCGCGCCCGCAGGTAGCCGCGCATCACGTCGGCGTCGAACTCCGGGTGAAACTGCACCGCCTTCACGCGGTCGCCCACGCGGAACGAGGCGACCGGATCGAGCGCGGTGGTCGCGAGGACCTCGGCGCGCGGCGGCAGCGTGGTGACGGCGTCCACGTGCGTTGCGTGCACGTCAAACGCGCGCGGCAGGCCCGCGAAGAGCGAGTCGTCGGCGGTGCGCTCGACGCGCACGGTGCCGATCTCGCGCCCGCGCGGGTTGCGGGTCACCTGGCCGCCGAGCGCCTGCGCGACGAGCTGGTGCCCGAAGCAGATCCCCAGCAGCGCGGTTCGCGCCGCCGCGATCTCGCGCACGAGCTGCTCGGTCCGCAGCATCCACGGGGCGCGCTCGGCGACGCTCGAGCTCGACCCCGTGATGACGAACGCGTCGGCGTCCCGCGGTCCAGGCAGCGGCCCCTCGCCACGGACGTCGAGCTCCGACCACTGTCCGGCCCAGGCGTCGCCCGTCTGCCGGCGGATCCACCCGGCGAACTCCCCGCGCCGGGCGGAGATGGCCGGCACCGTCTGGCCGGCGACCAGGAGGCACACGCGCATGACGCATGGGTAGCACGCACGACGCACCGCGCCGCACCGTCCGCGTTGCCTCGCCGCGAGCCCCGTGGGACATTCCCGGCTCGAAGCGTGCGAGCTGGCCTCGCGCGTGCCAACGCGGAATGACGCCCCTTCTTCAGCTCTCGCTTCCGATCGACGAGTACCTCGCGCGGTCCGTGTCCCCGGGCATCCCCCGCCCACGCCGGATCTACTGCAACCGCAACCTGCGGATGAGCAACGTGGCGTGGGTCGGGTTCGACATGGACTACACGCTGGCCATCTACAACCAGCCGGAGATGGACGAGCTCTCCATCCGCGCCACGATCGAGAAGCTCGTCGCGCGCGGCTACCCGGACTTCATCCGGACGATGCCCTACGCCACGCAGTTCCCGGTGCGCGGCCTGCTCATCGACAAGCGGTTCGGGCACATCCTCAAGATGAACCGCTACAAGTTCGTCACCAAGGGCTACCACGGCTTCCGGGAGCTCCCGAAAGACGAGCTGCGCGCGCTCTACCACGCGAAGAAGATCCGCCCGGCGACGCCCCGCTACCACTGGATCGACACGCTCTACGCGCTGTCGGAGGCGGCGCTGTACGCGGCGCTCGTGCACGCGATGGAGCAGCGAGGGCTGGCGATCGACTACGCCCGGATGTTCACCGACATCCGCGAGAGCATCGACGAGGCGCACCGCGACGGGACGATCCTCGAGACCGTCGCCGCCGACTTTCCGCGGTTCGTCCTCAAGGACCGCGACCTCGGGTCCACGCTCCACAAGCTTCGCAGCGCCGGCAAGAGGCTCTTCCTCCTGACCAACTCGCGCTGGTCGTACACCGACAAGATGATGTCGCACCTGCTCCACGGGGAGATGAGCGAGTACCCGTCGTGGCGCAACTTCTTCGATGTCGTCGTCGTCGCGGCGACCAAGCCCGTGTTCTTCCAGGAGCGCCGGCCGCTGATGGAGCGCGACGGCGACGCGGTGCGCCCCGCCGTCTTCCCTCTGGAGCGCGGCAAGATCTACGAGGGCGGCAACCTGCACGATCTCGAGGCCGCGCTCGGTGTCGCGAGCGATCAGGTGCTGTACGTCGGCGACCACATCTACGGCGACATCCTGCGCAGCAAGAAGGAGAGCGCCTGGCGCACGGCGATGATCATCCAGGAGCTCGACGGCGAGGTGCAGGCGCACGACTCGTGCGTCGACGACTTCGCGCGCGCCGACCACCTGGAGGACGCGCGAGACAGGCTCGAGGACGAGCTGCGCTTCTACCATGGCCGCTTCAAGGAGCTCTCGCGCCGGATCGATCTGGCGCGCCTCAAGCCCAACGGGCAGAGCGCCGCCGACGTCGAGGCCGAGCGGCTGCGCATCAAGCGCGCGATCGACCGCGTGCGCTCACGCCTGCGCCAGGTCGAGGGCGAGCTCACCGTCATCGCGCACCGCATCGACCGGCGCTTCCAGCCGTACTGGGGCTCGCTCCTCAAGGAGGAGAACGAGACGTCGAGCTTTGGATCGCAGGTCGAGGAGTACGCGTGTCTGTACACGTCGCGCGTGAGCAACTTCCTCTTCTACTCGCCGCAGCAGTACTTCCGCAGCCCGCGCGACGAGATGGCGCACGAGCTGGGCTGATGCCTCCCCTGCCCCACGGAACGATCAAGTCCACGTTCGAGGACTTCGTGGTCGAGGAGCTCCCGGCGTACGAGCCGTCGGGCGCGGGAGAGCACGTGTACGTGCGCTTCACGAAGACGGATCTGACCACCCTCGAGGCGCTGCGGCGCCTCGCGCGCGCGCTCGGGTGCGACGCCCGCGAGGCGGGCTTCGCCGGGATGAAGGACCGCCGCGGCGTCACTACGCAGACCGTGTCGCTGCACGCGCCGCGGGGCGTGGCGCCCGCGGACCTCGCCGCGCGCGCGAAGGCCGTCGAGGTCGAAGGCCTGACCGTCCACGACGCCGCGCCCCACGGCAACAAGCTCAAGCCCGGTCACCTGGCCGGCAACCGCTTCTCCATCGCGGTGCGCGACGTGCCCGCCGAGCGCCTGGGCGAGGTGGAGACCTCGCTCGCACGCATCGAGGGCGCCGGCGTCCCCAACGCCTTTGGTGCCCAGCGCTTCGGACGCGACGGCCACAACGCCGAGAAGGCCCTGTCGTGGCTGCGCGGCGACACGCCGGGACCGCGCGACCCGCGCATCCAGCGGCTGCTCTGGTCGGCGCTGCAGTCGGCCGTGTTCAACGCCGTGCTCGAAGCGCGCGTGGCGGACGGGACCTGGACCGCGGCCCTCCCGGGCGACCTGTTAAAACTTCGTTCGTCCGGGGGCCTCTTCCTCTGCACGGACGCGCAGACGGATCGGGCCCGCGCCGGCACGGGCGAGGTGTCGCCCACGGGCCCCATCGTCGGCGCCGAGATGCGCTGGCCCGAGGGGGCTCCGGCCGAGCTCGAGAGGCGCAAGGTGTCGGAACTTCTGGGCAACGGCTTCGATCTCGACCGGACCCGCCGCCTCGGTGAGGGCAGCCGGCGGGCGCTGCGCGTCTGGGTCGAGAACCTGCGCTGGGAGCTCGAGCGGCCTCCTGCGGGGGGTACTGGCGCCTGCGTCCGGGTTTACTTCGTGCTACCGAAGGGGGCATACGCCACGACGGTGCTGTCGGCCATGTTCGACGTCGACGGCCCGCAAGCGGAGGAATCCGAGTGAACTCGCTGATCGATCGAGTCAAGAGCGCGATGGTGGGCCTCGGCACGGGCTGGGTGCTCGTCCTCATGCTGGTGCTCAGCATCATCTCCCTGGCCATCATGCTCGAGCGCGCGTGGCTGTACTGGTCGCTGCGCGACGACATCGACGATCTGATGCGCGACCTCGGGCGCCTGCTGCGTACGGGCGACCTCGAGGGGGCCCGCCGGCGCCTCGAGGCGTCGCGCAGCGCCGAGGCGGCCGTGGTCGTCGCTGGCCTGGTGGAGGCCGATCGCGGCGTCGAGGCGGCGCAGGAGGCCATGGAGGGCGCGAGCGCCCTGCAGCGCCTCAAGCTCGAGAAGCGCCTCGCGTTCCTCGGTACGCTCGGCAACAACGCCCCGTTCATCGGGCTGCTCGGAACGGTCATCGGGATCGTCGCGGCGTTCGACGAGCTTAGCCGCGTGAAGATGGCGGCCGCGGCGGGGGCGACCCAGCTCGCGCCCGAGGCCGTGATGGGGCGCATCTCCGAGGCGCTCGTCGCCACGGCCGTCGGCATCCTCATCGCGATTCCGGCGGTCGCCGCGTTCAACGCCTTCCAGCGGGTGGTCAAGGGCACGCTCGCCAACACCGACGCCCTGGGCCACCTGCTCCTCGCGCACCTCAAGGCCACCCCCGCCGCCGACCCGCCCGAGCGCACCGGCAAGGCGCCCGCACGCAGCAAGCGCGAGGCCCGCGACGACTCCGAAGATTCCGAGAGGAACTGAGCGATGGCCGGCGGCGCGCAGGACGGCGGCGAGGAGGCGATCACCGGCATCAACGTGACGCCGCTGGTCGACATCACGCTCGTGCTCCTCATCATCTTCATGGTCACGACGAAGATCGTGATGAACTCCTCGGTGCCGCTCGACCTGCCCAAGGCGGCCACCGGGACGAGCGACGTGCAGGTCGTCTTCAGCATCGTGCTCGCCGCCGACGGCCGCGCGCTGGTCGACAACAAGCCGATCTCCAGCGACGACGCGATCCTGCAGCTGGCGCGGGACGCCGCGGTCGCGCACCCCGATCTGCGCGCGGTCATCAAGGCCGACGCGGCGGTAACGCACGGCCGCGTCATCCACGTGCTCGACCTGCTCAAGCAGGCGAAGGTCAACAAGATCGCCTTCGGCGTCTCGCCCATCACGACCACTCCCCGCTGAGCCGATGGCGAACGGCGAGCAGACCCTCCGGCGCGGCACGGTCAACGGCGTGAGCCGCACGCCGTCGACCGCGTCCGAGACGGGAGGCGTCTCCTACGACGATCCGATGAGCCGCGTGCTCGGGCTCGACGCCAAGACGTCGACGCTCGGCGCCTGGTTCGGGTTCACCTCGGGCGGCACGCTGCTGCTCGCCGCGGGGATGGCGCTGGCGACGTACATGGCGTGGGTGCACGCGGCGCGCGCGGTCGTCGCCGACCGGCCCGAGGAGATCGAGATCCTCAAGGAGGAGGCGCCGCCGCCCCCTCCGCCTCAGGCGGTCGAGCCGGCGCCCGAGCCCGAAGCGAAGCCCGCCGCGCCCCCGCCACCGCGCGAGGCGCACGAGCCTCCGCCTCCCCCGCCCGCCCCCGCGCAGGCGGCCAAGGTGCTGACGCAGGAACCCAAGCCCGACGAGCCCGTGGACCTCACGGGCAACACGATCGTGCAGGGCAACGCCGACAGCTACGCGGGCGGCTTCACGGCGACCAACGGCACGGGCACCGGCGCGGTGGCGCAGATGCCGAGCCCCACCGGCGCGCCAGGAGGAACGGGCCCGGCCCGGGCCGCTCCGCCTCCTCCGCCGCCGACGCCGGATCGCTCGCGCGCGGCGTCGCTGGGGGGCGGCGCCGAGTGGAGCTGCCCGTTCCCGCCCGAAGCGGACACCGCCCAGATCGACGAGGCGTACGTGACGCTGCAGGTGGACGTGGGGGCCGACGGCTCGCCGAGCGCCGTGCGCGTCGTGTCCGACCCCGGCAGCGGCTTCGGCCGCGAGGCGCGGCGGTGCGCGCTGGCCAAGCGCTTCCAGGCGGCCCTCGACCACGACGGTAACCCCGTGTCCGGCATGACCAGGCCGTTCCGGGTTCACTTCTCGCGCTAGGCGTCGTAGTCGAGAGCCTCCGTGAGCGACGATCCCCGGGCCGAGCTGGCGTCGATCGCCGCATCCCTGCGGGCGTATCTGGAGTGGCAGGGAGAGACGGGGACGGCGGGATTCCCGAGGAGGAAGGCGGGGCCGACCTCGACCTCGACCTCGACCTCGACCTCGACCTCGACCTCGACCTCGACCTCGACCTCGACCTCGACCTCGACCTCGACCGACAAGGACGTTCGGCTCCCCGTCCTCGCGCAGGAGGTCGCCGCGTGCACCCGGTGCGGGCTCGCGGCGACGCGGACGAAGACCGTCTTCTCGCGCGGCAGCGCCGACGCGCGCGTCTGCTTCGTGGGCGAGGCGCCGGGGGCCGAAGAGGACGCGCAGGGGCTGCCGTTCGTCGGGCGCGCGGGGCAGCTGCTCGACCGGATGATCGCCGCGATGGGGCTCGACCCCGCGCGCGACGTCTACGTCTGCAACATTCTCAAGTGCCGTCCCCCCGGCAACCGCCGCCCCGAGCCCGAGGAGATGGAGGCGTGCCTGCCGTACCTCAACGAGCAGCTCGCGCTCCTCCGGCCGCGCGTCATTGTCGCGCTCGGCAACACCGCCGTCTCGGGCCTGCTCGAGACCAAGCTCGGGATCACCAAGCTCCGCGGCCAGTGGAAGCTCTATCGCGGCGTCCTCGTGATGCCGACCTACCACCCGTCCTATCTGCTACGCCCTGGCCCCCAGCAGGCCGAGGCCAAGCGCCAGGCCTGGGAGGATCTGCAGCAGGTCATGAAGGAGCTTGGCCTCGAGGTCCCGCCGCGACGCGGCTGAGGGAGCGAGCACTCTTCGCTCGCGCCGCGGCGCGGATCGTCGGACAATGACGGCCCCGCCAGCATGGCCGCCCCCCTCGACGACCTCTTCCAGCGCTGGAGCAAGGACCCCAACCCCGGGGCGACCATCGCGCTCTGCGACGCCCTGCGCGGCAGCCCCCACGCGGCGCTCGTACAGCAGGTCGGCGAGGTTGCGACGAAGCGACACGCCGCCGACGCCACCGTCCTCGTGTCGGTGGCGCGGATGTACCTGGAGAGCCGGCGCCTGAACGAGGCCCAGGCCGCCCTGGTCGCCGCCGGCAAGCTGGCCCCGCGCGACGCGGCGGTCTACCGCTGGCTGGGGGAGGTCCTGCTCCGCCGCGGCGACGCCGAGCGCGCGGAGAAGGTCCTGGAGCGAGCGGTGCAGCTGGGCGGGACGGGGGCCGATACCCAGGTCTGGCTGGGGCGAGCGCGCGTCTTCAAGTCGGTCCAGTCCAAGGTCGGCGCCCCGGGCGTGGCCGCCGAGGTCGCGCGGGCGCTCGAGGAGGATGCGCGGCCGCCACTCGACTCGCTCAGCGAGACCGTCGTCCACTCGCGCCCCGAGACTCCTGGCCCGCCGGTGGAGGACGAGCCGACGCGCGTGGCGCGCGGGCCGGTATCCGCCGCCGGGAGCCACATCGGCACGCCCCCCGGCCAGCTCCTGTCGGCCGACGAGGTGCGGCGCTACCCGAGCCACGTCGACACCGAAACGCAGGCGTTCGACGCCCCTCCGCCCTCCGAGCCTTCGGTGGTGACCGCGATCGCCCCGCCGGCCGCCGTCCCGGAGAGGGCGCTCCCGACGCGGCAGGGCATCCCGACCGGTCCCCCCGGGCCAAGACGCGAGGGTCCGCCGTTCCAGGCCGCGCCCGCGGCGGCGCGAGGCGCGGGCGCCGGCCGACCCGCGGCGCC
>JAJYCT010000107.1 GCA_021778125.1 Myxococcales bacterium
CGATCGACGGCTGGACGAAGGAGACGCGCGTGCGCGCGGCCGACGTGCTCGCCGCCCTCGCGCCGGCGTCCCTCGCGGGCGTGCTCTACACCGACGTGGCGCGCGACGGCACGGGCGCCGGGCCGAACGTCGAGGCGACCGCGGCCCTCGCCGCGGCCACGCCCGTGCCGGTCATCGCGTCGGGTGGCGTGGGCTCGCTCGACCACCTGCGCGCGCTCGCGGCGCGCGGCGTGGACGCGTGCATCGTGGGGCGCGCCCTCTACGAGGGGGCGTTCACGCTCGACGAGGCGATCGCCGCGGCGCGCTGAGCGCGCCAGGTCAGAAGGTTCCCATCATGCCGAAGGTCGCCCGCGCGCCCCCCTGTCGCTCGGGCACGACCCCGAGGGTGGGCTCGATGCGCATGGCGGACCACTGCATCGGGGGCTCCGGCTGGGGGTGATCGGAGGCGTGGTGCCCGAGCGGCTCGTAGGCGAGCAGGGCCGCGTCGATCGCCACGGCGCCACCGATCCCTACCGTCCCCCCGATCGCGCCCCCCTCGATGAAGGCCATGAGAGGCCCGAACCAATTGCCGCGTTCCGCGCAGGCGCCCGCCGTGGCGCACGAGGTGGACGGCTGGTACGCAGCGGCACCGATGAGCCCCCCGAGGAGGCCCACCACGAAGGGCATCGCGGCGCGGATCCCGAGGTCGGCAACCGCCTTGCCCACGTGACCGTGCGTGAGGTGGACGATCGGCGCGCCCAGGCTGTACGTCGCGAGCGAGGCGACCGCGCTCGCCGTCTGGAGGTCGTGAGCGGAAGAGGAGAGCGCCGGGAGCAAGAGGAGGAGCGCGACTCCGTCGGTCGCGAGGGTCTGGTAGCCGTACCAATGCGTCGGCCGCGAGGGATCGGCGGCCGAGGGCTCGTCCCCGAGCGCCCCGGAGGCCCCCAGGACGAGGCTCACGGCAAGGAAGGAAGCCGCGACGGCGCGCATCGCGGGGGCTCAAGAGCAACGGGCGTGCCTGCCGGGAACCGCTCGATTCGAGCCGGCTCCGGCGATGGCGTGTCGAGCCGTTCACGCCGCGCGGATCGACGTGCCCTGATCGCCTCACACCCCGACCGGGTGCCAGACGGTCTTGGTCTCGAGGAAGCGCTCGATGAAGCCGAGCCCCTGCCCGTCGTCGCCGGCGAGGCGCTCGATGGCCTCGCCGTCGTGCGTGCGCACGCGCTTGACGCTCCCGGCGCCCTCGCGCTCGCAGAGGGCGCGCAGCTCCGCGTCGGCAGTCCACACGTCGAGCGCACCGACCTCGCGGTGCTTGGCCAGGTGCGGCGCGATCTCGGCGGCATCGCCAGTGAGGACGTTGACGACGCCGCCCGGCAGATCGCTCGTGGCCAGGCACTCGCACCACACGACGGCCGTGCGAGGATCGTCGGCGCCGGCGACCACGACGCACGTGTTGCCGCCCGCGAGGATGGGCAGGGCCGTCGACACGAGGCCCAGCAGCGCGGGGTGCCCGGGGGCGACCACGGCCACGACGCCCGTCGGCTCGGGCACGCTGAAGCCGAAGTGCGGCCCCGACACCGGGTTGCTCGAGGCGACGAGCGCCTGGAACTTGTCGCAGAAGCCCGCATAGTAGACCGCCCGGTCGACCGCGCGCTCGACCTCGCGCTCGGCGGCCGCGACGTCGGCGCCGCCGCGCACGAGCGCGACGCGCAGCTCCTCGCGGCGCGACTCCATCACCTCGGCGAGCCGGTAGAGGATCTGCCCGCGGTTGTACGCGGTGCGCCCGGCCCACCCGGCCTCGGCGCCCTTGGCGGCGACCACGGCGTCGCGCGCGTCCTTGCGCGAGCCGCGCGGCACGTTGACGACGGCCGGATCGGCGCCGCCGTCGGCGCGGCCCCCGCCGGTCTGGAAGTAGCGCCCGCTCTCGGAGCGGACGAACGCCCCGCCGACGAACATCTTGTACGCCTTGGCGACGCTGACGCGCGCGGACGGATCGAACCCGTCGGACGTCGTCGCGAGCGCCTTGCTCGTCGTGTCGAGCGCCGGCGCGGCGTGCTCGAGGCGCTCGGTGGTGCGGCGCGAGCTCACTGTCCCACCTCCGTGTACGCGAGCAGCCCCTGGCGCCCGCCCTCGCGGCCGAAGCCGCTCTCCTTGTAGCCGCCGAACGGCGACGACGGATCGAACTTGTTGTACGTGTTGCCCCAGACCACGCCCGCCTTGAGGCGCTGCGCCATCCAGAAGATCTTGGCGCCCTTGTCGCTCCAGATGCCGGCCGAGAGGCCGTACATGGTGTTGTTCGCCTTCTCGAGCGCCTCCTCGGGCGTGCGGAACGTGAGGATCGACAGGACCGGGCCGAAGATCTCCTCGCGCGCGATGCGCGACGACTGCGCGACGCCCGTGAAGAACGTCGGTGCGAACCAGAAGCCCTTGCCGGGCAGCGCGCACGGGGCGCTGTAGCGCTCCGCGCCGTCCTCCTCGCCCGCGGCGACGAGCTCGCGGATGCGCGCGAGCTGCGCGCCGGAGTTGATCGCGCCGACGTCGGTGTTCTTGTCGAGCGGATCGCCGAGGCGAAGCGTCGCCATGCGATCGCGCAGCTTGCGCACGACCAGGTCGTGCACGCTCTCCTCGACGAGCAGGCGCGAGCCGGCGCAGCAGACGTGCCCCTGGTTGAAGTAGATGCCCCCGACGATGCCCTCGATGGCCTGATCGATGGGCGCGTCGGCGAACACGATGTTGGCGGCCTTGCCCCCGAGCTCGAGCGTGAGCTTCTTCTTCGTGCCGGCCACCGCGCGCTGGATCTTCTTGCCGACGTCGGTGGACCCGGTGAAGGCGACCTTGTCGACGCCCGGGTGGGCGGCGAGCGCGGCGCCCGTCGCGCCCGCGCCCGTGACGACGTTGACGACGCCGGGCGGCAGCTCGGCCTCCTCGACGATGCGCGCCAGGAGCAGCGCCGTCAGCGGCGTCGTCTCGGCGGGCTTGAGGACGACCGTGTTGCCGCACGCCAGCGCCGGCGCGACCTTCCACGCGGCCATGAGCAGCGGGAAGTTCCACGGGATGATCTGCCCCGCGACGCCCAGCGGCCGCCACGCGCGCCCCTGGAAGGCGTAGTCGAGCTTGTCGGCCCACCCCGCGTGGTAGAAGAAGTGCGCGGCCGCGAGCGGCAGGTCGACGTCGCGCGACTCCTTGATCGGCTTGCCGCCGTCCATCGTCTCGACGATCGCCAGCTCGCGCGCCTTCTCCTGGATCGCCCGCGCGATGCGGAAGATGAACTTGGCGCGCTCGCGCCCCGGCATTCTGGACCAGTAGCGATCGTAGGCGCGGCGCGCGGCCTGCACCGCGTCGTCGACGTCGCGCTCGTCGGCCTCCGCGACCTCGGCGAGCTTCTGCTCGGTGCTCGGACTGATCGTGTCGAAGTACCGGGAGCTGTGCGGCTGCCGCCACGCGCCGCCGACGAACAGCTCGTGGCGCGGGGCGATGCGGACGTGGTCGGTCGCCTCCGGGGAGGGCGCGTACTCCCACGCGTGGCCGAAGTCGAGAGCGGGGAGCGCCTCGCCCGTCTTGGTGATCTCTGCGCTCATGGCGAATCAGTCCTTCGAGAAGTCTTCCGACGCCTGGTAGACGCCCGTACGCTCCTTCTCGAGCTGCATGAGGACGTCGTTGAGCAGCGCGCTGGCGCCGAACCGGAACAGGTCCGGCGTGAGCCAGGCGTCCCCCAGCGTCTCCTTGACGAGCACCAGGTAGTGGAGCGCCTGCTTGGCCGTGCGCACGCCGCCCGCGGGCTTCATGCCGATGCGCCGGCCGGTCGCGAGGAAGTGGTCGCGGATCGCCTCGAGCATGACGAGGGTGACGGCGGGCGTGGCCGCCGGCTGCACCTTGCCGGTCGACGTCTTGATGAAGTCGCCCCCGGCGGCGATGCCGATCTCGCTGGCCTTGCGCACGACGTCGTACGACCCGAGCTCGCCCGTCTCGAGGATCACCTTGAGGTGGGCCGGCCCGCACGCCTCCTTGGTGGCGGCGATCTCGTCGAAGACCTTGGCGTAGTCGCCCGCGAGCATCGCCCCGCGATCGATGACCATGTCGATCTCGTCGGCCCCGAGCTCGACGGCGCGGCGAACGTCCGAGAGCTTCACGTCCAGGGGCGACTGCCCGCTCGGGAACGCCGTCGCCACGCTCGCGACCTTCACGCCGGAGCCCGCGAGCTCGGCCTTCGCCGTGGGCACGAGGTTGGGATAGACGCACACCGCGGCGCACGAGGGAACGCTTGGATCGCCGGCGAGCGGCGTGCGCGCCTTCGCGCACATCTGCCGCACCTTGCCCGGGGTATCTTTGCCCTCGAGCGTGGTCAGGTCCATCATGCGGACCGCGAGCGTCAGACCCGCAACCTTCGCGCCCTTCTTGATGGAGCGCTTGCCCAGCGCCGCCACCCGCTCCTCGACGGCGATCTGATCGACCGGCGGAGGCGGCGGGTAGAAGAGCGGATAGGGCGCGGGACGCGCACTCGACCCGTAGCGCGACAGCGTGGAATTCTGCGAGCTCACGCGCGCGACGTTAGCAGAAGGCGGCGCCGGGGCTACGGCTTCGGCGCGGTCGCCTCGACCTTGGCGCGCTTGCGGCGACGACGGGCGGCCTCGGCCTGCTTCTTCCGGCGCTTGACGCTCGGCTTCATGTAATGGCGACGCATCTTCAGCTCACGCAGCACACCCTCGGACGCCAGCTTCCGCTTGAGCATCTTGATGGCGCGTTCGATGCCACGGTCGCTGACGATGACCTCGAGGGGCTTGCACTGAATTGCTTCGCTCGGCATGAGGCGGGCGGATGTAGCACAGGCCTCGAGGGCCCGCTACCGCTACTTCTTTCGGGAAGCCGCGCGCGCCTTGCGTGCCTTGCCGGCGGGGGCCTTGCCGGCGGGCCTGGCGGCGGAGGCCCCGCTCTTGACGAAGTAGGTCGTCGCGCGCCTCTGCCCGGACTTGCCCAGGCGCCCCGAGGCGATGGCCTCCCCGAGCGGGCGGGGCATCTCCCTCGGCTGGAGGTCGAGCTTCCGGCGGATCTCCTCGGCGCGCAGGCCCCTGGGCGCGCTCCGGAGCAGCGCCTCGATGCGGGACACGACGCTCTCGATGTCGGAGGCCGACCGCCGGGCCAGCCGACCGGCCTTGCGAGCGCGGCCACCGGACTCGGACGCGCCCGCGGCCGCAGGAAGGCGCCGGCTGCCTCCCGACTCCGCCAGCAGGTCCTCGATGGAAGCCGCGCGGATGGCGGCGAGGAGGCCGGCAGCGAACGATGCGGCCAGCTGGTCGAGCTGTTGGCGGAGCGAGGTGGGCATGGCCGCCAGATAACCCTCTTTGGACCTCGCGGCCAGTCCCTTCATCATCAAACGAGAATCGTGGGTACCGAAGGAGGGACTCGAACCCTGCGCCTTCCCTGTCCGTCGAGGATGCGCTTGCCTTTGCTCTTGCAAGAGCCGCGGAAGTCGGCCGCTGGGATGCCGTTGCTGAGCTTACCCGAGAGCTGGCCGCTCGGCGGGGGCCGCGATGACGCGCAAGCGCGCACGGGCGTTGCGGCGCCGGCTCGCACCAACCTGCACGGCTTGCGGCGACTGCGGCGTCGCTACCGAGGCAACGGGACGGCTACGCCGGTGTACCTGCAAGGCTCTCCGGGACTCGCGGGGCGAGGCCGCCCTGGCACGCCAGGCGCGGGACGATGCACGCCTCGAGGAACTGGGCCGCGAGCCTTCGATTCGCCTCCCTCCGACGGGAGTCCCCGACGATGCGGCCCCTCAGTCGTCGGAAAGCCAGGGGCCGGGCCGGCGTGAAGGCAACGCGTCGACCGGGCTACCTCTACCCCATGACCCCTGGCAGCGCGAGTGGTGGGCCCTCGGCCTGAGCGACGATGGTTGGGACCGGTACGACGGACCGACCTGGGAAGGCGAGTGCGAGCCCATGGAGTCGCTCTCCCGCGAGGGGCGGTACCACACCCGGATCGCACGGACCCAGGCGTTGCAAGCTGCGGCCCTCTACTTCGTCTCCCAGCTCGTGAGCGATCAGCGACAGCGCAAGGTCGCGTTGCAATACTCGCGCAAGCTCGGCGAGTGCGGAAGGACGCTCCCGCAGCCGAGGCAGATAGACGGGAAGCTTGTATGGAGCGCGATCCGCAAGGAGATGCTGTGGTTGCGGTGCCCCAGCCGCCACAGCAGATTCGTGATCCCTTGCTGCCAGTGCCCGGTCTGCCCGCGACAGCAAAGGCGGCGGTCGGCACGGTGGCGGGCGCGCATCGAGTCGGGGCCGCCACTGCCGCGAACGGGGGCCTATCGCTGGCGGCACGTTGAGTTCTCGATGCGACAGCAGGGGCTCGCCTCGGACGCAGACATTGTGGAGGCTATCCGCGCCGGCGATCGCGAGAGGCTTCAGCGGCTCGCGTCTTCCGTGGCAGCGTGCGTCGACGCGGGCCTGGATCTGCGAGCGCGGTTCATGCGCATGCTGCGCGACAAGTACGGAGATCCGGCAACCTGGATCGGGTTCGCGAAGATCGAAATGGGCGCGGATGGGATGGTACACATCCATGCGCTTGTCTACTGCCGCTGGCTCCCGCGTGCGACCAAGGACCGCTCGTCGCCACTCCAGCGTTGGCTGCGTGCGCAGGACTGTTCGGTGCCGGGCTGCCAGCACCCGGCTGACGATCGCTGCGACGCCTGTCGGCAGGGCGGGCGTGAATGCGGCCACCCCGAGTGCCTGCCCGGCGGCGGGCTGCGCACGAGGTGCGGTGGCTCTTGGTACGTCCACGTCAACGAGCCGTACGAGAAGCGGCCGGACGGCTCGCGAGTCCGGGGTACCCGCAACGCAATACATGAACTTGCAAAGTACATCACCAAACCACTCGACGCTCCCAAGCGGCACCGCAAGCGGGATGGCGCCAGTATCGAGAGCGAAGAAGCGGTGGTCCTGTCCGAGATGGACGACACGGCGTTTCTGATTCGGCTCGCACACGCGCTTCGTGGCGACGGGCCGTTCGCGGAGCTCTACGCGCGGGCATTGCGCGAGATGGTCTTCCACGTCGCCTTGCGCGGGCGGCACTGCGTCGAGTCGTACGGGCTTGCGCGCGTGAAGTCAGACGACGCCACGATGGGCGACGACGTCGAGCCTGGGCCGGATGCCGAGACGAGGCCGTGCGAGCACTGCGCCGCTGAAGGACGACCCGGGGTAGCGATGCGCTGCATTGCGCGTGGAGAGAGAGCTCGGTCCGGTCTATCGATCGCCTGGCGATTCCGGCAGGACCTTCCCGAGCGGGGACCTCCGTAACCCAGCTGCGGCGCTAGCGCTCTGCGTGCGGCTGTGCGACGATTTCTCCGCTCGCGGGAGGCAACGACCACCCGCAGCCCGGGACGGCACGCGAACCGCGACCGAGCGTCACGATCCGAGTGGGCGTTCTCCAACGGCCGAGGGCCTCTGCCCCCGGCCGTTGGCCTTTCTCGACCCGGATCCTGCGCGAGCGGCGCCCGAAGGGCGACGCGGGCGTCTCGCGCGCATGACGCGAGGGAGCGGGGGCGGGTCGTCACGGCCGGGCGAAGCCCCTTTACTCGATATGGGGACAAAGCTCGACGAACCAGCGCTCGCCCGGCGGAAGCCGCGGGGCCATCGGGTCTCTACCTCGTTGGCGGCAGACGGAATTTCCGGCACGGGCTTGCCGGACTCCCCCGAAGGTGCGTCTCCGGCTTCTCCCCGATCGCCCTGCACTGCACCCTGTACCCGTGCGCCGCGAACGGCGCCCCGCAGACGCACCGCACCTGCGTCTGCGCCATGCGGACGTCCGCGTCCGGGGCGACGCCGAGCACCTTGCGGATCTTGCGTGCGGTCCTCTGAGCTTCCTTCGCCTTCACCTGCCGCTCGCTCCACTCGATCGCCCTCAAGGCCGTCACGACGTGCTCGATCACGTCCCGCGTCTCGAGGCCTTCGCGCCGCGCTAGGCGGAGCACGGCGTAGAGCATCCGACGCCAGCGCTGCGATCCCGCGGCGGTCATCGGCTCGATCTCACGTCCGCCCACGCTCGCCCGTCCGGTCCCATGACCCGCCCCCACCACCTCTCCCCGCGCTCCTCCGCCGCGACCACCAGCTCCGCGAGCGCGTGCGCCGCGCCCTCGGGGCGCATCCACCCCTCGTCGACCACGGGCGGCTGGTCTGGACGCTCGAGGCGCGCCGTCCAGATCGGCCGGCCCTCGCGGACCCACGCGCGCCAGCGCTGGTAGGCGCGCTCCCCCGCCGCGCGGAACGCGTCCTCGTCGAAGTCCGCGTCCGCGGTGAGCCACAACACGCGGACCATCCAGTCGTCGTCACGCACAGCAGGCGCGGCCCCGGTGCTCCTCGGCCGACTCGATCCTCGGCTCGACCCGGACGTGCATCGCGTCGCGCGCGTCCTCTCCTGAGCCCGCGCCCCCGCACGCCCCGAGCGCCTCGCGCACCTCCGCGACCGACTGCGCGACGGTCACTCCGCCCCGCTGCATCGGCGGCGTCCACGCCCCCACGGGGAGTCTGCATACGAGCCTCGTCGGCTCCTCCGGCACGGGCGTCCCTGCCAGCAACGCCCGGATCACGTCGAGCGCCCTCTCCCGCGTCATCCACCCGAACGTAACGCTTTCGACCTGGAAGCACCCCTCGGCCTCGCGCCGCACCGCCGCGTACTCCTGGGCGCCGTCCTCGCTCGTCGAGTCGTTCAAGAAGAGCAGATCCTCGTGGCCGTCGACGAAGAACCCCGAGCACAGGCACCACCCGAACCCGGTCAGCTTCGCCGCCAGCTCCTCGGCGCTCGCGACGGGGGCGAGCGTCCAGATCCTCTTTGCGTGCATCATCGCGCGTCCCCCTCCGCGAGCGTGTACCGCTCGCCGGTCATGCCACACCTACCCTGCGAGCGTGAGGCCCACTCACGCGCCGCGCGGCACGCTTGCGACGTTGCCCACCCCCCGGGGCGCCCAAGCGCGCGGCGCGAAGCGCGAGGGCGCTAGCGCTTGCGCGGAGTGTGCGGCGCGGGGTACTTGCTCTCGAGCACGCGCAGGCCTTCCTCGACGACCGCGCGCAGGACGTCCGCTCGGGAGACGCCCGCTCCTGCGGCGGCCGCGCTCATGCGCTCGGCCATGACGTCCAGGCGCGCGCGGACGTTCTCGCTCGACACAAACGTCAGCTGCAGCTCGCGATCCGGATTCTTCGGCCGGGGCATCGGGGAAGGTCGGGCCATGTTTACACCTCTCTCGTGGACTTAGCTGGAGTACACTACTGTAGCATACTTTAGACTAGATTGCGGACGCGTGCCCGGGTGGTACGATCCCGGGGAGAGGCCGATCCATGACCAGGAGCACCCCCACCCGCAGACCCTCGCGCCCGCGCGAGAGCTACCGAGACCACGCGATTTGCGCGCTCCTGCTCGCGAGCGCGAGCGTGGGGATCATCGCTGGGGGAGGGGTGGTCGTGGCCTCGTGCGCGGGCCTCCTCTCCGGCTGCGGCGGCGATCCGTTCTCGGCCGCCCTGCTCGCCCCCGCCCATGACGCGAGCGACGTCCTCGACGTCGCCCAGGGCGACGCCCCCGACCCTCTGGAGGCCTCCTCCGACGCGCCGGAGGCCTCCCCCGGACCGGACGCGCGAGCGCTCGACGCAGCTCCCCAGGATGCCTCCCAGGGCGATGACGCGGAGCCCCAGGACGGGGCGGTGGCGGACGTCTCGGCGGACGGGCCGGACCCGTCCGACGGCTCGGACGGGGGTCCCGGGTGCGTGACCGACCTCTCCAACGTCGGGACGGGCGACTTCCACGTGCGCTTTTCGATCCGCACGACGGCCACCCCTGCTGTCGCGATGGCCGTCGTGAACCAGCGCCCCGCCTGCGGCACCTCCACTCTGTGGGACGTCCGCATGGAGCCCAGCGGGACGCTCGCCGCGGAGACGGACGACGGGTCGGTCCCGGGCCACTACGGCGTGTTCTCGCTCGCGTCGGTCAACGACGGCGCCTCGCACCACGTGGACGTGGCGCGGCTCTCGGGGGTGCTCTCCATCACCATCGACGGGGCTGCCAGCGGGGCGGCCGCGGACGTCGACGCGCTCGGATCTCTGCCGCCGCTCCTGGTCGGCTCCGACGTCTGCGACTTCGCGGACGCGGGAGGCGACGGGACCTCGCCCCTCGTCGGCGCCGTGACGGGCGTCTGCCTCACGCGCTAGGCCCGCGACGCGCCTTACAGGCGCAGCGCCCGACTCCGGGAGACCACCGTCGTCCGCGGCAGCGTCCGATCGTCGTGCGTGACGAACGGGAACGCGGACAGCTGGTAGCCGCACCGCTCGTCCTCCGAGTCATGCAGCACGAGCAGCTCCGCGCGGTCGGCGAGCCGCGCGAGGTCTCGTCCTCGCCGTCCAGGCGGCCAGTGGTCGACGAGGACCACGCCCCAGGACTCGGCCGCGAAGCGCTCCACCGCTCCGTCCCAGTCCTCGACGTGCTCGAACCTGTGGCCCGGCCCGCGCGCAAGCGGACGGAGCGCGTCGATCTAGCCCCGATCGCAGTTACACGATTACCGTCGCACCGACTCGACGGTTTGTCCAGCAAACGCGTTTCGCTGGCCAATTAGCGCCATTCGCCTACGATTGGAGCGGCCACTCAGCGCCGCGGCAAGCTGCATCAATCGCAATACATGCGATTGCATCACTCGCGATTGTTGGCGCTTGTTGCACCTCGTCTCTCATCGCTCATCCCAACATCGTCCTATCGTGAGAAAGACTCCGCAATCTCGTCCCCGTCCGCTCGCGACCCGCGCGACCGAGGAGCTGCTCACGCGCGTCGAGGCGATGGCCCTGCTCGGCTGCCGCTCGATCGGCGGAGTGCGCGAGCTCGAGAAGAAGGGTCTGCTCCTCGTGGCAGCGACTCGGACGGGGCCGGGAGGCCAGCAGGTGAAGCTCTTCGCGCGCGAGGCCGTGCTGCGGGCGCGGGACGCGAGACTGAAGCTCGCGTCCCCGTCGGCCCCGGCTCCAGCGGCGACGGCGCGACGCGGTGGCTCATCCAGCGCCGCCAAGGACGACGAGCCGCCCGCCAGGCCCATCTCCGAGATCGACCACGACCTCGATGAGTGCGAGCGGGCGTTGCGGGCCTCGCGTGCCGCGTCCGACGCGCGCGTGGCCGCGATCCGGGCCGCGTCCGCTGAGCACGAGGCAAGCGTGTGGCGACAGGTCGAGGCGACGAGGAAGCTCCAGGGCCTCCGTGCGCGCGAAGCCGACGGGCCGCCGCGTCAGGGGACCGCGCTCGACCGACTCGGCGCCCTGGCCGAGGAGCTGCTCAGCCACCACCGAGGAGACCCTGCATGAGCGACCATCGCGCCGAGATCGTCCACCCCGAAGCCCAGGCCCCGCGAGGGCGCACCCGGGGCGCCAGCGCCGCGCGCGCGAACGTCGCCCGCGCCCTCGAGCAGGCCATGGAGGCCGGTCCGGTCCACAGCGTCACGCTGAGCGAGAACTCGCATCACGGGCTGGCGCTCGTCGCCGAGTTCTCCGTCGCGGGCAAGTCGCCACAGGACCTCGCGCCCATGATCGTCGGCCAGGCCGAGGAGGACGCGGCCGACCGATCGGGCCACCCTCGGTACGTCGTCGTCGTCCATCGCTCGGCCGACCTGCGATCGGACGGCGGGCGCGTGTTCTTCAGCATCCTGGGCGGCCGCGGCGAGTTCTCCGAGATCGAGGAGCCCGAGGGCCCCTCGACGACGGGCCAAGTCAGCCAGCAAATGAGGCACGGCGAATACATGGCCCGCCTCATGATCATGAGCAACCGCGAGACGATCCAGGACATGCGCGCCGAGATCGTCGGGCTGCGCGAAGAGCTATCGCGCGCGAACAACAAGCAGCTCCAGGTGCTGGCCCTCTACGAAGATCTGCTCTCGAAGCAGCACGAGCGCGACATGGCGCTCCGCAAGCAGCGGGTCGAGGAGGTGCGGATGGAGCGCCTCGGCGCGAAGGTGGAGCAGGTCGGCTCGCTTCTCATCCAGCACGTCGCGAGCAGCGGCAACTCGACGCTCGCGCCGCTGCTCAAGCTCTCCGCGCTGCTCAACCAGGCCACTCCCGAACAACTCAACACGCTGCTCGTGACCTTCGGTCAGGACGCGACCCAAGCCGGGCTGCTGAAGTCGATTATCGGCGATCTGTCCCGCATGTCGCCTCCAGACCCGGTCCCGCCCGTCGCCAACGGCGAGGCCCACTGATGTCCCTCCTCGCCGATCCCGCCCTCGCCCGCGTCTCCCGCGGCGCCCTCGCCGCCCGCGCGCTCTCACGCGACGTCCTGCCCCACCTCCGCGACGAGGACCTCGTCCACCTGCTCCTCCTGCCGAGCGGGCGCCTCGTCGACCTCGTCCTCGACGAGCATCAGCGCCGCGTCCGCGCCCGCGCGCTCGCCGCGAGGACCTCGCCATGAGCCTCCCCACGCGCCGCGCCCCTCGCCGCGCCCACCACCTCACCCCCGCCCAGGATCTCGCCAGCGCCGCGCTGGAGGTCCTCGCGCGTCGAGGGATGGCCCTCGCCCGCCTCGCGCTCCCGCGCATGACCCCCGCGGAGCTCGAGGACGCCCTGCGCCACTGGCAGGGCGAGTCCCTGTGCCTCGCGGTGGCGGAGTCGCTGCGGCGGGTGGGCGGAGGCGGGGGCGGGACGAGGCACTGAGCAGAGGAGCGAGGAGAGAGAGCATGTACAAGCCCCAGACCACGGAGTTCTTGCGCAAGCGCGCCGTCACCAACTTCGGCCGCACCGAGCGCATCACGGGCGCCGGGTGGACGACGATGATCGACGTCGACATCGACGAGCAGCAGTGCTGGACCGTCTCCGTCGACACCAAGCAGATCAGCGCGGTGCTCCCGAACGACTACGAGTCGATCATCACCAGCAAGGTGATGGCGAAGGTCGAGATCGGCAGCGGCAACGGCACGAGCACGCAGATCTTCGACGCGAGCGATCTCGCGCAGCTGACGATCGCGGGAGACCACGTCCGGGTCTCGCTCACGCTCGTGAGCTCGCGCCTGCTCCAGCCCCCGCCCAACGGCTCGAGCTACCAGGGCATCGCGGAGCCGGCTCCGGCCCCGGTCGGGGACGCGGCCCTCTGCTCGTGCTTCCTGTCCTCGGAGTTCATCACGGTCACGCCGCCCGGCGTGGACTTCCCCGTCACGCCGATCTTCGGGGCGCCAGGAGACCTGACGGGCACCTCGCTGCTCGGGCTCGTGGCCTCGGTCCCTGTGCGCGTGCGGCGGGTCTCGGCGTTCAACCCCGATCCGGCCAGCACGGTCTACCTGAACCTGCGCTCGACCGGGGTCGCCACGGACGCGAACGACGCCATCACGCGCCTCGTCTCGGTTCCGCTCCCGCCGCAGACCCCCGTCGTCCAGCAGTTCGCGACGGGCGTCCCCTTCGCGAACGGGCTTGTGTGGAACACGACGAGCGACGCGAACGGGGGGATCCCGAGCGGGAGCGCGCGCGTGGAGATCGAGCTCGTTCGCAAGCCGAGCGTCCTCTGCGTCGCGAGCGTCGCGCCGACGTCGTGATCGTTGGACGTCGTGATCGGTGAAGGAGGTCGAGGACATGACCGCTGCCAAGTTCCGCGATCGTCGACCGCGACGGCGCCGTGCTCGAGCAGCGCGAGCGCTTCGAGGGGGCGTTGGGTCTCGGGCGCACGCTACCGGGCGCCGTCGCCATCGTCGGGCTCCCCGCGGGGGTGCTGCTCGCGTCGGTCGGCCGGGCGACCAGCAGCCCGCCGATCGCCTACCGGGCCGCGCAGCGCTGGCGCGAGGCGCATCCCTCGGCGCGTCCCTCGGCGCCGGCTCCTGCTCCCGCGGCTCCCTCGGCCCCCGCGGCTCCCCCGGCTCACGCGGGCGCGGGTCGTCGGACGAGCGCCCGCCTGGAGCACGCCCTCGCCTTTTTGCGCGCGGCTCTCGTCGGCGGCGCGAACGGCGCGAGCCTGCGCGAGCGTGCCGCTCAGGCGGGCATCGCGTCCTCGACGCTCAAGCGAGCGCGGCTCGCGCTCGGGGCTAGCCTCGTCGTCGAGGGGCGCGGCCGAGGTTGTCGGTGGCGGCTCGTCACGCCGCCGGCGACGTCGACGCCTACCGCAGCCGCGCCCCGGGAGGAGAGCGCCGCATGACGCCCGGGCAGTGGTCGACCTACTACCTCGGCGGACAGGCGGACGCGTCGTCCGTGGGCGGCGTCTACGTGTCGGACGCGGACCTCGCCGCGCTCGACGCTCGCGTGCGGGGCGAGGCCCTCGCGGTCGACGCGGCCGTG
This sequence comes from Myxococcales bacterium, assembly GCA_021778125.1. Classification (GTDB taxonomy): domain Bacteria; phylum Myxococcota_A; class Polyangia; order Polyangiales; family Polyangiaceae; genus Palsa-1150. Next base: position 14,244 of record JAJYCT010000107.1, read on the forward strand.
AGCCAGTGCCCCGAGCTCGCGCCTGGAGACGCGCACCTCTGGTCGGGGGTGATGGTCGCGTGGCAGGCGAAGCACGTCGAGGTGCAAGCGGCGCTCGCGTCGAGCATCCTCGGCCTGGGCGACGCGCAGCTCGCGGCCGACCTCACGGCGATCGAGAGCGACGTCCTCGCGATGCAGGACCGCGTCCACGCCGCCTGCCCCAAGGCCATCGCCGGAACGGGCGGGACGAGCCTGGATTGGGGCTCGGTCGTGGTCATCGTCGCCGTGTGCGCGGCCGTCGCCGTCGGCCTCTGGGCGCTGGCCCCGGTGGCCCTGGCTGCCCTGGGGAGGCGCGCCGCGCATGGGTGAGATCGTCCCCTTCCCCCTCGCGTCGACTCGCCCCAGCGCCATCGAGGCGCGCTGGCTCTCGCGCGGGTCGACCACCCTTGGCTGCGCCCAGCGCGAGCTCGTCGCCGGGATGCGGGCCCTGGGCGAGGCGGCCTCTCCGGAGCGCGTGGCCCGGGAGGCCGAGCGCAAGGCCCAGGCAGCCCAGCGGCGCGCCGAGCGGACGAGGAAGGCGAGGGAACGAGAGGAGGCGCTCGAGGAGCGTCGCACGAGGGCGGCGAGCCGGACCCACGAGGACCGGAGCCGGGCGGGCAAGCTCGCCTACGAGCGCACGAGCCCCGAGGACCGTGCGCGCCGGGAACAGGCGATGAGGGAGGCGTGCGCCAAGGTTCCCCGCGAGGTCGATTGCGGTAGGGACAGCCCTCGCCCATGACGGGTTCGGGCTGCCCCCCGCGCAGATCCGAGCAAGCGGCACTACCGCACTCGGCTCCTGCCTCGGGTCTTGGCGTCGAAGCGCTCTTCGGGCCTGCTGCGCATCGACAAGCTCTTCGAGCTGGAGGACCAGTGGAAGCACCTGGCCCCCGTACAACGGCACGCACGACGACAGCAGGTGTCGCGCCGGCTCGTCGACGACTTCTTCGCCTGGGCCAAA
>JAJYCT010000521.1 GCA_021778125.1 Myxococcales bacterium
AGAATGCCGATCTCGCGAGCAAGCGCAGCGTGGCGCACGTGCTGGACGACGGCGACGAGGTCCACATCCCCGAGCTGAAGCCGAACGCCGAGAACAAGCCGACCGGGGCGAAGCACCAGTTCACGATCCAGCAGTCGCCGCTCAAGCTCCGCGTCAAGCTGCTTGGCGCAGACATGCAGCCGGTCACCGACGCCGCCTGCACGCTGGACGGCACCTCGGTGACGAGCGACGGCGACGGCATCGTCGAGGTCCCGGTCGACAAGCTGAAAGCGGGGAGCACGCTGAGCGTCGACGGCAGCGATCTCGCCCTGTCGATCGGGCGCCTCGATCCGCTCGACGACACGACCGAGGCGGGGTGGATGGCGCGCCTGTTCAACCTGGGCTTCCTCATCGACCCGACCGTGCCCGACGACGGCGAGGAGCTGACATTCGCGCTCGAGGACTTCCAGGCCGAATACTCGCTCGACGTCTCCGGGACGCTCGACGACGCGACGAAGTCGAAGCTCAAGGACGTGTACGGCTGCTGATCCCGAGGGCGCGCATGCCGATGGTGGCGCCCGTGCGCCGCCAGAGCAGAAGCTCCAGGGTGCCGAGAATCGTGAGCTCGAACCCGCTCGCCACGGCGGCGCCCAGGAACATCTCGTCGATGATGACGGTGACGGCCGGGAGCGCGCAGCCCGCCGCGAGCAGGATGTCGACCGCGTACGCCTTGCCACGCGGAGCGGGCGGCGACGACACGGGCGGTCCGTCCTGAATGACGTGCACGCCGAAGACGCGGTCGATGAGCGTTCTGCGCGGGGGCAGCAGAAGGAGTGCGAGGTTGACGCCGATGTGCAGCGCAGGAACGATCGCGACCGCGACCGGTCGCGCCTGCGACAGCACCTCCTCGCTCACGATGCCCGTGGAGCCTATCGCGTTCAGGCCGACGCCCACGATCGCCACGGGGATGAGCAGCGCCAGCGGATCGAGCAGCGGATCCGTCAGAAACGCCAGCGGTCGCACACCTCCGGCTGCAACGAGTCCGGTGACCGCCATGCCGAGTGTGCGCCCCCGCCGGATGAACAGCACGGCCTGCAGCACGACAACGGCAAGGCTGAAGACGCTCGAGAACGCGAGGAGCAGAGCCATCACCGCGAGGCCGCCCATGCCGGCGGTAGGCCACATCAGCGCCAGGAACAGGGCGGCACCGATCATCGAGAGCCACGGCCCGCAGAGAAAGCCGCCGTCCAGGGCGTAGGCGGCGAGGCGGCGCCGCCCGGGGAGCGGCGCTGGCGGCGGCGCGGGCATGGACACGAGTTACTCCGCCCAACCGGCAGGAGGGAAGCTACTCCCCTTTGGCGAATCCCATGCCCAGTTCGAGTCGGTGACCGTCCCATGAGCGTCCATCGCCGCGTCGAAGATGTAGGCGTCCTGCGGGCCGGTCATGGCCATCACGGACATCTTGGTGCCGCTGGGGTCCACCTGAAAGGGAAAGGACACCAGGTGGCCGGTTCCGTCGACTCGCTGTCCGCTGGCCAGGAGAACCCAGTGGCCAAGTCCTTTCGAGCGCATCGCGCTCGAGCAGGTGGGCTTCTCGGGGGTCTCCCAGTCCGGCGGCGGTCCGCCTCCGTAGTGGTCGGTCCAGGCTTCGTTGCGGAGCTCGAACTCCTCGCTCGCCCACGCCATCACGTCGGTCTGCTCGCCCATGCCGCGTCAGCAGCTGCCCACGACCGAAAATTCCCGCGACCACAGATGGAACCAATGGTCAGGTCAATGGTCAGGCCCTTCGGGGCTCATGCGGCGTTCACTGCCACTGGAACGGCCCACTCACTGGCGTCAGAGCCACGCTCACCGGCGCGAGAGACACACCTTCGCAGCTGTGCGTCTGTTCGACGAGGCTGACCTGGCGCGTGTGATAGCCAGGCTTCGAGACCTGAAGGGCACACACGCTGTTCGGGCACAGGTAAAGGTACGCGCTCGCGTAATAGCACTGCATCCCGCCATCGCCTTCCATCGCCGTCAGCGTGCGCTGCTGTGTGCTGGCGTCGAACCAGACGTCGGACAAGATGACGATCGTTGCGTCGCAGATGGGGTTCGCGGTCACGGCGTCCGTCACGATCAGAGGAGGGTAGTTTTCGTTCGAGGAGTTGCACTGGACCTGCCCCCGTCCGCCGCACGCAGCGGCACCGAGAGCGAGCAACGTCACCCAGCTCCGAGCTTCGGCCCATGGGAATGCGCCACGGGTAGCGCACCGACTCCACGTCACACGAACACGCCCTTTCATACGCACAACAAACGACTCTTCTATTGCTTTGTCGTGACCAACTCGTATGTACCAGCATCGCCAATGCTACGATAGATGATCAGGCCAGACGTGGTGGCCGTATACGGATTTACGTACGCCACCGTTGTCGGGCACGAGACTTCCCTCGACAAAGTCGAGCCCGCTACTGCGTAGGAGCCCAAAATGGATGACTGCTGCATGCCGTCCGCATAGCTGTACTCAGCAAATGTTGCTCCACCAAAACTTGCGCCAAGCTGAAAGCTAGCACTCCATGCGGCGCCGGCGTTTCCATAGAGGTTGACACCCGTCAAGAGGTAGAGGCCGGGCGCGATCGTCCCGCCGGAAGCGGCCGGAGGATTTCCGGCCACCACACTCGTTGCGACGACGGGGCCACACTGGGTCGGCGCGCCGCACTGCTGCACGGCGGCATCCGTGCATCCCTGGCCCGTGGCGACGTCGCTCGTAGAGGCTTGGTCCGCTACAGGCTGGTCGGCCACCCCCTGGTCCCCTGAGGCCTGGTCGCCGATGACGTCCCGTGACACGGTCCCGTCTGCCAGTCCGTCGACAGGCCCCTCCGGGAGGACCTCAATAGCGGCATCCTCAGGACCGCCCCCCTCAGAGCTTCGGCCTTCGCCACAGGCGGCGCATACGTATGCCAGCCCAGCCCTTTCAAGGTGCCCCTGAGACGCTCATGCGCGCCCCAGAAGCTTCGCCGTTGAGACATGAGGGGTATCGCGAAAGCGCGTTCGCTTGCGTCTGACTTTGGGGCAGCGCACGGCCTTTCGAAAGTTCCTCCACTCGACGTGCTGCGTCCACCGCAGCAGGAGCTTGGCGAATCGAGGCGCGGGCTCGTCTTGGAACGGGCGCCACTGCTTGTCGTCGAGCATGACCTTCATT
>JAJYCT010000108.1 GCA_021778125.1 Myxococcales bacterium
GGCGGCCCACGGCGTGGACGCCGCGGTCGCCGTCGAGTGTGCCGCCACGCCCGGGGGCGCGCTCGCGGAGGCGCCGGGCGTATGGCACGCCCCCTCGGCTCGCGCCGTCGCGTCGGGAGCGCTGCACGCGCTCCGCGCCCTGCGCGCCGCGCTCGAGGATGGTTCGTGACCCGCCGACTCGACTCCGTCCTCGAGGCGGTCGGCAACACGCCACTGCTCCGGCTGCGTCGCGTCGCGGCGCACGTGCCAGACGTCGAGGTGTGGCTGAAGCTCGAGTTCGCGAACCCCGGCGGCAGCGTCAAGGACCGCGCGGCGCTGCGCATGATGCTCGACGCGATGGCCGACGGCCGGCTCACGCCCGGCAAGACGCTCATCGACTCGACGAGCGGCAACACGGGTGTGGCGTACTCGCTCTTCGGGGCGGCGCTGGGCGTGCCGGTGCGCCTGGTGATGCCCTTGAACGTGAGCAAGCCTCGCAAGGACATCGCACGCGCCTTCGGCACCGACGTCGTGCTCAGCGATCCGATGGAGGGCTCCGACGGGGCGATCCGGGTCGTCCGAGACATCGTCGCGCAGGACCCGGACCGCTATTTCTACCCGGACCAGTACTCCAACCCCTCCAACTGGCGCGCGCACTACGACGGCACGGCGGTCGAGATCCTCGCCGCGCTCGGCGACAGGCTCACGCATTTCGTCGCCGGGCTCGGTACGACGGGCACGATGACCGGCTGCGGCCGTCGGCTGGGCGAGCACACGAACCGCGTCGAGCGCGTCGCGGTCGTCCCCGCCGAGGCCCTGCACGGCCTCGAGGGGCTCAAACACCTCGAGTCGAGCCTGGTGCCTGCCATCTACGACCCGCTCGCGCACGACCGGACGATGCGCATCGCCACGGAGGACGGCTGGGACATGGCCGACCGGCTCGCCCGCGAGGAAGGCCTGCACGTCGGGCACTCGTCGGGGGCGAACGTCTTCGCAGCGCTCAAGGTTGCCGAGGAAGCGCAGTGCGCCGGTATGGGCGGGTGCGTCGTCGCCATCGTCTGCGATCGCGGCGACCGGTACTTTGCGCCGATGAGGTGGGACAAGCGCTACGTGTGGTGACGCCGGTGCGGGCGTCCGGCGCCGCGTGGGCGGTGCCATTTCGACCGTGCGCTCATATGCTCTGTCGCCATGCGAGACGCTGTCCGCCATCCGTGGGTCCTCGGGGCTCTCGTCGTTCCGCGCTCCGTGATTGAGCAGGTCGACGAGGAGGCGCGCCTCGCCTACGACCGAGACGAGGAGAGCTGCGGATTCCTCGTCGGGCCGGCCGCCGACGCGTCCCGGGTCGATGGGATCGTACCGATGCTCAACCGCGCCAACAAGCTGCACGCCCTCGACCCGGAGGCCTACCCGCGCACGGGCCGCACGTACTTCGACATCGACTCGATGAAGTTCGAGAACGCCATCCGCCGCGGCGACGCGGAGGGCAGGCCCGTGAAGGTGCTTTATCACTCGCACCTCGACGTCGGCGCGTACTTCTCGCCGACCGATGCCGAGGTCGCCAAGATGGGGCAGGACGAGCCGCCGTGGGACCTCGCGTACCTGGTGACGAGCGTGCGCGCTGGCGGCGCGGACGAGCGGAAGCTGTTCGTGTGGGACCCGAGCGGGCAGGCCTTCGTCGAGAGCGCCTTGACGGTCGTCGAGGACCCCTGAGCCATGCGCGGCCGCGCCACCCTCCTCCCTGCGCTCCTGGCGCTCGCTTGCGAGCTCGCCGGCGGGCCGGCGCGCGCCGAGTTGCGCGACGAGGCCGAGCGCCTCGCGGGCGTGTGGCGTGCCGTGGGCGCGACTGTCGTGGTCGACCAGGCGCACTTTCTGCTGGAAGGCGAGCCCCTGCGCGATCGTCATGTCGTGGTCTCGGTGCCGGAGCTACCGGACGGAGCGTGCACGACGATTGCGCTCCTGGGCTCCCGTGGGCTGGGCTTCCACGTCAAGCTCCTGGAAATCGGGGGGCCCGAGCCCGAGGTGCGGCGCGTGCCGAGCGTCGCGGGCGCGGTGACGCTCGAGCGCTGCGCGCAGGCCGGGCCGCGGAGGCTGATCGTCGTGAGCGACTCGGGGCGAGGGGCCTTCGAGACGGTGGTCGCGCGCTCATCGGCGCCCCTTCCGCCCCTGCACGATGTGCTGCCCGAGCGTGCCACGGGGACCCTCCTGCCGGCGATGGATCCCGGTCCGCTGCCGCCGCTGCCCACGCCCGAGACGCGTGCCGATCTGGCCGAGGCGCGAGCGCGACGCAGCGGTGCGTCGATCGGGGCGAGGGGGACGTGGGCGACAGGCGCCGATCGCACCGGAGTCGAGCAGATGATGCTGGAGCCGGGGTGTCACGTGCTCGAGCTCTTCGCGGTCGATCCCCGCGCGATGCGCGGCGGCATCGGGGGTCGCCTCGATCTCGACGCGGAGATGCGCGACGCCGACGGCGAGCGGCTGCTCGCCCGCGACCGCAGCGACGCGCCCGACGCATCGCTCTCCAAGTGTTTCGCGGAGCCGACGGAGGTCCAGGTGGCCTACGCGGGGGCTCCGGCCGGCTCCGATGTGCTCGTGGGCCACTATGCGTGGCCGTTGCCGGAGCACCTGCCGTCACTCTGGGGGCCGTTGGCGGTCGCGCGGCTCGCGCACCTGCTTCGCGTGCACGCCGTGCCGGCCCTGACGCGCGAGGCCTCCTTCCTCGCGCAGGGCGGGGGCGGAGCGACGCCCGTGCCGCTGCCGGTGGAGCCGGGGGCCTGCTACGTCGCGCTCGTGACGCTGACGCGGGGCGAGGCGCGATCCGTGGGCCTGCGCGTCCGCGTGGGCGCCAGCAACGCGGGGGACGATCGCGGGATCGACGACGACGGCGCCGCCGTCGCGTTCTGCGCCGGGCCTCGCGCGCGTGCGCTCGCGACGGTCGAGGTCCGGGGTGCGCCGCAGTCGGGCTGGGGGCTGGCTCTCTACCGTGTGCAGTCCAGAGTGTGGGAGCCGCCTCGCCGATGAGAGGCTGGCTATCGCCGTTCCTCGTGGGGCTCACGGGGTGCTCGCTGTTTGCGCGGGCGCCGGCGCTCGCCGCGCCGCGAGCCACGACGCTCCCGACGCTCCGTGTCACCCCGGGAGATCTCGACGTGCGGGCCGTGCTGGGCGACCTCCCGGCGCGCGCGGCCCGTCTCGGCGCCGGCGTGCCGTCGATGGTCCGGGCGGACGAGGCGACGGAGGGCGACTGGCTCGGCGCATTCGTCGACGTGCCGAAGGGAGTGTGCCTGCTGTCGTACGCGCGCGCGTCGTCCACCATCGACGACGTCGACATGGCCGTCTTCGCGGACGACGGAACACAGCTCGCCGTGGACGAGGCTCGCGACGTGCATCCAACCGTCCTCCTGTGCGGGGTGTTGCCCTCGCGTGTGTACGTCGCGGCGCACGTCGTGGACGGCGAGGGGTTCGCCGTCGTGGCGGCGCAGATCGTTCCCCGGGAGCGCGCCGTCATCGTGGGACGGGCGCTCGGGGCGCGCGGCGCCGCCGACGAGGGGGCGCGCCCGGCCGACGCCTTGCCCGGTCTCGACGATGCCGTAGCCGCGCACCGGGGGACGCTCGGGGGGACCTGGGAGACCGTCAAGCGCGTCGCGCTCGCCGTCGACGCGCGCGCGCCCACGCTCGTGGCGATGCCCGTCGAGGCCGACGCGTGCGTCGACGCGGTCGTCGTGCCGGACGCGGACGTTCCGGCGCTCGATGTGGAGGCGCTCGACGGCGACGGTCGTATGATTGCGCGCGCGCACGACGGCAGCGGGGCGCGCACGCTCACGCTCTGCTCGCCGCTGGCCATGGCGGGGACGCTGTCGGTCCGCCCCCACACGGGCCGGGGCCTCGTAGCGATGGTGCTCGCGCGGGCGCACGGCGACGTCGTCCGCGACCTCACGGTGCGGCCTGAGATCGCGTGGACGTCGGCCACGCTGCCGCTCGAGGCTGCACGGCGCGCGCGCGATGCGATGCTCGCCGAGAGCGGCTACGAGCCTGCGCGCACCTCGATCTCCGGCTCGCTCGTGCTCGGGCGGCGGGTCGCGGTGCCAGTCGACCTCAAGGGGCTCGGCGCGCCCTGCGCGCGGCTCGACGTCGTGGCCGGCGCTCCGCTCGGCCTGGTCAGCGCGAGCGCCTGGGATGACGGCGGAGCGCTCCTTGCGAGCGACGAGGGGGCGTCTTCCCTGGCGCTCTTCGCGTGCGCCCGGGGCCCCGTGCGCGTCGAGCTCGAGACGCGCGGCCGCCCGGGGCCGTTTGCGGTCACCGTGCGCCCCGAGCGCTGGCGAGACTCCGTGCTCGGGGCGCATTCCCTGGCCGCGTCGCGCCTGATGGGGCGCGCGGCGTCCGGGCCCGGTCGCCTGCTCGAGGGCACGCGGGCTCCGGTGCGGAGCACAGCCCTCGACGCGGCGCACGAGGTGACGTGGACCGAGAGCGTCCCCGCGGGCAAGTGCGCGCGCGTGACCGTCGGCGTCGAGGGCGAGGGCACGGGCGTGGACCTGCGCGCAATCGACGCCGGCGACGGGGAAGAGCTCGACCGGGGCGAGGGGGCGCTGGCGACGGTCGTGAGGGCCTGCGCGCGCGCCGAGGCCCGGAATGTCCGCTTCGAGCTGCGTGTCTCGGCCGGCCGCGTGGAGGCCCTCGTCGGCGAGCAAACGACCGCCGAATGACGCCTCGGCCTCCGGGAGCCCGTGGCGCGTCCTCTTCGAGGACACCCGCTACGGGCGGGTGAGGCGCGCGAGCAGGGCGGTGGCCGCGCCGGCATCGACACCGCCGACGCACACACGCGCGCCGTCGCGGGCCGTGAAGAGGACCCGGCACCGCCCCCTCGCCCCCGGCGCGAGGCTCGTCAGGATGAAGTCGAGCGCGAGGCCGAGGGCGACGAGCCCCAGCCCCCACGCGAGCAGGGAGGGGGAGGCGCTCCGCACGCCGTCCACGAACGTCGTCACTCCCAGGTAGCTCCCGGCGGCGAGCGCGAGCAGCCCCGCGTACATCGCGAGCGACGGGTAGCGAACCTCGCGCGTGGCCCGCGCGAGCCCGGTGCGCGGGATGACGATCTCGCGATCGCGCAGCGTGCGTCCGAGAAGGACGGTGCGCCACTTCACGCGCACGCCGCCGTCTTCGGTCAGCGACGCGGTCGCGGGCGACGCGTACCCGAGGACGACGCGCGCCACCAGGCGTGCCGCGTTCGCCGCGAGGAGGAGCCCCGTGATCGCGAGCGCGAACGTGGCCGCCGGACCGCGCGGAGAGGGGACGACCTGCCCGTCGAGCGACGCGGCGGCGCCCCCGCCCGGGCGCAGCGCTAGCAGCCGCGCCAGCCCCGCATCGTGGACGTCGGAGGCGAGCCTTGCGGCGCGTTCGCGGGCGGTCCTGGACGACGACGCGCCCAGGGCCACGGCGCCCACCAGCGCCTCGCAGCGCCCGACCGCCGGCAGCGTTCCCGCGTCAACGCGCCGGACGCGGTCCGTGATGGCCGTCCAGAGGCCGTCCGCGCCGTCGCCCAAGGCGACGTCGAGCAAGCCCAGGGCATCGAACGGCGTGTGCGCGGCGAGCCACAGGAGCTCGCCCGCCAGGCGAGCCTCGTCCTCGGCGCCGCCCGGACGGTTCGCGGCCACCGCGTGGGCGGCGAGCGCCCGTGCGAGCGACCGCTCCGCGTCGTCCTCGGGACCCCGCGACAGGACGTCGAGCGCGTTGCCGAACGCGGTGCCCACGTCGTCCCGGGTCAGCTTCCGGGCCCCCACGGCCACCTCCACGCGCTCCGCCGACGGCGCGACGCGACGCGCCTCCGCGGCGGACGCCATCAGCTCGTGGGTGATGGAGGTCAGGTCGCGCAGGAGGGGGTGCTTCGAGAGCGCCTCGTAGGCGCGGGCATCGGCGTCGGCCTCCATCGCGTCGGTGTCCCGAATACCGGAACGACGCGGTAAGCGCCACTATTCACGCGCCGCGGCGGCCCAGAACTTGGCCCTGCGGCGGCGGGTCCCATAGACGATTCGCATGCGCAACAAGCCCGAGCTCCTCTCCGAGCTGCAGACGATGCTCCGCGATGTGTTCGCTGCGGCCTCCGCCGGCACCGCCTATGCGCGCATCGCGCGCGCCCATGGCTACGTCGACGGCTTCATGCGGGCGCTGCTCGAGACCGGCATCGCCGAGCACCGCGAGCTGGTCGAGATCGTTGCCGCCGAGCGAGAGCGGGCTAGCGGGCCCGCCGTACGCGTCATGGACGCTAAGGATGTCGCGGCGGCCTGAGGCGTGTCCTTCGGAGGTCGCCTGACCGTCAGGGCGCCACGAACGCCACGTCGCCCGTGACCATCGGCGGCGATTGCGTGTGGTCTGTCGCGCGGTACCAGTTCGCGATCTGCTGCACCTGCGAGACGTAGTGCGGGAAGAACCCCGCGAACTGGTTCGCCTGGGGGACGACCTTGACCGCCCACGTGTGACCGCTGCCCGCAGCCGTCCCGATCGCCTCGTGGAGCGTGCCCGCGGTGGCGTCCTGGTAGACGATCCGCACCGTGCCGCTCGCGTCGACGGTGATCGACGAGTCGTCGCCGACGATGTGCTGGCCGTCCGGGTTCGCCGTCCCGTTGACGTGGAGGCCGTCGTCGACGACCTCGGGGGTGAGCGGCTTGGCGAAGTCGCCGCCCGGCACGTGCAGGTACTGCAGCGTCTCGGTCCAGGCGTTCGAGTAGCTGACGTGCCAGTCGCCCGACGCGTCGATCGCCAGCGAAGCCCCCACGCCGACATCGCCGGTGTCGGTGCGCGTCGGGCTGCTGTTCGGCCCGATCTGCCCGTCCAGGATCTGCGCGGTCCAGGCGCCACTCTCGCTGGCGGCGCCCACGAGGTTGCCGCGCGTGCGGTCGTAGACGACGACGCCGAGGCCCTTGGGCCCGTTCGCGATCGCGAGGTAGTCGCCCTCGGCGTCCGGGTACGTGTCGATGTAGCTCGAGGGCGTGATGGCCTCGCACGCCGGCCCGGCGTCGAGCGTGACGCACGACTGCGGGGTGCTGCCGATACCCGCCTCCGATTGTCCGCAGTCCGACGGCGTGCAGCCCGCGACGGGCGCCTGACACTGGCCGGTCGCCTGGACGCACACCTGGTTGCCGGTACAGAGCTGGGCCTTGCACGGCGTCTGCGCGTCGACGATCACGTTCTGCGTGGTCCAGTCGCTCTGCTGGGCGGGGAGGGCCACGTTGCCCGTCGCGAGCACCACGCGCGACTGCGCCCAGCCACCCGTGCCGGGCTCCACGACCAGGAAGGCGATGACCGGCTTGCCGCCAAGGACGAGCATCTTCGAGTAGCGACCGATGTCGCTGTTCGCCGCCTGCATGACCGTGTGGATCTGCCACGTCTGGCCGCCGTCCTGGGACGACGCGAACTTGAGCGCGGCGTTGGTCGCGTCGTAGTAGCTGACCATCGGGTTGCCGCTGGCGTCGAGCTGGATGCTCGTCCAGAGCCCGACGTCCGGCCCCGGATCGGTGAGCCCGTGACGCCAGGTGCTCGGATCGTTCGGAGGGCAGTCTCCGTCGCCCGGCTCGGGCGGCAGGCCGTCGACGGTCACCCAGGCGACCTTCATCTTGCCCTTGTCGAGCTTGCCCGCGACCAGATCGCCGTAGAGAAGGCCGTTGGTCACGTCGGCGTCGTTGTAGCCCGCCACCCAGACCGTCCCGTCCTGCGCGACGGCGACGGACGTGTACGCGCCGATGAGCCCCTGCGCGTCGGGGAGGCCGCACTGGACCATGCACCCCGGGCCGCACCCGGTGCCGCCATCGGCGGCGCTCGCGTTGTTGTTGCTCCCGCACGAGCATCCCGGCGTCGCGGCCGCCATCACGCCGAGCGAGCCGATCACGAGCGCGCCGGCGCGCCGCCGCCGCGCAAGGACGCCGAGCGCGACGATCGCGCCAAAGGCGACGAGCACGCCCGTGCGGCCCGTGTCGGGCGAGCCCGGCGTCGAGCACCCGCACGCCGAGCCGCTAGAGGGCAGGGTGGGATCGGGGCGCCCCCGGATGAGACCATTGGTATCGGCGACGTTGCCCGCCTCGTCCTGGACCTGCACCTCGATCGAAACGCCGTCCCCGCCGGACTTCAGCGTCGAGACCGACGGGTACGGCTGCCAGGCGCTCCACGCGCCCTCACCGGACGGGTCCACCGGGCGCCACCGCACGGTGAGCGCCGAGTCGTCGCTGACGTAGTCGTACGCGTGGACCGTGACCTCGCCGCTCTGCGTCTCGAGCGAGACGACCGGCGACAGGACGTCGACGACAAACGGCGCCTGGGCGGGGTTGTCGTCCTCGGACTCCGGGTGCCCGACCACGCGGGCCGCGGCATGGAGCGTGTGCTTGCCCTGCAGGAACAGATACGAGTCGTCGACCACCAGGTCGTGCGACGAGGTCCACGCGGCGCGTGGCTGGTCGTCGACCCAGTACGTGTACTCCAGCGGGCGCGAGCCGTCGTCGTCAGGCGACGACACGTCGACGTTCAGCTTCGGAAACTTCGCGCGGTCCGCCGTCGTGAGGCTCATGGCCTCGGGGTGGATCTCCATGCCCGTGATGCGCACCGCGGTCCGGACCATGCCGGCCGGCGCCGTGGTCAGGTTGGCGAAGAGGCCGATGTAGTCGTCCTTGCCACCGGGAGCCGACGTGGGGCTCATCGTCAGCTTCCGGAACGCGTTCGGCGGGAGGTCGAGCGCGAGGCCGTACTTGGCGAACGAGCCGTTGATGTTGATGGGGTTGAAGCCCTTGCCCAGGAACTGGCCGACGATGCCGCCGAGCAGCGACGACAGCGCGGAGGCGAGCTGCGTCGGCTTCTCCCAGACGAGGTCGGAGTTGGTGACCACGCCGTTGGCGATCCCGAGATCGCCCAGCACCGGGACGATGCCGCCGGTCGGGTTCGTCTTCGGATCGGCGCCCGTCTGCAGGTTCACCGGAATCGTGACGTCGGCCGTGTAGGTGAACGCGCGGATGTAGCGATCGAGGCTCCAGACGTAGAAGTCGATCGCGAAGGTCGGCAGCGTGATCTTCAGCAGCGGGTCCTTGTTGACGTCCGTCCCGTTGCCGAGGACCACCACCGGGGGCTTCTGCGGGCGGGTCGTGAGGGCCATCGAGGCGGGCTTGGAGCTCTTGCCCGGCTCGAAGGTGAGATCCTTGATCGACGGGATGACGGCGCTGACGAACCCGGTGCTCAGCGCCTGGAACTGCGCCGTCGAGACGCCCAGGCACAGGACGCCGCTGTTGTACGCGCTGGTCAGTGCGTAGCCGATGTAGCGGCCGGCCAGGGCGATGCCGAGGTCGGGGGCGGTCGCGCTCGTGGGCCAGGGCGTCACGGTGTTGGCAAAGAGCTCGGTCGGGATGGGGATGCCCGTCGGGATCGTCTGCTTCACCGCGGGCACGCACGCGCTTGCCGGCGCGGCCTCCGCGCCGCCGTAGAGGCCCAGCGTCATGCCGCCGCCCACCGGATCGAGATCGCCCCAGTCGAGCGACGTCGCGGTCGCGTCCGTCGTGTTCTTGTCGGGGCCGCCCGCGGCCAGCAGGATGTCGAGCCCCGCGGTGACGCCCGGCGAGAACTTCGCGACGAGCGTGCCGAGGTTCATGTGGCCGTCGGTGCCGAGCAGCATCGACACGCACGTGTTGTCGCTGTACCGGCAGATGCCGCCGCTGTCGGCCGTCGTCCCGGTGGGGCAGGGGGCCGTCGCGGTCGCCTTGGTGCACAGCTGGTTGTCGATCGTCGACTGCAGCGTGCCCTGGAGCTGCGAGTAGAGCTGGCCCACGATGGTGCTCTGCAGGGCGCCCGCGATCCCGGCGACCGCGCACGTGCAGAGGTTGCTGATGCAGCAGAGGGCGTTGCAGCTGGGGATGCCGCAGATGTGCAGGTTGCTGTCGAGGTTGCCCGTGGCCGTCGTCTGGTCGAGGATCGAGTTGATGGTGATCGCCGAGTAGCCGAGGCGCGCCGTGTGGGTGGCGTTCTGGTCGACCTTGATGGCGATGTCGACGTCGATCGGGAACGGGTCGAACGCGGCGCTGCTGCTGCCGGGGCAGCTGCCGTCGCCGTCGATCGAGATGTTGAGGTCCGCGCACCCGAAGCTCACCTGCAGATCCTGCACGCGCAGCGGGATGGTCCCGGTGATGTGCAGGTCCTCGGGGGCCGCCGTGGCCAGCGTCAGGTTCGCGCTGGGGACGTCGAGCTCGGCGACGCAGATCTCGGGGTTGGCCGTCGGATCGGAGCCGTTGGGGCAGATGTTGGCCGTGATGCCGGCGACCGAGCTGCTGCTCTTGGGGATGTCGAAGGTGATGGTGCCGGTCGAGCCCAGGATGCCCTTGGCGAGCCCGGGGATGTTGGCCTGCAGGAACTTGAGGCCCGACTGCGTGACGCGCGCGGCCCCGGCGTTCTCGATGCGCTGGGTCGCGTCGAAGCCGCCGGTCAGCGGCGTCATGCCGCACCCGGCGCACCCGCTGCACCCTCCGGCGCCGCCGCAAGACGCCAGCACCACGAGCATCAGGACGAAGAACGCAGGACGAAAGGACCCTCGAAGCATGTCAGCCCTCCGGAGACGCACCGCACACGTCCCCCTGCGGGTCGCGCGTGGCCCATCGACGGGGCTGAGCCTACCGCAAAACGGCTGGGCCGGGGGCAGGGGGTCGCCCCCGTGGCGTCTCGGACGCTACTGCCCGCCGGCGTCGACCGGGGAGCCGCCGTCGCCGGTGCCCCCGTCGCCGGTGGTCGCGCTGCCCATGCAGTCGGGCTGGTTGGGGTCGACGATCTTCGCGGCGCTGGCGGCGAAGGTCGCGGCGAGCCAGTCGCTGTCCTTGCAGCCGCCCGGCGACTGCGTCGTCGAGCAGTAGTCGCCGGTGGCCTGGACGTGACCGGCGCTGTCGACGGCGCACTTCTTGAGGTTCGGATCGCTCGTGTCGACCGGCGCCGTCGGCGACAGCAGCATGCAGAGCGTCTCGGAGAGCTGCGGGACGGCGACGCCGTTGGCCTCGTCGAGCGTGATGAAGCCGCCGAGCGAGCCGGCCGTCGTCCAGCGCGAGCACGACGTGGGATCGTCGAGGCACGCGCTGCCCTGGAGGCTCGTGATCGCGTCGGCGTTGTAGCTGCCGATGCAGTTGTTGCTCTCGCTCAGGGCGACGTCCTTCACCTGCGCGTCGGTGAGCGGCAGGATGATCGTCTGGTAGCCGCCGCTCGCGGCGGGCGAGTAGATCGGCACGTAGAGCTTGGGGATCTTGTCCGAGGTGTACGTGCCGTCGGACGCCTTGGTGAGGTTGACGGTGACCGGGGCCACGTTCAGGCCCGAGAGCGTCGCGTCGACGAAGCAGTAGCCCTTGCCGAACGGATCGTCGGTGGGCGGGGCGCCGCCGGTCTTGACGGTGTTGTTCTTCGTGTCGACCTGGATCAGCCAGGAGAACGTGCCGTCGCGGTTCTCGCCGCAGAAGTTGTGCAGGTAGATGCCCTGGTCGATGACGGCCTTCTGGACGAAGACGTGCGAGGGCGGCTGGAACGCGAGGGCGTCGGGCGCGGTGATGTTGAGCTTGCGCATGCGGAAGTTGGCGACGGCCTGCCCGGTGTTGTCGGCGCCCATCGCCAGGCACGGCGACGTGGAGTCGCACGGCGCGGTGTTGCAGCTGAGCGCGGGGCTCGTGCACGACTGCGACGCGGGATCGTACGGGACGCAGTTGGCCACCGGGAACTGGCCGGCGTCGGTCGAGCACTGGGTCGACTCGTTCGCCGGCGGAGGCGGCACCGAGGAGCTGCTCGAGCACGCGACCCCCAACGCCACCAACGCCCCCGCCCCGACCGTGGCTAGCCCGACGACGATGCGCATGCCCGATGACCTCCGGGCGGCGACGCTACCATGGGCGCCTGCGCCGGCGGGCGCACAAAAAGGCGTGGAAGATCCGGACCGCGAGCCGACCGCGTCCGGGCCGTCCGCGGCGCCCGCCGCGACGCCGACGGATGACATCGCGGCGAAATCGCAAACATCGCGCCGACCGCGACAACGGCGCGACCATGTCGTGAGACATCGTCACCATGTCATGCGACATCGACGTGGCGTCTTCACGCGGCATCGCCGTCGCAGTCGACGGCGCGGCGTCATCAGTCGACGGCGCGGCGTCATCAGTCGACGGCGCGGCGTCATCAGTCGACGGCGCGGCGTCGTCAGTCGACGGCCCGGCGTCGTCAGTCGACGGCCCGGCGTCGTCGGTCGACGGCGCGGCGTCATCAGTCGACGGCGCGGCGTCGTCGGTCGACGGCCCGGCGTCGTCGGTCGACGGCCCGGCGTCGTCGGTCGACGGCGCGGCGTCCTGTGCCGTCGCTCACCCCGGCACGGCGAGCGATCCGCCGTGGTCGACCAGGCGCGCGAACGCCGCGATGCGCGCGGCCAGGTCCGACGCGCCGATCTCCAGCAGGCGCGAGGGGCCGATGCCCTCGACGCAGAAGCTGCCGAGCGCCGAGGCGAAGTAGAGGCCCTGGCGCAGCGACGCCGGCGTGACCTCGCCGCAGGCCGACAGGTAGCCCAGGAGGCCGCCCGCGAACGAGTCGCCGGCGCCCGTGGGATCGAGCACGTCCTCGAGCGGGTAGGCGGGGGCGAAGAACGTCCCGGCCTCGTCGAAGAGCAGCGCGCCGAACTCGCCGCGCTTGATGATGAGCGTCGTGGGGCCGCGCTTGCGGATGTCGGCGGCGGCGCGCACCAGGTTGTGGATGCCCGAGAGCTGGCGGGCCTCCTCGTCGTTGATGACGAGCAGATCGATGCGCCGCAGCATCCGGGCGAGCGCGTCGGGCTGGCCCTCGATCCAGAAGTTCATCGTGTCGGCGACGACCAGGCGCGGGCGCGCGACCTGATCGAGCACGTCGACCTGCAGGCGCGGGTGGATGTTGCCGAGCAGGACGAACGGGCTGTCGCGGTACGAGGCGGGGATCTTCGGCGAGAAGTCGGCGAAGACGTTGAGCTGCGTGTCGAGCGAGGTGCGGCTCGCCAGATCGCTCGAGTACCGGCCGTGCCAGCGGAACGTCTTGCCGGCGGCGCGCTCGACGCCCGCGGTGTCGACGCCGCGCGCCGACAGCGCCGCGAGGTGCGCGTCGGGAAAGTCGGTCCCCACGATCCCCACGACGCGCACCGGGCGGGTGAGCAGCGAGGCGGCGAGCGACGAGTAGGTGGCGGCGCCGCCGAGCACGTCGCGGAACTCGCCGGTGGGCATGTCGAGATCGTCGAACGCGATCGAGCCGACGATGAGGAGCGGATGGGCGGACACTCGGATTTACCTCTTGGCGGGGGGCGGGACCGCGCCGGCGAGCCACTCGAGGCGCGCGCGGGCGGCGGGGGACACGGCGTCGGGGGCGGTCATCACGGCGGACGCGAGGGCCGAGGCGGCCTTGCTCGCGGCGGGATCGGGCAGCGCGCGGGCGAGCTCGGCGACGGTGCGCCGGGCGCCGACGACGTTGCGGCTCATGACGGCGAGCACGCCCTCGACCGTCACGTCCTCCTCGCTCTCGTGCCAGCAGTCGTAGTCGGTGGCGAGGGCGAGCAGCGCGTAGGGCAGGGCGGCCTCGCGGGCGAGCTTGGCCTCGGGCAGCGCCGTCATGCCGATGACCGACACGCCCCACGAGCGGTAGAGCAGGCTCTCGGCGCGCGTGGAGAACTGCGGGCCCTCGATGCACACGTAGGTGCCGCCCGTGTGCACGCGCGCGCCCGCGCGCTTCGCCGCGGCGGAGAGCTCCGCGGAGAGGTGCTCGCAGACCGGATCGGCGACGCTGACGTGCCCGACGATCCCGTCCTCGAAGAACGTCGAGGGGCGGCGCTTGGTGAGATCGATGAGCTGGTCGACGACGACGAAGTCGCCCGGGGCGATGGCCTCGCGCATCGACCCCACGGCGCTCAGGCTCACCAGGTGCGTGGCGCCGAGCCTCTTCAGCGCGCAGACGTTCGCGCGGTAGTTGATCTCGTGGGGGGCGACGCGGTGGCCGCGGCCGTGGCGGGGCAGGAAGAGCAGCGTCGTGTCGCCGAGGCGGCCGCGCACGACGGCGTCGCTGGGCGCGCCGAACGGCGTGTCGACGCGGACCTCCTCGACGGCCGTGAGGCCCTCGATCGCGTACAGGCCGCTGCCGCCGATGACGCCGAGCACGTGTCCGCTCATGGGCGCTACCTCTTCACGAGAGACGGCCGGTGCGCAAGAGGGATTCGGCGAGCGCCGAGCGCCGGCGGCGCCGCGCCCGCTCGGCCAGCGTGATCGAACGCAGCTCGTCGAAGGCCCGCTCGACGTCGTCGTTGACGACCAGGTAGTCGAAGAGGGCGTAGTGCTCGATCTCGAGCTGGGCGGCGGTGAACCGCTTCTGGAGGGCCTCCTCGGTCTCGCTGGCCCGCCCGCGCAGGCGCCGCTCGAGCTCCTGCATCGACGGCGGCAGGACGAACACGCCCACGACGTCCTCGATCTGAGCGCGGATCTGGCGCGCCCCCTGGTAGTCGATGTCGAAGATGAGGCCCGCGCAGCCGGGCGTGCCCTGCGCGCGCTCGATCTCGGCGATGGACGTTCCGTAGAGGTTGCCGTGGACCTCGGCCCACTCGAGGAAGGCGCCCTGGTCGACGAGCCGGCGGAAGCGCGCGCGGTCGACGAAGTGGTAGTCGCGCCCGTCGACCTCGTTCGCGCGGGGCGCTCGCGTGGTGTGCGACACGCTGAAGCAGAGCTCCGGGCACTGCTCGAGGAGCTTCCGCGTGAGCGTCGTCTTGCCCGCGCCGCTGGGAGAAGACAGCACCAGAAGGAGGAAATCGCGCCGGGGGGTCATTCGACGTTCTGCACCTGTTCGCGCATCCGCTCGATCTCGGCCTTCACCTCGACGATGGCGTGGGCGATCTGCGAGTCGGGGCTCTTGGCCCCCACGGTATTGGCCTCGCGCGCGAGCTCCTGCAAGAGGAAATCGAGCCGGCGGCCTACGGCCTCGTCGCTCGCGAGCAGCCCCGCGAACTGGCCGCAGTGGCTCTCGAGGCGCGTGAGCTCCTCGCACACGTCGCTGCGCTCGGCGAAGAGGATGATCTCCTGCTCGAGGCGCGACGGGTCGAGCTCGACGTCGGCGGCGGCGCGCAGGCGCTCGGCGCGCTCGCGTAGGCGCTTGCGGTGGGCCTCGATCACCTCCGGCGCGCGGAGCTCGACGCCGCGGGCG
>JAJYCT010000109.1 GCA_021778125.1 Myxococcales bacterium
GAACTCCGCGAGCTTCACGACGATCTCGACGGTCTTCGCGACGATCTCGACGAGCCCCACCATCGTCGGAGACGACGTCATCATCGTCTCCCGCGACCTTGCCATCGTCCGTCGCGGCCGCACGCTCGTGCGCGCCCGCCGAACCGGCCTCCACAGCCGGTGCCGACCGGGACGACGTACCCGACTCCGCCTACGGCTTCGCCACCTTCATCACCGTCCCGGGGAAGTTGTTCACCCCGGCATAGTCGGTCCAGTACACGGCGACGGCGTCGACGGCGATGTACGAGGGGTTGGGCTGCTTCGAGGCGAGGGTCACGGGCTGACAGTCGGCGGGCGCGCACATCTCGACCGTCCCGCTGTTGCCGCTGCTGCCGAAGCCGGTCGCGGTCCAGTAGACGTTCGTGCCGTCGGTGGCGATATGCTCCGGGTTCGCCTGACCGCCGGCCAGCACGTGCGGGTTGCTGCCGTCGAGGCCCGCGACGTTGATCGTCCCGGGAAGCGAGAAGCTGGGATCTTGCTGGACCCAGTAGACGGCCTGCGAGTCGACCGCGAGGCCGTTCGCCAGCGGCACCGACTGCGAGCCCGAGAGGCTCCGCACGCCGCCCCCGTCGAGGCCCATGCGCATCACCTCTCCGGTGTCGTTCGCGACGTAGAGGTAGGTGCCATCGCTCTGGACCGCGTACGGGCACGGGCTCCCTCCGTCCGACAGGACGAGCGCCGTGGGCGTGCCCGGCTGCCTGGCGGGCAGACGGTACAGGTTGCACATGTTGTCGACGAACGAGATGCCCCGGTCGAGCGCGAGCGACATCACGTCGCCGCCGGACGGCACGATGGCGAGGATCGTCGGGCCCGCGCCGCAGCTCGTCAGCGTGCAGTGCACGATCGCGTTGTCGTTCAGGTCCGAGAAGAAAACGCCCGCGTCGTCGACGCCGAGCGCGTTGTCGCGGAAGCCCGAGCTGTCGAGCGCCTGCAGCCCCGTGCCGTCCTTGTTCACGACGGCGATCTGGCCGTTGACCGTGTCGGTGAAGTACACGGCGGTGTCGGTGAGGGCGAGCTGCCACGGGCGGTAGCCCGCGCTGCCGGGGACGATCGCCACGGGCTGGCACACGCCCGCGTCGCAGGTTCCCCCCAGGCAGTCGTGACCGCACCGCCCGCAGTCGTGCGGATCGCTCGTGGTGTCCCCGCACGGTCCAGCGTCGCCCGTGCTCCCCTCGGGGTTGCCCCCCTCGGCGGCCCCGCCCTCGTGCGAGCCCGCGTCCGGCGCCGCGCCATCGGCGGGGGCGTCGGCGAGGCTCCCATCTGGTGCCGCCGCGTCGGCGCCGGGATCGAGCGAGCGATCGCCGATGCCGAGCAAGCCGCTGCACCCCGCGGCGCCGGAGACGGCGAGGGCGGCAAACGCTGCGGCGGCCGTGAACGCGTGCGTGTTCATGTGGGCCTGCAAGTGTGTCGCAGGAGCGACCGCGCGACCAGCGCGTTTCGCGTGTCGAGGGTCGGCGGCATCTGGCATACGCTGGGCGTCGTGGCCGCTCCACCCCGAGGCCCGTTCGCCGGCGCGACCCCTGCCCTCCTCGGGCGGTCCGGTCGCCTCGCGCTCGTCGTCGCCGTCGCGTGCTGCGGCAGCTCCCCGGCACCGGCCGGCGATCCCCCGCGCGTCTCGACGAGCCCGGGGACGAGCGGCGCGGTCCCGAGCGTCGACGTCTTCGTCGGGACCGCGCCGGGCTCCGCGCCCGTGCCGGTCCCCGACGGCGCGGGCGGCTCGACCTTCCCGGCGGCCGCGCTTCCTTTCGGCATGGTCCAGTGGGGACCGGACACCCCCGGCGCGTCGCCGCCCGGGTACAGCTACGCCGACGATCAGATCGACGCCTTCAGCCTCACCCACCTCGACGGCGCCGGCTGCCCTGCGATGCGCGACTTCCCGGTGTTCCCGGTCTCGGGAGCCTGGGATCCGTCGAGCGATCCGATCGATACCTTCCGCCACACCGGCGAGGTCGGCTCGCCGGGGTTCTACGAGGTGCAGCTCGGCTCCGGCATCCTCGTCGACCTCACGGCGACGCAGCGCACCGGCCTGGCGCGCTTCACGTTTCCCCACGCGGCCACGGGCACCGTCCTCGTGGGCACGAGCCTCCGCCACGACTCGCTGTTCGTGAAGAGCGGGGCGCTGCAGGTCGGCGGCGACGGGCTCGTGACGGGCCAGCGCACCGACGCGTTCTTCTGCGGCTCGTCGGCGACCTACCCGGTCTACCTCGCCGCGCGCTTCGATCGGCCGTTCGTCCAGGTCGCCGCGGTCGCGGGGGGCTCGGCGGTCGCCGGACAGACGCACGTCGAGGGCGACGACACGGCGCTCGCCTTCACCTTCGACACGTCGCACGACGGGGCCGTCCACATGAAGGTGGGCCTGTCGTACGTCAGCGTGGACGCCGCCGTGGCGAACCTCGAGGCCGAGAGCCCCGGCTGGGACTTCGACGCCGTGCACCAGGCGGCCATCGCGCGCTGGAACGCGGCGCTCGGCCGCGTGGCCGTCGAGGGCGGCGCGCCCGACGACCGCACCGCCCTCTACACGGGGCTCTACCACGTGCTGCTGCAGCCGGGCGTCGCGTCCGACGTCGACGGGTCGTTCGTCGGGCTGGACGGCAAGGTCCGCAAGGCGACGACCGTCCGGTACCAGAACTTCTCCACGTGGGACGTGTACCGCTCGTGGATCCAGCTCGTCGCGGTGATCGCGCCCGACGAGGCGAGCGACATCCTGCGGTCGTTCGTCGACGCGGGCACCGAGTGCGGCCTGCTGCCGAAGTGGGAGCTCGCGAACACCGACGACGGCCTGATGATCGGCGACCCCGGCGACGCCCTGGTGGCGGGCGGCTACGCCTTCGGCGCGCGCGGGTTCGACGCGCAGGCCGCCCTGTCGCTGATGATCAAGGGGGCCACCGATCCGACCGCGACGTGCAACGGCGCCGGCCACAGGCCGGGGCTCGCCTCGTACCTCGCCCGTCACTACTGCCCGCTCGACGCGCCCGACGCTCCGGCGGGGACCGTGTCGACGACGCTGGAGTACGCGACCGACGACTTCTCGATCGCGCGGCTCGCCGCGGCCCTCGGCGACGCGGCCGACCACGACGCCTTCCTCGCCCGCGGCGCGTACTGGCGCAACGTGTTCGACCCGGCCCGCACGGCCAACGGGGCGACCGGCTACCTCGAGCCGCGCTACGCGGCAGACGTCGGCGGCGCGGCGGCCTTCCAGCAGGTCGACGTCACGACGCACCCGGCGCTCGACGTGCAGGGGTCCGACGGGTTCATCGAGGGCAACGCGACGCAGTACACGCTGGCGGTCGCCCACGACATCCCGGGGCTCATCGCGGCCCTCGGCGGCGACGCGCGCCTCGTCGCGCGCCTCGACGCGCTCTTCGCGCAGGTCAACGCCGGGCTCGGGCAGCCGTACTTCTACATCGGCAACGAGCCGGGCTTCGTGTCGCCGTGGGCCTACGACTTCGCGGGCGCGCCCTGGCGGACGCAGGCCGTCGTCCAGCAGATCCTCCGCGAAGGCTTCAGCACCCGGCCGAGCGGGCTGCCGGGCAACGACGACCTGGGGGCCATGTCGGCCTGGCAGGTCTGGGCGATGCTCGGCATGTACCCGGCGATCCCCGGCGTCGGCGGCGTCGTCCTCGGCAGCCCGACGTTCCCGAAGGTCACGCTGACGCTCGCGGGGGGCGCGCAGCTCGTCGTCACCGCCGCCGGCGCGGCGCCCGGCTCTCCCTACGTGCAGGCCCTGAAGGTCAACGGCGAGCCGAGCACCAGCACCTGGCTCCCCTGGAGCGCGGTGGCCCGCGGCGGAACGCTCGCGTTCACGCTCGGGGCGAGCCCCGACACGTCGTGGGGCGCCGGGCCGGGGGACAGGCCGCCGGCGAGCTGGTAGGCGCGGGCCCCGGGGAGCGACGCGCCTTCCCCGGCGGGGCGCCGACGAGGCTCGCCTCGCGTCAGCCCCCCGCGCCGCGCCGCCGCAGCAGCGCGAGGAAGACCGGCCCCCCCGCCACCGCCGTCACCGCGCCGACGGGCAGCTCGGTGTGCAGGTGCGGCGAGAGCACGCGAACGAGCAGATCGCACGCGACGAGCGTCGCGGCCCCGGACAGGGCCGACGCGGGCAGCAGCACGCGCAGATCCGGCCCCACGACGCGCCGCAGCGCCTGCGGGACGACGAGGCCCACGAAGCCGATGAGGCCCGTGACGCTCACGACCGCGCCGACCACCGCGGCGCACGCGAAGAACGTCCGCCGCTCGAGCGCGCGCACGTCGATGCCCAGGCTCTTCGCGGGCTCGTCGCCGAGCGCGAGGGCGTTCATGCGGGCCGCGTCGACGAGCAGCACCGCGAGGCCCCCTGTGACGTAGAGCGTGACGAACCCGAGCTGCCCCCACGACGGGACGTCGAGGAAGCCCATCAGCCAGAGCAGCAGCGACTGCGTCCGGCCCGGGGCGGAGACGGCCTCGAGCAGCGTGATGCCGGCCCCGGCGATCGCGTTGACCACGACGCCCGCGAGGAGGATCGACGCGCCGCTCGCCCGCCCGCCCCGCGCGAGCGACCAGACGAGCAGCGTCGCGACGACGCCCCCGGCGAACGCCGCGGCGGGCACGCCGACGGCGCCGAGCAGGCCGACGACGACGCCCGCGACGATGGCGAGCGTCGCGCCGAGCGCGGCGCCGCCCGACACGCCGAGCACGTACGGCTCGGCGAGCGGGTTGCGCAGGATGGCCTGGAACGCGGCGCCGACGGCGGCGAGCCCCCCTCCGGCGACCGCGCCCAGCAGGACGCGCGGGAGCCGGACGTCGAGCAGGATCCCCTGCGCGCTCGTGCCCGACGCGAACAGATCGAGGGCCGTCGCCGAGCCGCTCCCGAACGACACGCCGAGGGCGACCGCGAGCGCGAGGGCGGCAGCACAGGCGAAAAGGACCGCGGGGCGCACGGGCCTCTACGCGCGATTGCGCTCGTAGAGGATGCGCAGGCCCGTCAGCGTGAGGTGATCGTCGACCTCGCCGATCGTCTTCGACAGCGGCGCGATGAGGGGCGCGAGCCCCCCGGTCGCGATGACCGTGCAGGAGAACCCCAGCTCCGCGAGCAGGCGCTCGACCAGCCCGTCGACGAGGCCGACGTAGCCGTAGACGATGCCCGACTGCATCGCGTGCACCGTGTTCTTGCCGACGACCTTGAGGGGCTTGGCGATCTCGACGCGCGGGAGCTTGGCCGCGCGCGCGAAGAGCGCGTCGGCGCTGATCTGCAGCCCCGGCGCGAGCACGCCGCCCAGGTACTCGCCCTTGGGGGTGACCACGTCGAAGTTCGTCGAGGTGCCGAAGTCGACGACGATGACGCCGCCCTGGGCCTTGTCGAAGCCCGCGACGGCGTCGGCGATCCGGTCGGCGCCGACCTCGCGCGGGTTCTCGATGAGGATGGCCATCCCCGTGCGGATGCCCGGGCCCACGACGAGCGCCTCGCGCCCGATGCTCTCGACCAGGCGGACCATCGGCTCGGTGAGCGAGGGCACGACGCAGGCGACGATGGCGGCCTTCACGGCGCCCGGCGCGACGCCGCGCATGTCGAGCAGGGCGCGCAGCTGCACGGCGTACTCGTCGGCCGTGCGCCCGCGGGCGCTCTCGACGCGGAACTGGTGGACGAGGTGCTCGCCGTCGAACAGGCCGTAGACGATGTTGGTGTTCCCGACGTCGATCGCGAGCAGCATGACCGGCGCGCTAGCCTACGCGATTCTCTCGGCCAGGTGCATGGCGAGCGCCATGATCGTGTGCTGCGGGTTGACCCCGAGGTTGCCCGGGAACACCGAGGCGTCGAGCACCCAGAGCCGCCTCGCGTGGTGGGCGGCGCCGTCCCAGCCGACGACGCCGTCGCGGTCGCTCGCGCCCATGCGGCACGTGCCGAAGAGGTGGCTCGCGATGAGCGACCAGTCGCGCGGGTCGAGCGGCAGCTTGTCGAGCCGCTCGATCTCGTCGGGCGAGGTGAGGGCGTCGGGGCCGCCGTGCACGCCCGGGTAGACGCGGACCGCGCCGGCGGCGAAGTGCAGCTCGCAGAGACGCTTGACGCCCTCGCGGAACGTGACCATGTCGGCGCGCGTCGGCGTGTAGCGGATGTGCGCCCGCCTCCCGAGCGGCGAGACCGTGCCCTGCGCCTCGGCGCGCACCTGCACGCCCCAGACGGCCATGTGCCCGTAGTCGCGCATCGCTCGCTGGAAGTCCTCACCGCGCCCCGGCATGCGGACGCCCGCGAGCTCCACCGGCAGCCCGACGACCTCGATCTTGAAGCCCTGCGGACGGAACTCGTCGACCTCGTAGGACTGCGTCGCGCCCTCCCAGATGCGCACCGGATCGCGGTAGATCCCCGAGACGGCGGTGCCGGGGTGCGCGTGGAAGTGCGCGCCGACGTGCTCGCGGGGGCCGATGCCGGAGCGCGCGAGGATGCACGGCGACTGGATCGCGCTCGCCGCGAGGACGACGCCGCGGCGCGCGGCGATCCGGAAGGGCGCCCCGGTGCTCGTGCGGCCGGAGACGGCGACGGCGGCGCCGGCGCTCGTCTCGATCTGGTGGACCTCGTGGCCGGGGAGCAGGCGCGCGCCGAGCGACGCCGCGCGCGGCAGGTAGGTCGTCTCCATGCTGCGCTTGCGGCGCGTCGGGCACGCCTCGAGGCAGCGGCCGCTGCCCCGGCAGTCGACGACGTTGCGGCGGATGGCGTGCGCCGCCCATCCGAGGCGCTCCGCGCCGACCTTCATCAGCGTGCCGTTGCCGCCGAGGAGGCGATCGGGCGCAGGCGCGATCGACAGGTCGCGCTCGATGCGGTCCATCTTCTCGAGCAGGGCGCGGTAGGGGACGTGCTCGCGCGCGCCCGCCACGCCGAAGCAGCGCTCGTAGGCGTCCTCGGGGAGCCGCCAGACGATCGCGCCGTTGACGACCGTCGTCCCGCCGAGGCAGCGGCCCTGCAGGATCGGGATCACGCTGCGCCCCATGGCGACCTGCGTGCCCTGATCGCGGAACAGGCGCAGGAAGGCCTCGCTCGAGCCCAGCCCGCGGTCCCGGTCGCCGACGGCGGGGCCCTCTTCGACGACCGCCACCTCGTGCCCCGCCTCGGCGAGCACGAGCGCCGCGGTGGCGCCGGCGGCTCCGCTGCCCACGACGACGAAGTCGGCGATGTCGCCGCTCACGCGCGCTCCGCGGCCAGGGGGCCGAGGCCGAGGCGCGCGCGCACGTCGGGCTGCGCCCCCCACCCCATCAGGGCGATCGCCTTGAGCAGGTAAAACGCCTCGCGCACGAAATACGTCCGCGCCGAGGCCCATCGGTCGAGGTATCGCGCGCGGGCGGCAGGCGAGAGCGCGTCGACCGGAAGGGGGACGCCGATGAAGAGCAGCGGCATCCAGGTGAGCGCCCAGACGGCGAGGCGCAGGCCGATCGCCGACGGCCGCGGGACGCGGCGCAGGTACCCGTCGAGGAACGCGGCGACGGCGAGGGCCACGTCCGGCGACTCGCCGAAGACGTCCGCGAGCACGACCGCGATGCGGCGCTGCGCGTCCGGACCGAGCCCCATCACGCGAGGCCGCGGTAGTAGGCGAGCACGCGCTCGAGCGCTTCGGGGCGCGTGTAGACGTCGCCTCCCGCCCGCGACGCGATCGCGTCGGCCATGACCGTCGCCACCTCCTCGGCCGTCTGCCCGCCGGGCAGGCTGCGCGAGTCGGGGCCCCCGCCCACCGCGTTCGTGCCGAAGTCCGTGTAGACGACGCCCGGGTAGACGCACGCGACCTTGACCTCCGGGAGCTCGGTGGCCAGGTCCATCCGGACGTTCTCGGTGAGCGAGCAGAGGGCGTGCTTGGCGGCGCTGTAGGCGGCGCGGAACGACGCGAACGGGACGCGCCCGAGCATCGAGGACACGTTGATCAGGTGACCGCGCCCGCGCGCCCGGAAGTGCGGCAGGATGGCCTGCATGCCGTAGAGGGCCGACTTGACGTTGTCGCGGATCATCAGGTCCACGTCGTCGTCGGTGAGCTCGATCGCGGGGCGCGTGAGCGCGCGGCCCGCGTTGTTCACCCAGACGTCCACGTGGCCGAAGCGCTCGATCGCCGCGCGCGCGAGGGCCTCGACCTGGTCGCGACGCGTGACGTCGGCGACGACGGCGAGGCTCGGGCTGCCGGTCGACCTCGCGACGTCTTCGAGCGCAGCCGCGCGGCGGGCGGCGACGACGGTCGTGCCCCCGCGCTTGCCGACCTCGCGCGCGAGGGCGGCGCCGATGCCGGCGCTGGCGCCCGTGACGACGACGACCTCGGACTTCCAGTCGAAGGAGCTCATGACGGGCGCAGCATACCGCCAAGCGCGGGCAGGCGGGGCGGCCGCGCCACCCCGGCCGCTTCAGGGCTCGACGCGCACGGTCTTCACCTCGTCGCCCTCGACGACGGCGTTCCAGTCGCCGTCGGCGCGCCCCACCCAGGCGTACTCGCCGTCGAGGTGGGGATGGCGCGCGAGCGTGACGAAGATCTGGCTCGAGCCCGTGTCGCGCCCCGCGAGCGCCACGCCGACGTCGAGGGGCTCGAAGGGCACCGGCGACGTCTCGCACCGGAGCGAGTCGCCCGAGCCGCCGTAGCCGTCGCCGCCGCGATCGCCGAGCTGGACGACGAAGCCGGGGACGACCCGGTGCACGACCACGCCGGTGTAGAAGCCCGAGCGCGCGAGCGCGACGAAGCGGGCCGCAGCGACGGGCGCGAGGCCGGGGTCGAAGCGGAGCCCGAGGGGGCCCGCGTCGGTCTCGAGCACCACGCGCGTGGCTCGGGTCAGCGGCGCGTCGAGCTCCGGCGCGAGCTTGCCCTGCGCCTCGGGCGGCCGGCACGTGGCCCCCTTGTCGCCCGCCGCGGCGAGGGCCTTCGCCGCCCGGGACCGGACGGTGGCGTTCGCGTCCTCGCACGCCGCCCGTGCGTATGCGCGGCCCTCGTCGAGGGGGCGCGCGAGCGCGGCATCGAGCAGGGCGATGCGCGTCTCGACGAGATCGGGGCCCCACGGGTGCGCGAGGGCGGCGCGCAGCGCCCTGGCCACGGCGGGGTCGAGCTCCCTGGCCGGGCTCGCGGTGGGCGGGGGGGCCTCCGGATCGAGGGCGGCGCGACGCTCGCTCGCCGCGAGGACCAGGACGCGCTCGGGGTGCGCGTGCACGACGTCCGCGGCGGTCGCGACGACCCCCGGCTCGCCGGAGGCGAGGGCCGCGGCGAGCACGGGCAGCGCGGCGGCGCCGACCTCGGCGTGCTTCTCGATGAGCTCGAGGGCGGCCTCGCGCACGCGCCGGTGCGGGCTCCGGGTCAGGTCTAGCCACGCCGCCCTGCGCGCTCGCGTGAGCTCGCCCCGATCGAGCGACGCGAGGCGCGCGCGCTCGCCGGCCTCGCCGTCGCCGACGTCGCAGCCGCGCAGGACGTCCGAGTCCCACCCGCCCCGCGCGAGCTTCGCCGCCGCGGCGCACCGCAGCTGCGAGAGGCGGCGCGCCGTGGCCGGCGTCGCGCCGGGTCCGGGCTCGAGCCGCGCCAGGGCCCACAGCGAGGTCTCGAGCTTCCTGGGGAGCTCGTCGGGGGCCGCCTCGACGGCGACGCGCAGCACGCCGACGTCGTCGGCCCGCAGGGCCTCGGCCCGATCGGGGACGACGGAGGAGAGCGCGTCGGCGAGGCTCGCCTGCCCTTCCTTGCGGAGCCTGCCGAGCGCGCGCGCGGCCTCGGCGCGCTCGGGGGGCGAGTAGTCGCGCGACGACAGGACGTGCGCGAGCTCCTCGGCGGCGTCGGCCCCCGCCCGCCCGAGCGCACGGACGGCGAAGAAGCGCAGCGGACCGGGACGCGCCAGGGCGGCGCGTGCGGTCGCGAGCAGGCGCGGCGCGAGCTCGTCGCCGGCCGCGGATTCCGTCCTTCCGAGGGGGTAGAGCGCCGCGTCCACGGGCGCCGCCCGGGAGGCGGCCTCGAGCAGGGCCCCCGAGGACTCCAGCGACAGCGAGCCGCGCCGCGCGGCCACCTCTCCGAGCGCGTAGGCCGCCGCCTCGAGGGTCTCGGGAGCCGCGGTCGCGCGCCGCAGCCACGCGCGAAGCGTCGGCTCGGCGAGGTCGCCGCCGCAGCGACCGAGGGCACGCAGGACCGCCACGCGGGCGTCGACGTCGCCCGAGACGGAGCGCGTCGCCTCGAGCGACGCGAGGCGCGCGGCGAGCGCCCGGACATGCGCGTCTTCGTGACCGCGGCACCCCTCGCCCAGACCGTATCCGCCCCACGCCGCGACCGCGTCGTCCTCGTCGTCGAGCGCGCGCAAGAGCGGCGCGTCGTCGCCCTCGAGGACGCGAGCGAAGGCCCGCGCCGCGCGACGGCGCACGACCGGATCGTGGCTGCGCTCCGCGTCGACCGGGATCGCCTTGCTCCGTCGCGCGTCCTCGGCCCGGGCGATGGCGCCGAGGTCGACGCCCTGCACGCCTGCGCCTGCGTCCGCGAGGGGCGCCGGGGGCGCCGACGCCCGCGAGCACGCGGAGAGGGCGAGCAGCGTCGTGAGCGCCAGCAGGCGCTCGCGCCCCCACCTCCAGGCGCGTCGGCCCGGGGGCGCGGGCCCCGACGGGGCGGCGACGCCCTCGACCGCCAGGGGGGTCCGTCCGAACGCCACGAGCGCACGCGGCAGGTGCCAGTCGCTCGTGACGACGACCGCGCTGTCGATCCCCCGCCGCAGGAGCGCGGCCGCGGCATAGTGGGCGTTGTCCCGGGTCGAGAGCGAGCAGCGCTCGCGCACCACGACCTCCGCGGGCAGGCCCGCCGCGACCAGGGCCTCGGCCATGACGTCGGCCTCCACGCCGTCGGGCCACGCCCGTCCGCCGCTCGCCACGACGACGGTCGCAGGCCCGCCTCGAGTCCGCGCGACGCGCACGCCGGCGGCGACGCGCCGGGCCAGCACCCCCGGCGCGAGACCCCCACCCTCCGCGCGGCGGAAACCGCACCCGAGGACGACGACGGCCCGAACCGGCGGTATCACGGGGTAATCAATACCCTTCTTCACGGCGCCGAGGTACGCTCGATGACCGAGCGCCGCAGCCGAGAGGAGCGACGGGCAAGGATGCAGATCACGTTCTGGGGAGTCCGTGGCAGCATCCCGTCGCCGGGCCCGCCTACCGTGGAGATCGGCGGCAACACGAGCTGCGTCGAGCTTCGCGCGGGCAAGGCCATCCTCATCTTCGACGGGGGCACGGGGCTACGCCTGCTCGGCAAGAAGCTCCTGAAGGAGATGCCGCTCACGGCGCACATGTTCTTCAGCCACGTGCACTGGGACCACATCCAGGGGTTCCCGTTCTTCGAGCCGGCCTTCGTCAAGGGCAACGAGTTTCACCTGTACGGCGGCAACAACGTGTCGCGCACGCTCGAGGAGACCCTCCAGGGTCAGATGGACCACCCGAACTTCCCCGTGGACCTCGGCGCCATGGGCGCCCACATGACGTTCCGGGACCTCCCCGAGGGCGAGACGATCGAGCTCGCCGACGGCCTGGGCTCCAGCGTGCGCGTCACCAACGCGCGCGGCAACCACCCCCAGGGCGTCTTCGCGTTCCGCGTGGAGCACGCCGGCAAGGCGGTGGTCTACGCCACCGACACCGAGCACTACGAGGGGCACCTCGACGAGAACCTCGTCCGGCTGGCGCGAGGCGCCGATCTGTTCATCTACGACGCGCAATACACGCCCGAAGAGTACGGCGCGAGGCGGGGCTGGGGGCACAGCACCTTCGAGGAAGGCGTGAAGCTGGCGAAGCAGGCGGGCGTGAAGAGGCTCGTGCTCTTCCACCACGACCCGACCCAGAACGACGCGGCCGTGCGCGAGAAGGAGAAGCGCGCGCGGGCGCTATTCGCCGACGTCGTGGCGGCGCAGGAGGGTCTGACGATCGACGTCTGAGCCGGGGCGGAGGGGAGCGAGGCCGCCGCGCGAGCCAGCCGTCGGGCGGCTCACGGCCCAGGGTAGGGCCACGTCTTCTTGTAGAGGACCGTCTCGTAGTCCGTGATCGCCGTCTGGACGTACTGGAGCCCCGCCCCCGTCAGCGCGCAGCTCGTCGTCGCGTTCCCCGTGAGCCAGTACGCGAGCGACAGGTACCACTGCTGGATCTGCGTGCAGCCGGAGGCCTGGGCGTTGGCTTGCTGGAAATTGATTCCCCACGAGTAATCCAGGTAGACGTAAAGCTGGTACGCAGGATTGAAGATCGACGTCGCGTAGAGTGGGCTGGACGTGTCCTGGACCGCGTCGATGTAGCCCTTCTTGGTGCCGCTCGGCGTGCTGACTCCCAGCGAGGTCGCGCTCTCGCAGTAGAAGGTGATCCCGGCACCGAACGGGATGTTGTCGGCCCGCGTGGTGGGCGTGCACGCGAGGCCCGGCGGAAGCGTGTCCTGCAGGAACGTCCCCTCGCACGCGGGGGTATCCTGAAACAGCCCGTAGCTGTGGGAGTAGTCCACCTGGCCGGTGAACGGGTCCTTCGAGGAGGAGCCGCACGGCCCCGGCGGGGAGTCGCCCGAAACGGAGCCGGCGCTGATGGCCCATAGGCCGCAGTTCTGGCCACCGCAGGTGCCGTCGTTCGTCGTGATGACCGGGGTGATGCCGCTCTCGTTGTAGGCCTGAGACTTGAGCAGCTGTCCCTGCCAGGCCTCGGTCATGCCGGCCACCTGCATCGCGGCGAGGAAGCAACCGTCGTAGAGATCGAGCGTCGGATTGCCGGTCGCGAGGGGATCGTCGGCCGGAGGGGAGCAGTCGGCGACGCAGCCCCCGGCCAGGCTGCAGCCGGCGAAGAGGCTCCCGCCGCCGTCCGGCGTCGGCGCCGTGCCCCCGTCGGCCGCGACGTCGAGCGCTGCGCCTGCGTCCCTCGAGCCCGACGAGGACGACGCGCCCGAGTCCGGCGACGAGCCCACCCCCGACGAGGAGCCCGAGCCCGACGACGAGTTGACGCCCGCGTCCCCTGCCCTCGCGGCGTTGTCTGCGGACCCGCTGCACGCTCCGAGCGCGACGAGAGGGGCGATTGCGGCTGGGGCAGCGAAGAGCCATCGAACGATCACGGGAACCTCCGTTCGAACGGCGACAGCGCAGAAAGCGTGCCGCTCGACACGGGCTCGAAACCGGCCCCCGGCAGGCTGCCGTCGAACAAAGTTCCCCCCTCACTGCACGCCCGGCATCACCGCCGAAGCCCCGGCGCGTGACGCCGGAACCTCGGGTGTTTCGCCCGCGCTACCGGCATCGACACCGGTTGACGGGCGTCAATCGTCTTCCAGGACGCGGCGGTACCCTCGCCAACGTTGACGCCGCGCGCGCAGATCCGCATGAGCGGCGCGAGGAGCGAGCGCTGCGACATCGCGGTCGTCGGCGCCGGCCCCGCGGGCGCGACCGCCGCGTGTCACCTCGCGCGAGCGGGCCTGGACGTGGCGCTCATCGATCGCGCCGCGTTCCCGCGGGACAAGGTGTGCGGCGACCTCCTCGGAGCCGACGCGCTCGAGGAGCTCGCGCAGCTCGGGGTCGATCCCGCCGAGGCGTGGCCGGGACGCACGGGGACCGCGAGGCGATGGCGGGAGGAGGGCCAGGACGGAACGGTGAAGGAGGGCGAGGAGGACTTCGGGGCCGGTCGTCGGACCGTCTACTTCGTCCGCCGCGCGGACTTCGACGACACGCTGCGGCGGCTCGCCGTCTCGGCCGGCGCGCGCTGGCTGAGCCCGTGCCGCGTCACCGGGCTCCGTCACGATCCGCTGGGGCGCCGCTGCACCCTGGACGCCGTCGCGGAGCCCGGCCGGGCGACGCGGATCGAGGCCTCCGCAGTCATCTGCGCCACGGGGGCCGGCAAGGGGGTTGCGGGGACACGCTTCGACGCGACCGACGATCGCATCTACGTCGCGGGGAGGGCCCACTACGAGAACGTCGCCCTGCCGCCGGACACGTACGACTTCTACCACCTCGGCCACGGGCCCGCGCACTACGGCTGGGCGTTCCCGCTCCCGGGCGCGAGGGCCAACGTGGGCATCATCATGCCGCTGCGGACCTGGCGCCTCCAGGGCCTGCGCGGAGCCCAGCTCGTGGAGCGCCTGCCGGCGCAGAGGCGCCTGCCGCGCGAGACTCTGCGCGCGGCGGTCCGCGTGACGCCGTTCCGGGCCGTGCTGCTGCGCACGGGACTGCAGCCCGGCGAGCTATGCCGCGACGGGATGATCCTGGTCGGGGACGCGGCGGGCATGGCCGACCCGAGGAACGGAGAGGGGATCGGCCCGGCGATGTTCAGCGGCCACGCGGCCGCGGACGCTCTCCGCGAGGCCTGGCAAGGAAGGAGCCCCCTGCGCCACGAGCTGCTCGGCTACGAGGCCGCCGTGCGCCGCAAGTACGGAGAGGCGTTCGAGATCACGAGACGCCGGTTCGCGGGCGACCCGCCACGGGTCGGGTAGGCGCCCCACCCGGGGCACCGGCGAGACGATCGCCCGGCGCGCAGCCGTGCGCTCCCGGAGCGCAGCGGCGGTCCATGACGGCCAGGCCGCTCCGCACCGACGATTGCCTCCGGCGCGGAGGTGGCGACGGTCCGGCGCACCCGCGCCAGATCGTTTCCCGGGGCCATCCGTCACAGAGCGCATGCGCCGATCACTCGCCGCCCTGACCGCCGTCGCTGCCGCTGCCACCGCCACCCTCTGCGCGGGAGCGAGCGCCGATGCACCGTGCCCTCCGGCGGATGCCTGTCGCCCGGTCCCGGTCCAGGCGCCCCCTCCTGCCCCGGTGGTGGCCCCGCAACCACGGGCCGAGGTGGTGGACGACCGTCTCCGTCCCTTGCCCGCGTTCGTCCACGAGGGACGCCGCTTCGTGCTCGGAACCCTCGGGGAGCTCTACCGGGTCCACATCGTCAACCCGACGCCCGCGCGCGTCGAAGCCGTCGTGTCCGTCGACGGCCTCGACGCCCTCGACGGGAAGCCGGCGAGCCTCGCGAAGCGCGGCTACGTGATCCCCGCGTTCGGCGACGTCACGATCGACGGCTGGCGCACCTCGCTCGACACGGTGGCGGCCTTCCGCTTCTCGTCGGTGCGCGACTCCTACGCCGGGCGGCAGCTGCGCGATCGCAACGTGGGCGTCATCGGCGTCGCGTTCTTCCGCGAGCGGCCGCCTCCCCCGCCCCCAC
>JAJYCT010000522.1 GCA_021778125.1 Myxococcales bacterium
CCGCTCCCCCGTCGCTGCTGCCCTCACCCTACGTCCCGCTTTGCGCCGCCGCCTGATTGCCTCCGAGGCACAACGTCCCTCGTGATCGCGACTACGCGATCACGCGACGATCCCGTGAACGGGTACCTCGCGTAGTTTGACAGCTGCAACAGCTGCAACGCGTGCTCGACACGCTGGCAGCGACCGCTGGGACCACTGGGACCACACAGAGAACGCCAAGGACATGCGAGGCGGTACACTCGGGCGCACCGTGAGCCGCAAGACGGACCGAGAGCAGGTCGAGCGGGTGAAGCAGGCCTTGGCTCCGTTCATTGCGCCCATAGAGCGCCTCCGGAAGAACCCGCGGCGTGCGCTGAGCTCCCCGCAGAGCACCTTGCACCGCCTCAAGCGCGACGTGGAGCAGTGGGTGCAGCAGCTCCCCGAGGGCGGTGCGGAGGCATTCATGCGAAGCATGTTCGACCTGCTCCCCGAGGAGCTCGACGCCGACCTGCCGGCTCGATTCCGTGAGGACCTCGTGGAACGGCGCGCATCCTTCGTCGAGGAGTGGGAACCCGCTGCGCAGCTCCTGTCCCTCTTCGACGAAGCCAACGCCCGTGGCCCGATCGGCCCCATGCTGCTCTTCGCCGTCGACCCCCAGGCGGACCGTCACGACGTGGTCGACGAGTGGAGCGTCCTGGGAGCCCTCAAGGACGCACGCCGGCTCCGTGGTGAGCGCCGCGCCGACCGGCTGCTGCGCGCGATCCCCGCGCTCGTCGGTAGCGTGTACGCCCGCTTCCTCCGCATCCTCTGGGCATTCTCCCACATGGCCGAGGGCCACTGGCCGTCTCGCCCGCCGTCGAAGCTCGGCGCTCTCGTGGACCAACTTGCGTCGCGACTCGCTCGATTCCCCGGCCTTGTCGATCGTAACGCCGCTCGGCTCCGGAACGCAGTCGCGCACGAGAGCGCGAGATACCATCCGTCCGCGCGGGCCGTGCGGTTCGTTGAGCAGCGCGATCCCCTCGTGCCCTCGCCGAACGACTGGATGGCGACGTTGACGCTTCCCGCTCTGGAAGCGCGCCTCCAGGAGATGTGGTTCGTCGGCGGGCCGATGCTGAGCAAGCTCGCCGACCTTGCGAGCCGCGAGGCGCAGCTGGCGACGGGTCTCGTGGAGGCGCTCCCCTTGATCCGCCGGGCCCTCCGGGAGGATGCGGAGGCCACCAAGCAGCTCGAAGCGAAGAACCTCGATGCCGCGTACATGAAGCAGCTGATCCGCAGGCCACCCGCGGCTGGGGAGACGTTCTGGTTCTTTCCGAAGCGCCGCAACGATGCGACAAAGTCGGAGCCAATCTAGTCCGCGGGGTGTAGATGGGATGAACCGTCGGCGAGCGAGGCTGACGGCGTGGACACCACCTGCCGAAGTCGAAGAAGCGGCCGTGAGGGGGAAGCCCCTCCCTCGAGGAGCGCGGCGATGGATGACCGGGAGAGCGCTACAGGAAGCGCCGGGAGCTCGGAGGCCCACACTGGGGGCGTAACGCCCCCAGCCCCCCGGAAGGGCGTTCGCCGCGGCCATCGCGCGGCGTCCAAACAAGTGACCGACCTCCCGCCGAGAGCCGAAGCTATCGGCACCCCCGCGTGGTCAGAGCCACAGGAAGTGGGGGCCCAAGGGAGGTCGGTCATGCGCAGCGTAGGTTTGGATCTGGGCGCACGCCACATCGCGTATTGCGAGGTGCGCGCCGGACAGGTGGTGGATCGGGCCGCCGTCACGCGACTCGAAGAGCTGGCGTCGCGCCTGGGCAAGGGCACGGCGCCGGCGTGCGTGGCGTTCGAGGCGGCGCGGGAGGCATGGCACGTCCACGACGTGCTCACACAGTGGGGTCACCAGCCGAAGATCGTGGACACCACGCGTCTCAAGACGATCGGCGTGGGCCAGCACAAGCGCAAGAACGACGCGATCGACGCGGAGCACATCGCGATCGCGGTGGACCAGGGGCGGATCCCCGAAGCGCACGTACTCAGCCCCGAGCGACGCGAGCTGCGCAAGCAGCTGAGCATCCGGCAGGCCTTGGTGGAGACGCGGTCTCAGTACGTGGTCACCATTCGCGGGTTGGCGCGTGCCGAGGGCGTGGCTCTGCCCTCGTGCTCGACCCACAACTTTCTCGATCGGCTCCAAGCCACCGAGCTGGATGAGAAGCTCCGTCTGCTCATCGCTCCGCTGGTGGCCGTGCTCGAAGCCGTCGAGCAACATCTCGCGCACGTCGACGACGAGCTCGAGCAGCTGGCCAAGACCGACTCGTGGATCCGGCTTTGCGCCACGGTCCCCGGGGTCGGCCTGATCGTCGCCGCGACGTTCCTGTCGGTCATCGACGATCCCAAGCGCTTCAAGAGCGCTCACGCCGTGAGTGCGTATCTGGGGCTGGTGCCGTCGGAGTCGACCACCGGAGGCCCCTCCAAGCGGCGGCTGGGCTCCATCACCAAGCAAGGCAACCCCCACGCGCGCGCCATGCTCGTGCAAGCGGCGTGGTCCATCCTGCGCGCATCGCCTGCGGACAACCCCCTACGGATGTGGGGCGCGCGCATCGCCAAGCGTCGCGGTTCGCCCATCGCTGCCGTGGCGATCGCGCGCCGACTCGCCGGGGTGCTTTGGGCCATGTGCCGCGACGGGACATTCTACAGTCCTGCGGACCAGGCCAACGCCAGCAGCACCGGCGTGCGTCAACGCATCCGCGACGACGCCGCTCACGCCGCGGCACTGGAGCTCGCAGCCAAGAAGATCCGCCGGCGCACCAAGCGCCGCCCCATTCCGGAGGTCGCTTCAATGTAGAGCGCACCTACCCGATGCGCCTCGAGCGCGCCGTCTCTTGAGCACCACCTGGTCGATCGATGAACGCGCGGTTGTGTGATGAGTCTCGCGCCGGTGTCCCCCACCGACGCGTGTAGCTCGCGTTGTAAATTGCGTCTCGATCCGCCGTCCGTACCCCAATCTGCGCCCCAGGACCCAACGCCCACAGCGGCTTCCCGGTGAGCGCGAAGAGTCAATCGAGGGAAAGCTCGAAAGCGACTGGGTCCACATCCGCACTGGGCATGATCACGCAGCCTCCTTCACGCGCGCCGCGTAGGTGGCGCCGAGTTCTCGATGCAGTGCCGCGAAGCGCTTGCTGAGGATCGAGGC
>JAJYCT010000110.1 GCA_021778125.1 Myxococcales bacterium
CGCCCGGGGCCAGGGGTGACCGCCCGGCTCGTCGTCGGCCTGCAGCCGGTCCGCGAGGCGATCCGCGCGCACGGGGGCAAGCTCGAGCGCGTCCTGGTCGAGGCGGCCCGCGGCGCGCCGCAGCTCGACGCGCTGGCCCGCTTCGCCGGCGACCAGGGCGCCCGCGTCGAGCGCGTCGGGCGCGGGGACCTCGACCGGCTGTCGAAGGGCGCGCAGCACCAGGGCGCGATCGCGCTCGCGCCCGAGCTGCGCATCGCCCCGCTCGACGAGGTGATCTCCGCGCCCGACGGCCTCGTCGTCGCGCTCGACGAGGTGCAGGACCCGCAGAACTTCGGGGCGGTCATCCGCTCGGCAGTGGCCATGGGAGCGACGGGCGTCCTGTGGCCGGAACACCGCTCGGCGCCCCTGTCGCCGGCCACGTTCCGCGCGTCCGCGGGTGCGGTCGAGCACGCGCGCCTCTGCCGGGTCGGGGCGCTACCCGGGGCGCTCGAGACGATGCGCGCCTTGGGGATCGCCGTCGTCGGGCTCGACATGGCCGGCGAGGTGACGATCGACCGCGTCGATCTCGCGCGCCCGGTGGCCATCGTGGTGGGCGCCGAGGGCAAGGGGCTGCGCAAGACCGTCAAGCACGCGTGCGACGCGCTCGCGCGCCTGCCGATGCCGGGGCCGATCGCCTCGCTGAACGCGTCGGTCGCCGTGGCGATCGCGCTCTACGAGGCCGTGAGGCAGCGGGGAGCGAGATGACCGCGCCGCGCTCGGTCGGGCGCGTCTACCTCTTCGCGCTGCTCGGCTGGACGTTCGACTTCTACGATCTGGTGCTCCTCGGCTTCCTGATGGAGCCGGTCGCCCGCGACCTCGGGCTGTCTCCGACCGAGCGCGCGTGGCTGCTGGGCGTGGCGCTCGGCGCGTCGGGCCTCGGCGGGATCGCTGCGGGGGCGCTCGCCGACCGCGTGGGCAAGCGCACGATGCTCGCCTGGACCGTGCTCGTCTACTCGCTCGGCTCGCTCGTCTGCGGCCTGGCGCCGAACGCCTGGGGCTTCGTCGCGGGGCGGGCCATCGTGGGCCTCGGCGTGGGCGGGGAGTGGGCGATCGGCCACGGCATGCTCGCCGAGTCGGTGGCGCCCGCGCGCCGCGGGCGATGGGCGGCGGCGCTGCAGTCGGGCGAGCCGCTGGGCGTCGCCCTGGCCGCCGTCGTCGGCTACCTCGTGCTCCCGCGCGCCGGCTGGCGCGTCGTGCTGGTCGCCTCGAGCGTGACGGCGCTCATCGCCCTCGCCGCGCGCAGGAGCGTGCACCTGCCCGACGAGCCGGCGAGCCACGGCGCGTCGCTCCGGACGTTGATCGGCGCGGGCGTCGCCAGGCGGATGGGCGCGGCGTGGGTCCTCGGCGTGCTCAAGCTCGGGACGTACTGGACCTGCTACACGTGGCTGCCGACATTCTTGCACCGCGAGATGCACCAGGACGTCGCGCGCTCGCTCACGTGGATGCTCACGGCGCAGACCGGGCAGCTGCTCGGCATGGTCGCGTTCGGGATCGTGGCCGACAAGGTGGGGCGGCGCCCGGCGTTCACCGCTTTCTCGCTCGTCACCGCCTGCGCGCTGGCTCCCCTCGCCTTCGCGTGGCGCTCGCTGCCGCCGCCGCTCTTCTGGGCGGCGATGTTCGCCCTGGGCTTCGGCTCCGGGTGCACGGCCGGCTTCGGCGCGCTGCTCGCGGAGCTCTTCCCCACCGAGGTGCGCGGCACGGCCATGGGCGCGACGTACAACCTGGCGCGCGCGGCGCAGCTGCTGGCCCCCGTCGCGGTGCAGGCGGCCGTCCTGCGCGCGGGCCTCGCCGGGGGGCTGAGCGTGCCGCTGGTGCTCGCGATGCTGACCGCGTCGTGGGTGTGGGTGCTGCCTGAGACGCGCGGGATCGCGCTGCCCACGCTCGGCGACGGGTAGTGCGCTACCGTCGGCGCATGTCCGTCCGCACCGAGAAGACCGGCCCCGTCACGACGATCGTCCTCCACCGCCCCGAGCGGCGCAACGCCGTCGACCGCGACGCCGCCGACGCCCTCGTGGCGGCGTTCGAGGCGTTCGACCGCGATCCGGGCGCGCACGTCGCGGTGCTCTGGGGCGAGGGCGGGACGTTCTGCGCGGGGGCCGACCTCAAGGCGGTCTCGGAGGGGCGGCCCAACCGCGTCGAGCCGACCGGCCCGGGGCCGATGGGCCCCACGCGCATGGCGCTGTCCAAACCGGTCGTCGCGGCCGTCGCGGGGCACGCCGTCGCCGGAGGCCTCGAGCTGGCCCTCTGGTGCGATCTGCGTGTCGCCGAGGAAGGCGCCACGTTCGGCGTCTTCTGCCGGCGCTGGGGCGTGCCGCTCATCGACGGCGGCACGGTGCGCCTGCCGCGCGCGATCGGCACGTCGCGCGCCCTCGACATGATCCTGACGGGGCGCGCGGTCGGGGCGCGCGAGGCGCTCGAGTGGGGCCTGGCCAACCGCGTCGTGCCCCTCGGCAAGGCGCGCGAGGAGGCCGAGGCGCTCGCCGCGGCGATCGCGGCGTTCCCGCAGCTCTGCCTGCGCTCGGACCGCCGGAGCGCCCTCGAGCAGTGGGCGCTGCCCGAGGGCGGCGCGCTCGCCCGTGAGCTCGAACTCGGCGTGGGGACGCTGCGGTCGGGCGAGACGCTCGCGGGCGCCACGCGGTTCGCGCAGGGCGCGGGCCGGCACGGCGCCCTCGAGCGATGACGAGGTCCCGCCGAAGGCGGGACGACCGCCCGAGGGCACACCCGACGCGAGCTCGGTCAGCGCTCGCTCTCGGCGATGACGCTGTGGCGCGCGGTCGACGGCGGCGCCTCGGACTGCTGGCGGAACGGCGCCAGGATCTCGGCCACGCGCGCGCTCAGGCGCGTCCCCTCGGCGCGAGCCAGGAGCGAGCCGGCCTGGAAGAGCGCGAAGCCCGCGTAGTCGAAGAGCTGCGCGGTCAGCCACGCATCGGCGTCGTCCGCGCCGGCGAGCGCCCCCACGTTGCGCGCCACGCGCTCGCCCAGCAGCGCGCCATCCGGGCCCGGGCCCGCGCCGAGGAAGAGCGCGCCGTAGATGCCGGCGCCCATGGCGAACTGCTCGATCGCCCCTCGAACGTCATGACCCTTGCCGGCCGCGTCGCACGCGCGGTGGATCTCCGCGAGGGCCACGTTGAACGCGTCGACGATCGCCGCCGCCCCCTCCGGTCGCGGCGCGGCCATCGTCACCAGGCCCGCGGTCGCGAGCTGGAAGACGGCGCGCGTGACCTCGAACTCGAGCAGGCCAACGCGCCGGCCCACCTCGGCGACGCTGCGGCGCCCGTCGCACTGCGCGAAGACCTCGGCCAGGTCCAGCGGCGCCCTCTTGCCCGCGACGGCCGGCGAGGGCACCGGGACCCAGGCGTCGCTCGGGATCTTCTCGCGGAAGAACGCGAGTTCGTCCATCCGTCGCGCCGCCTCCATGAGGAGCGCCCCCGCGGAGAGCGTCTGACGCCGGGCGAGGCGCGACTCGTCGAAGCCGTCGAACAGGTAGAACGTCGCCTGGCTGACGTGCACGGCGCCGTAGAAGACCTCCTCGACCTGGCGCGTCATCATGTCGAAGAGATCCTCGGCGCCAACGAACTCCAGCTCGACCGCGGCCTCGCCGAGGCGCTTGCCCGTCTTGCCGGCGGCCCTCACGACCTCGTCGAGCTGCTCGCGCGTGATGGCGCCGAAGCGCCAGAGCACCTCGCCGAGCCGCTCGGTCGCGACATTCGTGGTCGCCCCGATGACGTGACCGCGCTCGAAGAAGATC
Organism: Myxococcales bacterium; assembly: GCA_021778125.1. Taxonomy (GTDB): domain Bacteria; phylum Myxococcota_A; class Polyangia; order Polyangiales; family Polyangiaceae; genus Palsa-1150. The sequence continues at coordinate 3,788 of JAJYCT010000110.1, forward strand.
GACCGGACGTGGACGCCCTCGTGCACCACCAGCTCGCCGCCCCAGGTGCCCTGGGCGATCATCGCGATGACGTCGCAGAGCGCGCCGGGCGACCGCACCTCGCCCGCCAGGCGCAGGGGCCGGCTGCCCTCCCCCGCGCGCACGGCGACGACGAGCTCCGCGGGTGACTCGAGCAGGCGCCACTCGCCCGCCCGCTTGCGCAGCTCCTGGCTGGCGTGACGGCCGAGGGGATGGATGGCTCCGGTCGCGTCGATCCGGAGCTCCTCGCCATCCATCGCGAGACAGAATATCAACTCGCGAGGCCCATGACCCCTTCCGAGCTGACGCGCCTCCTGGCCAGGGTGGGCTATCTCGCCGACGAGCGCCTCGCGCTGATAGCCTTCCTCGCCCTGGAGCTCGAACGGCCGCTGCTGGTCGAGGGCCCGGCGGGCGTCGGCAAGACCGATCTGGCGCGGGCCCTGGGCGAGGCCCTGTCCCGCTCGCTCGTCCGCCTCCAGTGCTACGAGGGCCTCGACGAGGCCAAGGCCCTCTACGAGTGGGATTACGCCAAGCAGATGCTCTACACGCAGCTGCTGCGCGACACCGTGTCGGGGCAGACGGCGGGCGCCGCTACGGTCGCCGAGGCCGCCGACCGCGTCGCGGGGGCCGACGCGGCGTTCTTCAGCCGCCGCTTTCTGGTCGAGCGGCCCCTCTTGCGCGCGCTGACGAGCGAGGAGCCGGTCGTCATGCTCATCGACGAGGTGGACCGCGCCGATCCCGAGTTCGAGGCGTTCCTGCTCGAGATCCTGGCGGAGCGGCAGGTGACGATCCCGGAGCTCGGCACGGTGCGCGCGAAGTCGGCGCCGCTGTTCGTGCTGACGAGCAACGGGACGCGCGAGATGACGGACGCGCTGCGGCGCCGCTGCCTGCACGCCTTCGTCGACTACCCGCCGCCCTCGCGCGAGCAGGCGATCCTCGAGCTGCGCGTGCCGGGGCTCGCGGCGGATCTCGCCGCGCACCTGGCCGCAGTCGCCGCCCGGGTCCGCGCGCTCGAGCTGCGCAAGGCGCCGTCGATCTCGGAGACGATCGACTGGGCGCGGGCCCTGGTGCGCCTCGGCGCGAGCGCGCTCGATCCCGAGCTCGCGCGCGACACGCTCGGCGTGCTGCTCAAGCACGAGGAGGACCGCGCGAAGGTCGAGGGCAAGCTGGCGACTGTGCTCGCGCGCTAGCGCGGGAGGCCGCCCGGCCCCGACCCCGGGACTCAGTCCACCAGGTACGAGATGGGCTGGCTCGAACGCCCGACCAGGCTACCCCCCCCCGATCTTGGCCCCGCACGTCGGGCACACCGTCGCGCCCGCCTCGAGGGGCTGGCCGCACTCGCCGCACCGCGCGGGCTTGGGGTGAGCCACCTCCGGGACACTCGGCTGGCGCAGACGCGTGAACCGTCCCAAGGCGTCGAGCAGGCTAGCGCTCGCGCTCTCGACCGGGACCACGTGCGTCTCGACGCCCAGGACGATGATCTCCGGCGCAGATCCGGCCGGCCGACGCGGCGGCGGCAGGTCGACCGGCGGGGGCGGCGGTGAAGGCGAGGGCCTGGGCGGCCGGGCCGAGGGGCGGCGCCGCGGCGGCTCCGCGGCCGTCTCGCACGCGACGACGAGCGCCGCGATGTTGTCCTGCGCGCCCGCGGAGAGCGCGGCGTCGATGAGCGCCTTGGCGTGATCGGACGGCAGCCGCGCCTCGCCGAGCATCTCCTCGATGCGCTCGTCGTCGAGCGCGCCGGTCAGGCCGTCGGTGCAGAGCAGGTACAGGTCGTCGGGCAGCACGCGCAGCGATCGCACCGCCACGCGCACCGTGTCCTCCATGCCGAGGGCCCGCGTGACCACGTGGCGCGGCATCTTCGCGAGCAGCGCGTCGTCGGCGTCCGGGTGCGTCTCGAGTACCTCGTTGAGCAGCGAGTGGTCGACCGTCAGCAGCTCGAGGAGCCCGCTGCGCAGGCGGTAGCACCGGCTGTCGCCGACGTGCGCGACGTGGACGAGATCGCCGGCTGTGGAGAAGGCCACGGCGACGATCGTCGTGCCCATGCCCTGGTACTTCTCGGTGCGCTTGGCGACGTCGATGACCTCGCCGTTGGCCCGCTGCACGGCGGTCGCCAGGCGCCGGGCCATCGTGTACAGGCCCAGGTCGTCCATCTCCGGGCGCCCCTCCATCGCCTTGGCGCTGCTCTCGAAGACGTTGGCGACCGTCGTCGACGCCAGCGCGCTGGCGACGTTGCCCGCGTTGTGGCCTCCGGCGCCGTCGGCGATGACGAAGAGCCCGAGCTCCGGGCGGACCAGGATGTGGTCCTCGTTGTGGTCTCGCTGTCCGATGTCCACGCGACCCGCCCCCACGGGTACGATGGCGTTGGTCACGACGACGGGGTCAGCTTCCATGTCCCGCCAGTATACGGCAGGTCGCTACGGGCCCGCGCCGGCGACCTTGCCGCCGTCCGCGTCGAGCGACAGATCGGCCACGCCGTCCTGGAACCTGATGCGCGCGAGCATCAGCTTCTCTTCGAGGGCGACGAGGTCGATCGTGGCCTTCGAGAGCCGGTCGCTCACCTCCTGCAGCTTCTTCTCGAGGTTGACCATCAGGGGGCCCGCCGTGCGGACGGCGCGCAGCGTCACGATCTGCGCGTGCAGCTCGTCCATCCGCTCGCGGTACTCGCCCATCTGCTCGCGCAGCATCGCCACGCGCTGCTCGCCGTCGCCGATCTCCTTCTGCGTGCGAACGAGCTCCTCGATCTGACCCTTGAGAGGGCCCTGGAGGACCGGCGAGGTGAGGTAGACGCGCACCAGGTCTATGCCGTCCTGCGTGCGCAGGTCAGCCGTGCGGTACACGGGCGTCGACTCGTCGAGCACGATCTCCCGCTGGCCGAGGCCGTCGACCTCGACGCGGTACAGATCGGCGCCGGCGACGTGCTCGGGGTTGCCCGGCGCCTGGGAGGCGCGGTAACCGGGCGCGACGACGTGCCGAACGTAGACGACGGCCTTCGTGGGGAGGCGGTTGTGCAAGGTCAGCGTGGTGCGCCGGACGTGCTGCGCCTGCGTCTGGAACACGCCCCGGCTGACGGTGAGGATACGCGCGATCTCGTCGCGCTCGCCGCCCGCGCGATCGACGACGATCTGGCGGTCCAGGGCGAACGGGACGAACGCGATCTGGTGCGCCGGGATCGGCTCGCTCAGACCCTCTCCGATGAAGCGGCCCTCGCCGAAGACGCTGACCGGGCCGCTCTCGAGCTGCGAGTCGGTGGGGTTGCGCAGGCGCAGCGACCGGAACGCAAACTGCGCGTTGCCGCGCGCGCCGTCGGGGTCGTAGAGGTAGACGACCTCGCCCTCGGTCGCCGTGTGCAGGATCGAAATCATGGCCGACGTGCCCTTGGGTACGGTCATCGTCTGGCTCGACTCGAAGTGCGACGTGCCGATGGGATCGAGCGGGCCGGCCGGTCCCGACGCCGGCGTGGCCTTGGCGACCGCGCCGGCGGCCTCGACGACGCGGGCGCCCCCGGCGCGGCCCGCCTGCATGCCCTTGCCCACCGCGACGATGCGGCTCGCGTCCACGCCGTGCGCGACAAGTGTCCGGCGGAGCCGGTTGGCGCGATCGAGCGAGGCGGCCTGCTTGTCGGCGTCGCCTACGTTCGCGTAGCCCTCGACGGTGATCGGCCCACGCTCCTGCTGCAGGCGCCGCGCGAGCGCGGAGATGGGATCGGCCGTCGTCTTCCGGGACGGAGCCGGCGGCCGACTCGTGCGCCCCCCGCCGGCCGCCGAGGCCATCGGCGCCGTGGCACTCACGCCCGGGCCGCCCGCAGGCTCCGCCTGCGCGACCTCGTCCTGCGCGTCTGGACCGAGAACGTCGTCGCCCACGTCGCCCAGGATCTTGCTTGCCGGCGGCGGCGCGCCCCCGTAGGTCGCCTGCCCAGTCGGGGGCGCGAGCGCGAAGAGCGCCGTCTCCTGCAGCGTCTCGCGCTCGACCAGGCGCACCGAGCGCAGATCGAAGCGGAACGACAGCGCCGAGCTCGCCTCCACGCCGAGCCGCACGTTGCGCCAGTCCTCGCCCGACGTGTTGTCGACGATCGCGGAGCCGAGCAGATCGACCTTCTTGTCCTCGCCGAGCACGACGCGGTAGCTCGACTTCCACGCGGGCGCCTCCGTCACGTACGACAGCCGGAGGTCGTGCGGCCGGTGCCCGGGCAGGTCGATCTTCAGGTCCACCAGGCCGGTTCCGGTCGCCTCGGCGCCGGGCGTGATCGGGTACGACACGGGCGTCGGCTCGCCCGTCCGCGCGTCCACGACGCTCAGCGACTTGAGGAAGTCGTCAATCTTGTCCGCGGGGACGGCCAGCGTCAGCTTGTCGTCGTCGACGCGCGCCGTGCGCTCGAAGTACGCCACTCCGTTGCGATAGACGACGACGCGTCCCAGGGTCGACGCGTCGGACCTCACGTAGCTGGTGGCGGCGCCGCCGCAGCCGACGAGGGCCAGGGCGCTGAAGCAGAGCAGGGTAGCTCGCATGGGAACCTCCACGGGTCGCGACACGCGACCGGCGTGCCCCCTTGGACGGCCCACCCCGCCGTCCGATCTACCGCAGCTCCGCCACCTGCTCGCCGAAGATGCGCTCGATGCCCGAGAGCAGGCCGTCGCCGACGTCGACTCGCCACGCCTCGCCCAGCGTCAGCACGGCCTCGGCCCCGTCGGGGAAGCTCACGTACAGGGCCACGGGGCAGTTGCCCTTCGCCCCCCCCAGCACGCGCGCCAGGCTGGCCAGATCCGCCGGGCGCGTGCGGTCCGCCCGGACCCGTAGAGCGATCGACTTGGTGCCCTCGCGCACGGCGTCCGCCAGCGGCCGGACCGCGTTGAGCAGGATGGTCGGCTCGCGCGGCCCCTCGACCTCCTCGGGCTCGTCCTCGTCGCGCCGCGGAAAGCTCACCTTGCCTTCAACGAGCACGGGCTCGCCGGCCGTGAGCACGTGCGCGTACTGGTCGATCTCTCGCGCGCGCATCTTCACGTTCACGCGCCCGGTCAGGTCCTCGACCTCGAAGAAGGCGATCTTGCCCCCGCCGTCCTTGAAGACGCGCTCGCGATAGCCCTCGACCATGCCGGCGACCTTGACGACCGCCCAGTCGTCCATGCCGGCGCACTCGGCGAGCGGCGTCGCGCCGACCTTCGCGAGCGCCGCCTCACCCTTCACGTAGCGCTCGAGGGGGTGGCCCGAGACGTAGAAGCCGAGCGCCTGCCGCTCGCGGACCAGCAGCTCCTTGCGGTCCCAGGCCTCGCACTCGGCGTAGTCGCCCGCGCTCGAGGCCGACGCCACCCTCGGGGCCGCGTCGAACATGCCGAACATGCTCGTCTGCCCCGCCTCGCGGTCGCGGCTCGCCGCGCGCGACCGCTCGAGCGCCACGTCGACCGAGGCGAACGCCCGCGCGCGCGACACGCCGCGCTCGTTAAGGGTCGTGTCGAACGCCCCGCACTGCACGAGGGCCTCGAAGACCGCCTTGTTGACGCGCTTGGCATCGACGCGCGCGGCCAGGTCAAACAGATCGCGGAACGGCCCGTCGGCGCGCGCCTCGAAGACCGCCTCGAGCGCCGCGCCGCCCAGGCCACGGACGGCCCCGAGCCCGAAGCGGATCTGCGGACCCAGCGCGTCGTGGACCTTCTCGCTGCGCCGCAGCGGCCGGTCGCCGACCGGGTGCGTGTAGACGACCTTGAAGTCCGTGTCGCTCTCGTTGACGTCGGGCGGGAGCACGGTGACGCCCATCGCGCGCGCGTCGGCGATCGTCCGCACGACCTTGTCGATGCGGTCCTTGTCGCTCGTCAGGATGCCGCAGAGCAGCTCCACCGGGTAGTGCGCCTTGAGCCACGCCGTCTGATAGGTGATGAGGGCGTACGCGGCCGAGTGGCTCTTGTTGAAGCCGTAGCCCGCGAAGAACTCGAGCAGGCCGAAGATGCGCTCGGCGTCCTCGAGCGCGACGCCGTTCTTCGTGGCGCCGTCGACGAAGACGCTCTTCTGCTTGGCCATCTCCTCGGGCTTCTTCTTGCCCATCGCGCGGCGGAGCAGGTCGGCGCCGCCCAGCGAGTAGCCGGCGAGCTTCTGCGCGATCTGCATGACCTGCTCCTGGTAGACGATGACGCCGTAGGTCGGCGCGACGATGTCGTCGATGAGCGGGTGCAGCGAGGCGATCGGCGCCAGGCCGTGCTTGCGGCGGACGAAGTCCTCGTGCATCCCGGCGCCCATCGGCCCCGGGCGGTAGAGCGCCACCGCGGCGACGATGTCCTCGAACCCGTCGGGCTTGAGGCTCGTGAACAGGCGCTGCATGCCGTCGGACTCGAGCTGGAACACGCCCTTGGTCTCGCCCGACGCGAGCAGCTTGTACGTCGCCGGATCGTCGAGCGGGATGCGCGACAGGTCGAGCTTGCCGTCGACGAAGCCCGGCAGGTCCGGGACGGGCCCCGGATCCCCACGGGAGGAGCCTCGCGGGCGCGCGTTGACCAGGCGCACGGCGATGTCCAGAACCGTAAGCGTCTTGAGGCCCAGGAAGTCGAACTTGACCAGGCCCGCCTGCTCGACGTCCTCCTTGTAGTACTGCGTGACGAGCGCATTGCTCTTCTCGTCGCGGAAGACCGGAACGTGGTCCCAGAGCGGGCCCTCGCTGATGACGATGCCGGCGGCATGCTTGCCCGCGTGGCGCGTCAGCCCCTCGAGCTTGCGCGCCTGGTCGAGCAGCTCGCGCACGCGCGCGTCGCCCTCGTACAGCTGCTTGAGCTTCGGCTCGATCTCGAGCGACTCGGCGATCGTGTACGTCTCGGCGGGCGTCTTGCGCGGGATGAGGTTGGCGATCCCCTGTGCCTCGACGGGCGTGATGCCGATGCACCGCGCCACGTCCTTGACCACGCTCTTGCTCTTGAGCTCCGCGAACGTCGCGATCTGGCCGACGCTCTCCTCGCCGTACTTGCGCTGGACGTACGCGATGACCTCGTCGCGCCGGTCCATGCAGAAGTCGACGTCGAAGTCCGGCATGCTGACGCGCTCCGGATTGAGGAAGCGCTCGAAGAGGAGGTTGTACGGGATGGGATCGAGGTCGGTGATCCGCATCGCGTACGCGACGATCGACCCCGCGCCCGAGCCGCGCCCCGGCCCCACGGGGATGCCGCTCTCCTTGGCGTGCCGGATGAAGTCCCAGACGATGAGAAAGTACCCGGGGAACTTCATCCCGGCGATGACGCCGAGCTCGATCTCGAGGCGCTTCTTGTAGGCCTCGCGGTCGACCGGGCGCCCCTGGACGGCGAGCTCCTCGAAGCGCCGCTCGAGCCCCTGGCGCGCGACGTGGCGGAAGTAGCCCTCGGTGTCGTAGCCCTCGGGCACCTTGAAGCTCGGGAGCATCGGCTCGCCGAGCTTGAGCTTCACCTTGCACCGCTCGGCGACGGCGAGCGTGTTCTTCACGGCCTCCGGGCTCGCCGAGAAGAGCTGCGCCATCTCGTCGGGCGACTTGAGGAACATCTCGCTCGAGCCGTGGTGGCGCTCCTTGGCCTCCTCGTACGAGCGCCCCGTCTTGATGCACGAGAGGTACAGGTGCGCCTCGGCATCGACGCGCGCCGCGTAGTGCACGTCGTTGGTCGCGACGAGTGGCAGCCCGAGCTCGCCGGCGAGGCGCGAGAGGATCCCGTTGAGCACCGGCTGCTCGGGCAGGCCGTGGTCCTGCAGCTCGACGTACAGGCTGCCTGGCTCGAGCGCGTCGCGCAGCCCGGCGAGCGTCTCGCGCCCGCGCCCCTCGCCCTCCTCGAGGATCGCCTGCGGCACGAGGCCTCCCATGCACCCGGTCATCACGACCAGGCCCCGGGCGTGCGCCGCGACCTCCTCGAGCGACAGCGGCGCGCCCTGCACCTGGCTGCGCGACACCAGCCAGACGAGGTTCTTGTACCCGTCGAGGCTCGAGGCGAGCGCCGGCAGGTGCACGGCCCCGCCCCGCCCCGCCACCTCGAGCTCGCAGCCGAGGATCGCCTGGACCTGCGCGTCCTTGGCGGCCTTGTAGAGCGTGATGGCGCCGAACATGTTGCCGTGATCAGTCACGGCGACGGCCTTCATGCCGCCGGCGGCGACGCGCTTGACCAGATCCTTGACCTTCACCGCCCCGTCGAGCAGCGAGTACTGCGAGTGCGCGTGCAGGTGGACGAACTCGGCCGACATCCGCCCCTGTCGGTAGCGGTCCCGCGCGCGGGGGGCAAGCGTCGCCGGAGCCGCCCGCGCCGGGCGGGGATTACCGCGCCGAGCTCCGCCGGCGGAACACGACGGCGGCGACGAGGGCGAGCGCCCCGAGTGCCGCCACGCGCCCTCCGCTCCCGTCGGCGCCCGCGCGGCAGCCGCACCTGCCGCCGCCCCCGGAGGGGCCCGCGCCGCCGTCTCGCCCCGCGTCCGTCGCGCCGCCGCTGGCCGCGTCGGGCACCTCCGCGTCCGCGCCGACGACCCCCGCGTCGGTCGCCAGGCCGTACTCGTACTCGAGGTCGTAGCCAGCGGCCCCCACGAAGCTCGGGTCGCCGGTAAAGTTCGTCGTCAGCACCGCGCCGGCCTGCGAGCTCGGCGTGCCGCCGCCAGTGAGGATGTTGTTCGTCACGATCGCGGGCGTCGGGGTCGGGTCGGCGACGAACGTGCCGGTGCCCAGGTCGTTGACGATCGTGTTGTTCACCACGAAGAGGTGCGTGTCGTACCCCGAGGGCGTCCCCTCCTCACCGAAGGTCACGATCGTCGGGTTCTGCGAGGCGGCGCTCTGCTCGATAACGCCATACCGGGGCCCACCTGCAGCGTGGCGGCTCGGGCGGCCGCGGGCAGCAGGAGCGACGCGCAGACCGCGGCCCCGGAGAGCGCGGAGCGAGGACGGCGCATGGAGCGAGGCTATCACCGCACGCCCGGACGGCGCCCGGGAGCTCCGTCAGCCGGCGTCGGGCGCCCGCCCCTCCCGCGCGAACGCCAGCGCCTCGACGGTCAGGCGCACGAGCAGCGGACCGAGCAGCGCCCCGCTCGCCCCGAACGCGGCGATGCCGCCGAGCATGGCCACGAGCACGACCACGGTCGGGAGGCGCAGGCTCCCGCGCCGCGTGAGCCAGGGGCGCACGAAGTTGTCGATCAGACTGAGCACGCCGGCGCCGACCGCGAGGACCAAGCCCGCGCGCGCCCAGTCGCCCGCCGCGGCGAGCCCCACCGCCAGCGGCCCCCACACGAGCCCCGTGCCGACGACCGGCACGAGCGCGCATACCGCCGTGAGAGGCCCCAGGAGCGCCGCGCGAGGGATACCCATCGCCGCGTAGGCCACCGTCGCGGCGAGCCCTTGCACGAGAGCGGTCCCGCCGCCGCCCACGAGCAGCCCGCGCCCCGTCTCGTGGAACGCGCGCGCGAGCCGCGCGAGCGCCCGCGCAGGCAGGGGCGCATGCCGCGCGAGCCAGCGGTAGCTCTGCGACCCGGTCGCGGCGAGCGCGTAGAGCGCCACCACGAAGACCAGCGCCGCGAGCAGGACGGTCGTCGACGTGCGGACCAGCGCCGAGAGCGCCCGCCACGCGTTGGCCCCGTAGCGGGTCGCTAGGTCCGCCCACTGCGGCAGTGTCAGCGGCGCCCCCTCCCCGCTGCCGAGGAGCACGCCGGCGACTGTCCCCTGCCCCTCGAGGGCCGCACGCATCTCCAGCAGCAGTTCGCGTGCGCCGACGACGACGGCCGCGACGACCCCTGCGAGCGGTCCGAGCACCGCCACGACCAGCAGCACCACGATGGCCGCGGCGCCCCGGCGCCGCCCGCGCAGCGCGCGCTGGAGCCTCCGGACGGGCGGCTGGAGGAGCGCCGCCACCCACGCTGCCATCACGAGCGGCGCCCACAGCGGCGCCAGCGTCACCGCCGACGCCACCGCGAGCCCCAGCGTCAGCAGGCGCAGCGCACGCCTCGCGTCGTCCCGTCCGGGCCGGGGCACGTCACACCGCCTTCTCCTCGAGCAGCGTCTCGCGCTCGCCCGCCTTCGCGCCCTGCTCGCGCAGCCAGGCGTACAGCGCCGGCATGAGGCCGAGCGTGAGCGCGGTCGCCGTCACCAGGCCCCCCATCACCACCGTGGCGAGCGGCCGCTGCACCTCGGCCCCCGTCCCCGTCGCGACCGCCATCGGCAGAAAGCCGAGCGACGCCACGACCGCCGTCGTCAGCACGGGGCGCAGGCGCTCGTGCGCGGCGTGCGTCACGGCCTCGCGCGCCGCCTCGCCCTCGATCTCGTGCCGCCGGATGCTCGAGACCAGCACGACGCCGTTGAGCGTCGCGACGCCGAAGAGCGCAATGAATCCGACCCCGGCCGAGAGCGAGAACGGCAGGCTCCGCAGCGCGAGCGCCAGGATCCCGCCGCTGGCCGCCACCGGAACGTTGAGGAAGATGAGCAGCGCCGGGCGCGCGTCCCCGAACGTGAGAAACAGCAGCACGAAGATGACCGCAAGCGTGACCGGGACGATGATCGCCAGGCGCGTCGCGGCGTGCACGAGGTTCTCGTACTGCCCCGAGATCGTCGCGCCGTAGCCGGCGGGCATCGCCATGGCGCCGAGCTTGCCCTGGAGCTCCTGCACGAACGAGCCGAGGTCGCGCCCGCGCACGTTGGCCTCGATGAGCACGCGCCGGCGCGCCTGCTCGCGGCTGATCTGCGCCGGCCCCTCCTCGAGCGTGATGTCGCAGACGTCCCCGAGCGGCACCGACCGGCCGTCGGCGAACGTGAAGGGAGCGCGCGCGAGCGCTGCGGCGTCGGCCTCTGGGGGCACGTCGAGGCGCACCGCGATCGGGAAGCGGCGCTCGCCCTCGACGAGCTGGCCGACCTCGCGCCCCGCGCGCAGGGCCTCGACGGCCGCGCGGACCTCGTCGCTGCGCACGCCCAGGCGCCCCATCTTCACCGGGTTCGGGCGGATCGTCGCGAGCGGCAGGCCGGAGGTCGGCTCGACGCGCACGTCCTCGGCGCCCGGCAGGGCCGCAAGCATCTGCGCGACGTCGGCGGCAAGGCGCGTGAGCGTCGCGATGTCGTCGCCGTACACCTTCACCCCGACGTCGCTCTTGATGCCGCCGAGCAGCTCCTGCACGCGCATGTCGATGGGCTGCGTGAACCCGAACGCCGTCCCCGGAAGCGCCCGGCGCAACGCGCCGCTCATGCGCGCGACGAGCGCCTCGCGATCGTGCGCGCTCGTCCACTCGTCCCGCGGCCCGAGGATCACGAACACGGCGCTCTGCTCGACGCCCATCACGTCGGTC
>JAJYCT010000523.1 GCA_021778125.1 Myxococcales bacterium
GGTAGCTCTTGCCAGCGATCTTGACGACGTCGGCATGGTGGACGACGCGCTCGACGAGAGCGGTGGCGCAGGCGGCGTTGGGGAAGATGGTGTTCCAGTCCTTGAAGGCGAGGTTGGTGGTCATAACGAGGCTCTTCTTCTCGTAGCGACGGCTGACGAGCTGGAAGAGCAGGTCGGCGTTTCGGTTGTCGAAGGCGAGGTATCCGACCTCGTCGAGGACGAGCAGCCCGACGTTGAGCGTAGCGCGCTACGACGCGAAGACTACGAACGTCGTCCTCATCACGGGAGGTCTCGTCGCCGCGGCGGCCACCGTCGGACTCGTCGCGTATCTCGTCAGCCAGATACACGTCACGTACCCCTCGTTCGGCGCGGGCTTCGCGTACGGGGACTAACACTACTGCGGGAGGTCCCTTCGGGCGCAGGGCGATCTGATCGCACCGTGTAGGTCCGTTGCGTGGGGATGGAGGCGGCGTGGTGAGGAGGTCGCCCCGCGGCTGCGGACATCCCCCGCAGCCTCCACCTCGGACGCGCCCGTGCCGTGCCCGGGGCTCGACAACCGGGCCTCGCCCGAGGTTGACCCACTTGGTCACGAATGGCAGGGTCGTCGCCATGAAGGCGCGGGTCGTCAACGTGGCCGCCGCCAAGGCCCACCTGCCCGAGCTCATCGAGCGCGCCGCGAACGGTGAAGTCGTCATCCTCGCCAGGGCCGGCAAGCCACGCGCGAAGCTCGTCGGCCTCGGCCCGTCCCCCGCGAAGCTGCGCGTGCCAGGCAAGGGCAAGGGGCGCTTCCGTCCGAAGAAGGGCTTCGACGAACCCCTTCCCGAGGAGATCGTCGCGCTCTTCGAGGGCGCCTCGTGAATGCTCGTCGCGCAAGCGCTCGTCGAGGACCTCGTGGTCGTCTCGGCCGACGAGGTACTGCGCAAGTACAAGGTGCCGGTCGTCTGGGAGTGACCCGTCGCGCGCTCGCGATCGAGAGCATCGCGACGGTGGTCGAGCTCGGCCGAGATCGAAAGGATCGCGACGATGATCGAGATCATCTCGCCGCAGATCTCGAGGATCGTGTCGCGGATCCAGGTACGCGCCGCGGAGATCTCGAGGAGAGCGACGGAGATCGAAAGGATCGCGGCGCGGATCTCGATCCCCGAGACGCCGATCGAGAGGAGCGCCGCGCGGCTCTCGATCTCGCGCGCGGAGATCGAGAGGATCGAGGCGATCATCGGAAGGATCGTCGCGCTCCTCGAAATACGCGACGCGCAGATCGAGATCACAGACGCTGTGATCGAGATCCGCGACGCGATGCAAACGATCCGGCGTGCTCTCCTTCGAATGAGCGAGGCGATGCAATCGATCACAGCGACGCTCCTCGAAATACCAGCGTCGCGTATCAAGACCCGATGCGCTGTGAGAAGAATGCGCGAGGCGGCGAGAAGAACCCGCGCGGCCGTCCTCGAGATCCGCGTCGACCGCGTCGAGATGCGAGCCGACCTGCTCGAAGTACAGACCGCTCCCATGAGGATCCACGACGCTGTGCATCGAATACGCGCCGCGCTCCTCGTGATCGCCGTGGGCGTGCTGGAGGCTCCACGTCACTGCACTCCGGCGAGAGACGACGCGCCCGATTCTGTCGGCAGCGGAATCGCGTTCGTAAGCCGCCGATCTTGTTGCAGTTCGCGCGGCCACTTCGTGCGTGTCGTGCGTCTCGTGCGGGAGTCCCCCTGGGGTAAGAGCACCGATCGCGAGGTCGTTCGGTGCGCCGAAAGGAACGGACAACATGGCCACTGTGACCAAGACCCATCGTGCTCTCGCCGTCCTCCGCCTTCCGCGCAACGTGTCGGCGCTCGTCATCTTCGCCGACGGCGTCGTGCAGGGGGCGACGGGCAACTTCTACTTTCCGAGCCCGACGCCTACGCTCGCCGCGCTGCAGAAGGCGATCGACGACCTTCAGGCGGCCGAGGCGGACGCGCTGACGCGCGCCAGGGGCGCCGTCGCCGTGCGCAACGAGAAGCGGCAGGTGCTCGTCACGCGCCTCGAGGAGTTTCGGACGTACGTGCAGTCGACGGCCGATGCCAGCCCCGAGAACGGGTCGTCGATCATCCAGAGCTCCGGCCTCGCGCTGCGCAAGACGCCGGTGCGCGCGGCTCGAGGTTTCCACGCGAAGGCGGGCGCCGTGTCGGGGACGGTAAAGGTGATCGCGCCCGCGGCGGCGCGCCGCGCCTCGTACGAGTGGCAGTACAGCACCGACGGGACCTCGTGGCGCAGCATGCCTTCGACGCTGCAGTCGCGGACGTCGATCGCCGGGCTCGAGCCCCTGACGACGGTGCACCTCCGGTACCGCGCCGTGATCCGTACCGGAGAGCAGGACTGGAGCCAGGCGATCTCGTTCGTCGTGAGGTGATCCGTTCCGCGCGGCGGCGCCGCGGCGAGCCTGGAACTCCGCATGCACCCTCCCGCCCAGGATGTGCACCGGCCCGCGGTCGGCGTTGAAGGCGGGCAGTGCCTCCAAGGGGTGCGCGCCGACGGACGCCACATGCTCTCCGTTGGCGGCACGGGCGGCGTTCAACCGTACTGGAACGGCACACTCACTGGCGAACGGATACACCCTACATGAGGCGGCCGACCTGGTGAGCCCGCCCCTCGGCGCGACCGAACCCGAGGCTTACTGTGCGCAGGCACAGAGGAAGGCACCTGCATCCAGGGCCATGCAGTCGCTCGCGGATGTCGGGCCGCCGGTAACCGGCGGCGCTTGTTCGGAGCACCAGTAGGTCGGCATCACCGCGGTGCAACAACCTGCGTTGGGCGTTCCCCCCTCGAGCCATCCAAACGGGCAGCCAGAGTCGAGAGCCGAGCAGTCTCCGACCGTGTTGGGCGGACAGGTTGACGCGTCGACAGTGATGCAGAGCCCAGACCCGATGCAGCCAACGATGCACGACTCGCCAGGCGCGCACACCACTTGGCCACCGTCGATCGCCGCGCCGGCAGGCCCGCAGGGAGAGGACGACGCGGAGTCGGCGCTCACGTCAGGGGCCGCGGTGTCGAGGTTGGAGTCAAGTGTTGAGGCCTCGAGAGGCATCGATGAGTCGCCCGGCGAGTAGTCTGTCGAAGCGGGGCGCGGGCGGACGCATCATCCG
>JAJYCT010000524.1 GCA_021778125.1 Myxococcales bacterium
AGGCCACCGGCCGTTCGTCCTCGTAGGCGACGACGAAGCGGCCGCCGGGAGGGTCCATGTCCTCGACCTCGGCCTGCCGGGACACGTCGAAGCCGAAGCGCTTGCGGATCTCGGCGTAGTACCGCGCCAGCATCTGACGCGCATCGGGGTGAGACGTGGGGACCACGGCGAAGCGCAGCGGCACGGGACTCCTTCTCGCTCTTGCGTCGCATCCCGGGCGGTCGCCCGTCAAGCGACCCCCGGGGGGGGCGACGAGGGAGCGACCGCGGCGACCCGTCGAACGGTGCTCGATGTCGGCGGGGAACGGCGCTAGAAGAGGGGGCTCGCCCCGCCCCCGTAGCTCAGTGGATAGAGCAGCGCTTTCCTAAAGCGTTGGCCGCAGGTTCGACTCCTGCCGGGGGCGCCCAGAGCGAGCGAGGACGCGTCGCGCGGCCGGGCCCGCCCTGCGCGAGGCCTCCCCGTGTGTTGACGACCGGCTCCGATGTGGCACATCCTCACCAGCCACACCGGGAGGTCGCACATGCTCCGCTCGACTCGTCTCGCCCTCGTCGCGTCCGTCGTGTCCACGATCGCGGTGCTCGGCACCGGCTGCAGCAGCGCCGATCCGGGCGCCGAGAGCCTGCAGGCCTCGAGCGAAGCCATGGGCGCCCCGGGCGGCGTCGCCAAGACGTGCGGCCCGGCGGCGCCCGGCGAGGCCCGCTGCCACGCCCAGGTGCGCCTCGGCCCCGACGGCAAGCCCCGCACGTCGTCGACCCCCAGCGGCTACGGCCCCGCAGACCTGCAGTCCGCGTACAAGCTGCCCTCCAGCACCGGCGGTGCAGGCATGACCGTCGCGATCGTCGACGCGGACGGCTACCCGAACGCCGAGAGCGATCTGGGCGTCTACCGGTCGTACTTCGGGCTGCCGGCGTGCACCACCGCGAACGGCTGCTTCCGCAAGGTCGATCAGAGCGGCGGCACCTCCTACCCGACCAACAACTCGGGCTGGGCCACCGAGCAGGCGCTCGACGTCGACATGGTCAGCGCCATCTGCCCGGGCTGCAAGATCGTGCTGGTCGAGGCGAAGAGCTCGGGCCAGGCGGACCTCGACACCGCGGTCGACACCGCCGCGCGGCTCGGCGCGATCGCGATCAGCAACAGCTACGGCGGCTCGGAGAGCTCGGCGTCCGCCGGCGACACGCACTACGACCACCCCGGCATCGCGATCACGGCGAGCTCGGGGGACAACGGCTACGGCGTCGAGTTCCCCGCGTCGTCGCAGTACGTGACGGCGGTCGGCGGCACGTCGCTCAGCAAGGCGTCGAACGCGCGCGGGTGGAGCGAGACAGCCTGGAGCGGCGCGGGCAGCGGCTGCAGCGCGTACGTCCCCAAGCCGTCGTGGCAGAAGGACACCGGCTGCGCCAACCGCACGGTGGCCGACGTGTCGGCGGTCGCCGATCCGTACACGGGCGTGGCGGTCTACGAGACGTACGGCCACCGCGGCGGCTGGCAGGTCTACGGGGGCACGAGCGTGGCCTCCCCGATCGTCGCGTCGGTGTACGCGCTGAGCGGCGGCGGGTGGTCGAGCCAGCCCACGAGCTACGCGTACGGGGCGCCGTCGTCGCTCTTCGACGTGACGAGCGGCTCGAACGGCAGCTGCGGCGGCAGCTACCTCTGCACCGCGGAGGCCGGGTACGACGGCCCCACGGGCCTGGGGACGCCGGACGGCGTCGGCGCGTTCTAGTTCTCCACGTGCGCCGTGGCTCGAGCGTGCGCACCTTCCAGGCACCGTCATGGCCGACCGCTTCACGCCAAGCCCCGGAGTCGCCGCCACCCTGTCGTTCTTCGTCCCCGGCGTCGGGCAGTTCTACAACGGCAAGTTCCTGCGCGGCCTGTTCTGGCTCGTCGTCACGCCCGGCCTCTGGATCGGCTCGGGCGGGATGCTCGGCTGGATCTGTCACGTCCTCGCGGCGTACACGGCCTACTCGTACGCGGCGAAGCTCGCGCGCTGAGCGCGGCCGCGCGCGAGCGCGTCAGCGCGGGAGCGTCTGGTCCCAGCGCACCAGATCGGCCGGCGTGGCCCCTGCCCCGCCGCACACGACGACGAGCACCGACGCCGCCCCCTCGAGCGGCGCCGCGCGCCCGTAGACCGCGGCGAGCGCCGCGCCGCACGACGGCTCGACGACGAGCCCGTGATCGTCGGCGAACCGCAGGCACGCGTCGACGGCCTGCCGATCGGACACCTGCCACGCCGTGACCGGGTGCTCGCGCGTCCACGCGAGCGCGCGCGCGCACACGCGACGCGCGCCGAGCGTCGTGGCGATCGTGTCGATGCGCCCGATGTCCACGGGCTCGCCGGCCTTCATCGCGGCGTGCAGCGACGCCGCCCCGTGCGTCTCGACGGCGAGCACGGGCACCTGGGCCCAGCCCACCGCGTGCATCCCGGCGAGCACGCCGCTGAGCAGCCCGCCGCCGCCGACGGCGACGACCACCGCGCCGGGGTGCTTCACGCCCTGCTCGCGGGCCTCGTGCACGAGCGACGCGTTGCCGCGCCACACGGCGGGCGAGTCGAACGGGTGCACGTAGAAGCGGCCCACCGCGCCGGCCGCGCGCAGCGCCTCGGCGTGCGCGTCGTCCCACGCGTCGCCGTGCACCTGCACCGTCGCGCCCTCGTCGCGCATCTTCTGGATCATCCGGGCCGACGTCGTGCGCGGCACGAAGACGCTCGTCGGCATGCGCAGCATCCGGCCCGCGTAGGCGACCGCCAGCCCCGCGTTGCCGCCCGACGACGAGACGAGGTGCGTCGCGCCCGCGTCGCGCGCCTCCTCGCACGCGAGACCGAGGCCCCGGAGCTTGAAGGAGCCCGAGGGCTGCAGCGACTCGAGCTTCATCCACGTGCGCGCGCCGCTCGCGCGCGCGAGCGGGGCCGACTCCACGAGCGGGGTGACGATGTGCAGGGCCACGAGGGCCGTCAGACTAGCCCGCGGACGCCTCGTGCGCCCGGGGCGCGCGCGTCCCGGCCGGCGCGGGGCGGATCGCCGCGGCCGGATCGGCGCCTCCACGATGCCCACGGCCGTCCTGCGCGAGGGGCGCGCCCCCCCCGCGCTCGACGGCCCCCACGCCGCGCG